>NZ_VZZS01000049.1:0-5787 GCF_009650575.1 Pseudomonas sp. MNR3A | reverse complement strand
CCGCCGCGCCAGCACATCACCCTGGCAACTGCGCCCGAATCCACTCCACCAACGCCCGCACCTTGGGCACCTCCGCGGCATGTTCGGCGAACGCCAGGTAGTGCTTGCCGTTGCTCGGCATCGAATGGTTCCAGGCCACCACCAGGCTGCCCTCGGCCAGCTCCTTGGCCGCCAGGTAGCGCGGCACCAGGGCCACGCCGCAGCCGGACTGCGCGGCACTGAGGGCCATGTAGAAGGTATCGAAGCGCGGACCATGGTAGCTGTTGTCGGTGTGCAGCCCCTGTTCCAGGAACCATTCATGCCAGGCCTCCGGCCGCGAAGTGCTTTGCAGCAGCACCTGCCCGGCCAGCGCGCCGGGGCTGTCCAGCACTTGTCCGGCCAGTAGCTCCGGGGCGCATACCGGCACCACTTCTTCGCCGAACAGTTCCACGCAGGTCGCACCCGGCCAGGTGCCCTGACCGAAGAAGAACACCACGTCGGCCGAGCCCTGCAGCAGGGCGAAGGGCTCCATTTCGTTGCGGATGTCCAGGTGGATGTTCGGGTGGCGTTTGCCAAAGCCCTTGAGCCGAGGAATCAACCAGCGCACGCCAAAACTCGGTTGAGTGGCTACTTTCAATACTTCGGTCTGTTCGCCATAGGTGAGGACATAGCGGCTGGACATGTCCACCTGGGTGAGGATCTTGTTGACCTCGGCCAGGTACAGCGAGCCCGCCGGCGTGAGCTGCAGGCGTCGGCGGATGCGCAGGAACAGGTGGTGACGCAGCATTTCTTCGAGCTGTGCCACCTGCTTGCTGACAGCGCTCTGGGTCAGGTGCAGCTCTTCGGCGGCGCGAGTGAAGTTCAGGTGGCGGGCGGCAGCCTCGAAGCACTGCAAGGCCGTCATCGACGGAACCAGGCGTTTGGACATGGCACTCTCTACGGCAGCGATACCATTCCGCAGGGGAATGATAAGAGGAATAAAGGTCGTTTGTTGCAGCAATGTAATCGGATTAATACTGATCCCCATCACCTTTTCAACCCTTCACCCGATGTAGGAGAAGCACAATGGTTGCTGCATTGCTCGAGCGCCTCGGCGTCGCCGCCGCGGATCACACCCAGGGCGACTACCCTGTCCACACGCCGATCGACGGCAGCCAGATCGCCTCGGTGAAATTGCTCGGCAAAGCCGAGACCATCGCCCGCATCGACCAGGCGCAAACAGCCTTCGAAGCCTGGCGCAACGTACCGGCCCCGCGACGCGGCGAGCTGGTGCGTCTGTTTGGGGAAGTGCTGCGTGCGCACAAGGCTGACCTTGGCGAGCTGGTGTCCATCGAAGCCGGCAAGATCACCCAGGAGGGGCTGGGCGAAGTGCAGGAGATGATCGACATCTGCGACTTCGCCGTCGGCCTGTCGCGTCAGCTCTACGGCCTGACCATCGCCTCCGAGCGTCCGGGCCACCACATGCGTGAATCCTGGCACCCGCTGGGCGTGGTTGGGGTGATCAGCGCCTTCAACTTTCCGGTTGCGGTATGGGCATGGAACACCACGCTGGCGCTGGTAGCTGGCAACTCGGTGGTGTGGAAACCGTCGGAAAAGACCCCGCTGACCGCACTGGCCTGCCAGGCGCTGTTCGAGAAGGCCCTGAAAGCCTTTGGTGAGGCGCCGCAGGGCCTCAGCCAACTGGTGATCGGCGGGCGTGAAGCCGGTGAAGCCTTGGTCGATGATCCGCGCGTACCGCTGGTCAGCGCCACCGGTAGCACCCGCATGGGCCGCGAAGTAGGCCCACGGGTTGCGGCGCGCTTCGGCCGCAGCATCCTCGAACTGGGCGGTAACAACGCCATGATCCTTGCCCCGAGCGCCGACCTCGACCTGGCCGTGCGCGGCATCCTGTTCTCGGCCGTGGGTACTGCTGGCCAACGCTGCACCACGCTGCGCCGCCTGATCGTCCACCGTTCGATCAAGGACGAAGTGGTCGCCCGCGTCAAAGCCGCCTACGGCAAGGTGCGCATCGGCGACCCGCGCAAGGACAACCTGGTCGGCCCACTGATCGACAAGCTGTCGTTCGACGCCATGCAGGGCGCGCTGGCCAAGGCACGCGACGAGGGTGGGCAGGTCTTCGGTGGCGAGCGCCAATTGGCCGACCAGTACCCCAACGCCTATTACGTATCGCCTGCCATCGCCGAGATGCCGGCGCAGAGCGAGGTGGTGCGCCACGAAACCTTCGCGCCGATTCTCTACGTGCTGGCCTACGATGACTTCGAAGAGGCCCTGCGCCTGAACAACGAAGTGCCACAGGGCCTGTCGTCGTGCATCTTCACCACCGACATCCGTGAGGCCGAGCGCTTCCAGAGCGCCTCGGGCAGTGATTGCGGTATCGCCAACGTCAACATCGGCACCAGCGGCGCGGAAATCGGCGGCGCCTTCGGTGGCGAGAAGGAGACGGGTGGTGGCCGTGAGTCCGGTTCGGATGCGTGGAAGGGCTACATGCGCCGTCAGACCAATACCGTGAACTACTCGCGTGAGCTGCCGCTGGCGCAGGGGATCGTGTTCGACTGATGTAATGGCCGGGGGCCTTGGCCCCCGGTTCGCGGGACAAGTCGGGGCGCCGAACCGCCGCTCCTACAAGGATCGCGCAGGCGATGGGGATCCCTGTATGAGCGGGCTTGTCCCGCGATTGGGCGGCATGCCGCCCCAACTGCAACAAGAACAATATTGCTGGAGCCGGGCCATGTCCGAACTGCGTCAAGAATGTCTGTGGGAATCGATCACCCAACCGACCGTTGCTTCACAGGCCCTGGCCGGTGAATACAAGGCCGATGTCTGCGTGATCGGCGCAGGAATCACCGGGCTGTCGGCGGCGATCCACCTGCTCGAACAAGGCAAGTCGGTCGTCCTGCTGGAGGCGTGGAAGGTTGGGCATGGCGGTTCCGGGCGCAATGTCGGGCTGGTCAACGCCGGGACCTGGATTCGCCCTGACGACGTCGAGGCAACCCTGGGCGTCGAGCAGGGCGGGCGCCTGAACAAGGTGCTGGGCGAGGCGCCCGGTGAAGTCTTCGCCATGATCGAACGCCTGGGCATCGACTGCCAGGCTCAGCATAAAGGCAACCTGCACATGGCGCACAACGCCACGGGCCTCGCCGACCTCGAAGCACGCCACGAGCAATGGCGCCGCCGTGGTGCCGACGTGGAACTGCTGCGGGGGGCCGAGTGCCAGGAATACTGCGGTACCGACAAGATTTCCGCCGCGCTGCTCGACCGCCGCGCTGGCACCATCAACCCCATGGGCTACACCCAGGGTCTGGCCGCCGCGGTGCAGCGTCTGGGGGGTAAGCTGTTCCAGCAATCGCCGGTCGAAGGCCTGACGCGTGATGGCGACGGCTGGCGAGTCGCCACCGACCGTGGCAGCGTGCGCGCCGACAAGGTGGTGGTTTCCACGGGCGCCTACACCGAGGGCGACTGGAGCCATTTGCAGAAGCACTTCTTCCGCGGCTACTACTACCAGGTCGCCTCCAAGCCACTGCAGGGGGCGGCGGCCGACAGGATCCTGCCCCATGGCCAGGGCTCGTGGGATACCCGCACCGTACTCAGCAGCATCCGCCGCGATGATCAAGGTCGCCTGCTGCTCGGCAGCCTGGGCCGGGTCGACAACAAGCCGGCGTGGTTCGTGCGCAGTTGGGCCGATCGAATCCAGAGCCATTACTTCCCTGAACTGGGCAAGGTCGAGTGGGAGGTGCACTGGACCGGTTGCATCGACTTCACCCCCGACCACCTGATGCGCCTGTTCGAGCCAGCGTCGGGGGTGGTGGCGGTGACGGGCTACAACGGTCGTGGCAATACCACGGGCACGGTGATTGGGCGGGCCCTTGCGGAGTTTCTGCTCAAGGATGATCCCGACCACCTGCCGATCCCGTTCTCGCCGATGAAACCGGTGAGTGCGCCTTCGTTGCGCACGGCCTTCTACGAGTCGGGCTTCTCGCTGTATCACGCTGGGCAGTGCTTGCGCGTGGTGTTGTGATTGCGCTGGCCCTTCCGCGGATAAGCCCGCGAAAGGGCCCGTTTATTTGTGCAGCCAGCTCAGGAAGCCACCCTTCTTCACCGCTGCCGGTTTCTGCAGCAGCAGTGACTCCCGGCTCTGCAGCCTGAAGCGCTGCAGCTTGTTCAACGCCTGCACCACTTCGCCGCGCTCGGCCAGGCAACTGCGCACCTGCTCCTTGTCGATCCGGTACAGCAGGCAGCCGGTCAGGGTGCGGAATTCGGCGAACGAGCTGTCCTCGTCCATGATGCCCTCGATCCCCAGCACTTCCCCCGGCCCCATGCGCCCGGCCTCCACCCGCTTGTCGCCATTGCGGATCGATGCCTGGACCACGCCGCTGCCGATCACCAGCAGGTGATCGGACTGTTCGCCGACATCCAGGATCACCTGGTCGGCCAGATACTCCACCGCCATCATGCGCTGGCTGAGGGCATCGCGCTCCTCGCTGCTCAGCGAACGGAACACCCGCACTTCGTCGAGCAGCTCACGCTGTCGGCTGCGTGGGGTCACGGCGAGGTCGAGGTTCCACATCACGCCGCTGGCCTCGAGATGGCGGTGGGCGAGGTCGAACAGCTGGTTGCGTACTTCGGTCTTGTGCGCCGCGTCGGCGATAAAGCCGCTGGCCTCGTATTCCACCGATTCCAGTGTCGAGGCTTTCACCGACACCTTCGCTGCGGGTGACGGGAGCAGGGCGCTGGTGCCTTGCAGGGCTTTTTCCAGCGCATCGAACACCCGCTTGGGGCGGATCCTGGCGGGTACCACCACACTGATCGAAACTCCGTGGC
This sequence comes from Pseudomonas sp. MNR3A, assembly GCF_009650575.1. Classification (NCBI taxonomy): domain Bacteria; kingdom Pseudomonadati; phylum Pseudomonadota; class Gammaproteobacteria; order Pseudomonadales; family Pseudomonadaceae; genus Pseudomonas; species Pseudomonas sp. MNR3A. The sequence continues at coordinate 990 of NZ_VZZS01000049.1, read as the reverse complement.
GGTCGGCAGGCCGGCTGTGGTTGAGCAGGCGCGCCTTGGCTGCCACCGAGTTGGGAATCACCGCCAGGCTGCCGGTGCCGGTGATCAGCCGCGTGGCGCGCCAGTCGATATCCACCACCTTGCCCTCGGTGCCGTCGATCGAGATCGAGTCACCGATCTGGTAGGGCCGCGTGGTGTTGAGCACGATGCCGGAGAACACGTCGGCCAGGGTGCTCTGCAGCGCCAGGCCGATGACGATGGCCATCACCCCGGAAGTCGCCAGCAACCCCTTGACCGGGAGTTGCAGGACATAGGCTGCCGCTGCCACGGCCGCGGCGAGAAAGATCAGCGCCCCCACGACATCCTGCAGCAGGCGTCCGCCGTGACTGCCGCGGGCGATCATCAGCAGGCCGAACACCACCGTCACCGTGCGCGCGCCGAACAGCCACCAGCCGATGGTCAGCACCGTGGCGATCAGGTTGCGCGCGACATCGTCCGCCCATGGCGGCGGTTGCAGCGGGCTCATGCCGGCAGCCAGCAGAACCGCGCTGAAGATGACGAAGATGCCCAGGCGCGTGACGATACGCCAGGCGCGGCGCTCCAGCGGGATCAGTTGCCAGAGCAGCAGGTCGAGGAAGATCAGGCAGGTACCCAGCAGCAGGGGATAAGACTGGATGAAGGCCAGCATGGTGGTCTCGGGGGGCTAGGGGAGGGCTGAGGGGTAGTAAAGAGCAGGTTGGTTGCCCAGGCAATGGGGCATCTGTGGGAGAGGGTTTGCCCGCGAACAAGATTGCACCGATTTGATCGTTCCAAAAAAGGAACGCTAAGGCTGTTTTTCACTATCTACCGCAAGAAATGCAATGTTTTTAATCTGTGCCCATGCAGTCGAGACAACAACCCAACCCATCCGAAGGAGCACGACCATGAGCCAATTCACCTACAACCGCCTGAACAAAGACGACGCCGCCGTACTGCTGGTCGACCACCAGGCAGGCCTGCTGTCGCTGGTTC
>NZ_VZZS01000006.1:0-159915 GCF_009650575.1 Pseudomonas sp. MNR3A | reverse complement strand
AGGCGAAAACAGCCGAGGAACGGTCGGAGTCGCGCTCGACTTTACGGGTTGTAAATGAGCATTCCGACCGGGCTGGCGCACCAGGCTGTTTTGAACGCAGCATCACCGAGTATCAAGGCTTTTCATACTGCGCCTAGGCTTTACCCGAAGTTCGAAAAACTCCACCCATGCCAGAAACACTGCTGCTGACTTTTGGTCGAGACTGGCGACAAGGTGATGCGCTAAGGCGTTTTGTAATCAATCCGTGAACCCCAGCTATCCCACCCGGCTGGGGCTGGCGATGCGCTTGTCGATCAATTGAGCGGGCTTGTCGGCTGAACGCTTACAGACAAATAACCAGCCCAAGCTGCCAGAGCCGACCAGCGCAATGCCAGCCGGCTTTTCATGATGGCTTACTCCACCTTCAACTTCTCTCGATTGCGCTCCAACAGTGCGTTGCCGATCCCCTTGATTTCCAGCAATTCATCAACGGACGTAAAAGGCCCATTGGCCTCTCGATAAGCGACGATGGCCTCGGCCTTGGCTTTGCCAATACCACTCAATCCGGCCTCCAGGGTCTGTACATCAGCCTTGTTCAGGTCGATCCTGACCGGTGACTCCTGAACGACGGTGCCAGTAGCCATTGCTGGACGCGGCATGTGCTCTACCGTTTGCGTCACGGCGTGAGCGGGCACCGATAGGCAGGCAAACAGAGGAAGGAAGAGATAAGACAGGACATTATTGCGCATGATGTACATCTCCTTGTGGGTTTTATCTTCGGCAGTATTTCCTCACTACCGAGGTGACATTACCCGCGGACCGGTATGCCGTAAAGCAAACGATCCAGGAAAATAGTTACTTGCGCGAAACAATAAAATAAAACATTCAATATATTCAGACAATTCCTACACGAACTCGTCAAAATAACAACTTGCAACTACACCCTGACATTAAAGAAACCCAAAGGACTCACGTTAAACACTGACCGTGTCATCCATGAGTCCTGTGCATACATCAGGGCTCCAGACGACGTTGCTGATGTATCAGGTCGACTATTTCGCCATCGGGAGCGTAGCCACTCACCGTCTCTCTGAGCAATTGGCGTACCCGTGCGTAATCGTCGTTTTCGACAGCCTTCAGCAGGGCCTCCAGACGCTCCTTGAGCACGTCCCATGGAAGGTAGTCTTCATGGGCGCTCATGATCATCGGGTGGGGGGTCGCCTCGACATTGTCGCCGATCAGCAATTCTTCGTAGAGTTTCTCCCCAGGCCGCAGGCCCGAAAACTCTATGGCGATGTCTCCGTGGGGATTGTGCTCCGAACGGATACTGAGCCCGGACAGATGAATCATCTTTTCAGCCAACTCGACGATTTTCACCGGCTCACCCATGTCGAGCACGAATACATCGCCCCCTTGGCCCATCGAACCCGCCTGGATGACCAACTGCGCAGCCTCGGGAATGGTCATGAAGTATCGCGTGATATTGGGGTGGGTGACCGTCAGCGGCCCGCCTGCCTGGATCTGCTTGTGGAACAATGGAATAACCGAGCCAGAAGAACCCAGGACATTTCCGAAGCGCACCATGGTGAATCGCGTCTTGTTAACCTGCGCGATGTTGCCCGTTTCGCCAAACAGGATCGGTGCCAACTCTCGGCTCAGCGCCTGCAGCGTCATTTCGGCCAGACGCTTGGTGCTCCCCATGACATTGGTTGGTCGTACCGCCTTGTCGGTCGAGATCAGCACAAAGTTCGAGATACCCGCCTGGAGCGCTGCCTGCGCGGTATACAAGGTCCCCATCACGTTGTTCAACACGCCTTCGGCGATATTGTGTTCGACCATAGGCACGTGCTTGTAGGCCGCCGCATGGTAGACAGTGTCCACTCGCCAGGCGCGCATGATATCTATGAGTTTGCGCTGGTTGCGCACTGATCCCAGTATCGGCAGCAGCTTGACCGAAAGTGATTCACGCTCGACGCGCTTCTCGAGCTCGGAAAGAACGCTGTACAGATTGAACTCGCTGTGTTCGAAAAGCAGCAGCACTTTCGGTCCCAGGCCGAGAATCTGGCGACACAACTCCGATCCGATAGAGCCGCCCGCGCCTGTCACCATGACCACCTGGCCAGCGATACAGCGCGACAGCAGATCGCGTTGCGCCGGCACGGCGTCACGCCCCAGCAGGTCGGCGATGTCGACCTCCTGGATGTCATCGACCTTGACCCTGCCGCTGGCCAGATCCATGAAGCCCGGGATACTGCGCACGTGCAGCGGATACCCTTCCAACAGGCCAAGAATCTCACGGCGTCGGGCCCGGGTTGCCGATGGGATCGCCAGGAGGATTTCCTGCGCACCGGTCCGGTCGATCATGCGCTGAAGATGCTTGGGTTTGAACACCTGCACCCCGGAAATCACTCGGTCGGCAATGCTGTTGTCATCATCAATGAACGCCACAGGCCTCATCACCTTGCCCAAGCGCAGCGCGGCAACCAATTGGTTACCCGCCGAACCGGCACCATAGATCGCGACTTTGGTCAAACCATCGTCGCGATTGGTGAACGGTACATGCTGCACCGCTGCGAACCAGTCACCCAGGAAGTACTGCCGCATGGCCAGACGCAACCCGCCGATCATGATCAGGCTCAGCCACCAGTAGTTGAAGATGATGGAGCGTGGCACGACATTCTCGTGATTGCTGTACCAATAGACGATCACGCCCAGAATCAGAGAAGACAGGCTGACCGCTTTGATGATGGTGATCAGGGCGTCATTACCGAAGTAACGCATGACCGCCCGGTACAAGCCGAAACGGATGAACAATGGAATCGCCACGAAGGGCGCAGCAGCAAAGAGCCAAGGGTGATCCTTGACGGGATTGGCCAATTCATCGATACCCAGGCGCACGACAAATGCCATCCACAAGGCTACCCACACCAGCACTATATCGGTAGCGACCTGAAGGAGGCGCTTATAACGGCGAGGCAATCCCAACAGAAAGGTCCGCAATCTATCCATAACCCCTTCGAACACCTTTACCGCTCCCCTACGAAGCCTGTCTTGAATGACCAAGACCTGCCGCACGTGCAGCAGGTCTTTATAACTCTCTATTATTCGAGATCGCCAGCGCGGTAACGCACCGCGAGCACGACCAGCGGTACATAGGCGATAACGAGCGCCAATGCACCCTCGAGTTTCAGCAGCATGACGCACAAGGCAATGGGTAACAACCAGAACAGATTGATTGCACCGACAGCAAGCGTGACCGGCAGATGGCGCCCATATTGCCGGGAGGCAAATTGATAGGCGTGACTGCGATGAGCCTCATAGACCTTGTCCCCCCTTGCCAGGCGGCGAATCAGGGTGAACGTGGCATCGACGATGAACACACCGAGCAGGACAAGCCAGCACCAGAACAGCGATGGGTCCTTCCAGGCGGCCTGCAGCGAAAGTACACCCAATGCAATACCCAGGAAGCCACTGCCAGCGTCCCCCATGAAGATCCGCGCAGGTGGAAAATTCCAGCAAAGGAAACCCAGCACTGCAGCGCTGAGCAGCAAGGGCAGGATCATCAATTGCTCGAAGCCGCCCACCCAATACACCAGGCAAGCGCCCAGGCAGGCACAGAGCGCTTCGACGCTGGCAATGCCGTCGATACCGTCCATGAAGTTGTAGAGGTTCAGCAACCAGACCAGATAGAACGCCCCGAGTACAGCCCCAATCCACCCAAGGTCAATATCCAGGCCCAATACTCGCACTACGGGGAATCCGCCAAGCCAGAACAGCGCCCAGGCTGCGGCGGCGAAATGTCCCAGGAGGCGCCAGCGCGCCGCGATATGCCCATGGTCGTCCATGAAACCGATAACGGCGATGGCAGCGCCTGCGCCGCCCAATGCCACGAGCATCGGATAGTCGGCCAGTTGGCCAAATGCTATAGCGACCAACGACAGCAGAAACGCCACCACGATGGCCACACCGCCGCCACGTGGCGTGGGAACCGCATGGGAACTGCGCGCATTGGGAACGTCGATGATGCTCTTGGCCAGTGCATACCGGCGCAACACCGCCGTCAACGAAAACGACAGCACCAACACCAGCGGAAGCAACCACGCTTGATTCATTTTCTTGTATCTTCCTGAAAGTCACGCGCAGCTTGGCGCAACGCGTCGTCTACGCTCACCGGGGGAGTCCAGCCCAGCAACGAACGGGTTTTCTCGATATCAACCTGCAGCGACCCGCAAAGACGTTGGGACAATGCACGCTTGCCCAGCAGGGTCGCTGCCAGCTCCAACAGCATCGAAGGCACTGGCAGGAGCCGGGCTGGACGTCCAAGAGCCGCAGCCATGCGTCGCAACAAACCGGTGGTGGAGAGATCTTCGCCATCGCTGACCAGGAAGGTCTGGTTGGCCGCCCCAGGATGATCCATGCAGGTGATGATCAGGTCGACCAGATTGTCCAGCGCCACCAGGCTCCGCCGGTTGTCGATGGCACCGAAAGGCAGCGGGACGCCTTTGTCGAGCCAACGCATCATGGCCTGGAAGTTGGCCTTCACGCCCGGCCCATATACCAGCACCGGCCGGATGATCACGACTTCCAGTCCGGTCTCCTGGGCAAGACGTAGCAGTGCGTCTTCTGCTTCTCGCTTGGACACCCCGTACGGATCCACCGGCGCAGGAACATCGTCAGGCTTGTACGGGCGCCCCTTGACCGTGCCCTCGCCGTTGACCTTGATCGAGCTTACGAATACAAAGCGTCGTACCCCGGCCGCAGCAGCCTGCCTGGCCAGGTTGACGGTGCCGTCGACGTTGATACGCCGAAAAGCCGCGAGTGGGTCTGGTTCGGTATCGTTCATCACATGAACGCGAGCAGCGCAGTGAATGACAGTGCCGACATCACCCAGTGCCGGGCTCCAGTCCGCGTCACCATCAAGTTGGGCGCAGTGGAACACCTCGGTCGCAGCCGTCTGCTCGACTTCAGGCTGACGTACTGCGATGACCACCGAGTGGCCTAGTTGGCGCAGCTTTTCCAGCACTGCCTTGCCCACAAAACCGGTTGCACCGGTCAACAGAATCCTGTTCGACATCACTTGGCCGCCTTGCGCTGAGTCGCGGTACGGAAAAGAGAAACCAGACGCTCCATGAGTCTGGCCTTGGAATAGTGCGTGAGGTAATAGTCACGCCCGGCGTTGCCCATCTCGGTACGTCGTTCGACCGACGACCCGGCGAGCTCGGTGACAATTCGCGCGAGACCTTTACCATCGCTCGAATCACAGGCTAGTCCGGCACCGGACTCACGGATGACGCGGGCCGCCTCTCCGTTGATCATGCCCAGCAGCGGACGGCCAGAGGCCAGGTACGCCTGAACCTTCCCGGGAATTGTTTTCTCGAAGACATCGTTGGTTTTCAACGACACCAATAGGGCATCCGAACACGCAAACAGGCCGGGCATTTCCTCGAGTGGATGACGTCCCAGCAGATGGACATTATCGAGCCCACGCTCTCGCACCTGATCGGCCAGCCACTCACCCATCCGGCCGTCACCGGCGATGACCCAGCGCACCGCAACTTTGTCGCGCAACAATTGCGCGGCCTCGAGGATCGAGGGGAAGTCCTGGGATTCACCCAGGTTGCCGGCGAACGCAACGGTAAACACCGTCGGATCCGCTTCGATCAGCCGAGTCGGCGGGGCTTCGACGGAAAAGTCATCTTCGGCCCAGCTGGGAAAATACACGAGGCGATCCGGATCGATTGGCCTGGTGCAGTAGTGTCTGACGTTGTCAAAGAAACCATGGGATTGCAGCAACAGGTAATCAGTCCGATTGTAGATCCAGGACACCATGCGGCCGACCAATGACAGGAGACCCGTATGCTTGATCACGCCCACAGCCCGAAGCGTTTCAGGCCAAAGATCGAGCACCCAGACGAATACCGGGGCACGCTTGAGCCGACCAATCACGATCGCCGGTATGGCTGACATGATCGGAGATACGGCGTACACAAATAGCGCGTCGAATGCCCGACCACGCAGTTTGTAGGCTCCGATTGTCGAGGCACTGGTAAAAAACGCCGCATAGTTGAGTATCAAGCCGAGGCTGCCTTTACCACGCGCTCGCATGGGCACTCGAACGACCTGCGCGCCATGATAGTTACTGAAACGCGCGGGATCCTTCCGATAAGCCTCGAAGACCACGCCTTCAGGATAATTGGGAAGGCCTGTCAAAACGGTCACGTCGTGGCCCTTCTCGACCAAATCGCGGACCATATCATTGATCCGCATGTTTTCCGGCCAGAAATACTGCGTGACCACCAGTACTTTTAATGGTTTCTCTGACATGCAGGCCACGAATCAGTATCTTTTCCAGACTGTGCGATTCACATAATCCGTGTAGCTGTGGACGATGCGCACGACCTTGTCCGAGACGTTCGGCATACTGTAATCGGCAACCAGGCGCAGGCTGCGATCGGCACCACGGGATTGCTCCTCCAGGATCGCCAGTGCCTGCAGCACTCGCTCGACTTCCAAGCCGACCATCATCGCGGCCGCTTCTTCCATGCCCTCCGGACGCTCGTGCGCTTCACGGATGTTGAGTGCCGGGAAGTTGAGGATCGACGACTCTTCATTGATCGTGCCGCTGTCCGAGAGCACAGCCTTGGCGGTCAGTTGCAGCTTGTTGTAGTCGGTGAAGCCCAGTGGCTTGAGCAGACGTACGTTGGGGTGGAACGTGACACCCAGGGCATCCACGCGTTTTTGGGTGCGTGGGTGGGTCGACACGATCACCGGCAAGTCGTATTGCTCGGCGACGGTGTTGAGCACCGCAACCAACTTCATGAAGTTCTTTTCGGAGTCAATGTTTTCTTCGCGGTGCGCGCTGACCACGAAGAACTTCCCGAACTCCAGACCCAGGCGATCAAGCACATCGGACTTTTCGATCGCCGGAAGATAGTGATTGATAACCTCGAACATCGGGCTGCCGGTCTTGATCACGCGATCCGCAGGCAGGCCTTCCTGCAACAGATAGTCGCGGGCAATGGTGCTGTAAGTCAGATTGATGTCGGCAGTGTGATCAACAATCCGGCGGTTGATCTCTTCAGGCACACGCATGTCGAAACACCGGTTACCCGCTTCCATGTGGAACGTCGGGATCTTACGGCGCTTGGCTGGCAACACTGCCATGCAACTGTTGGTATCACCCAGCACCAACAGCGCTTCAGGCTGGACTTCGGCCAATACACGATCCACCGCGATAATCACGTTACCGATCGTCTCGGCACCTGTTGCACCAGCCGCATTGAGAAAGTGATCCGGCTTACGAATACCGAGATCATTGAAAAAGATCTCGTTCAATTCATAATCGTAGTTCTGCCCTGTGTGAACAAGCACGTGATCGCAGTGGCGATCCAGCGCTGACATGACGCGAGCCAAGCGGATGATTTCCGGACGCGTACCAACGACAGTGACTATTTTCAACTTTTTCATATTCTTTATACCCTAAACAAGAATTCAGGCTTGTGTACCCACAGGGCGCGCGTAAGTGTCAGGAAGCTCGCGATCAAAGATCTCGTTGGCCCACAGCATGACGATCATTTCTTCGTCGCCGACATTGGTAATGTCATGGGTCCATCCGGGAACGGTTTCGACGATCTCAGGCTTTTCGCCAGTGGTGAAAAGCTCGTAAAACGAGCCCGATATCACGTGACGGAAGCGGAAGCAGGCACGCCCTTTGATGACCAGGAACTTTTCCGTCTTAGAGTGGTGATAATGCCCGCCACGCGTGATTCCCGGATGCGCCGTGAAGTAGGAGAACTGCCCTGAATCCTTGGTTTTGAGCATTTCAACGAAAACACCCCGAGGATCGCCATACTTGGGAACCTCGTAGGTAAACTTTTCGGCAGGAACATAACTCAGATAGGTCGAGTACAGTGCACGCACCAGCCCCGTACCTACCGGCTCGGTGACCATGGTCTGACGACTGTCGCGGAAAGCCCGCAACTGTTCCGCCAACTTGCCAACCGTGATTTGATACTGGGGCTCGACTTCTCCGAAAACAGCACCGCTGCCCTTTGCGTCCATCACTTCGATGAAGCGACGCACCACATCGTCGACGTAAACCAGATTGATCCTGGCTTCTGGGTCGTTGATGGTGATCGGCAAATCACGGACGATGTTATGGCAGAACGTGGCGACGGCCGAATTATAATTCGGACGCGCCCACTTACCGAACACGTTAGGCAAGCGGAAGATCTGGACAGGCACGCCCTCGTCATTGGCAAGCGACCTGAGCGCATCCTCGGCATCACGCTTGCTCTTGCCGTAGGCGTTATCGAGTTCAGCCTGGGTCGAGGAAGTGTAAAGAACCGGAACCTTGCGCCCACTGGCGATGATCGCATCACACAGAAGACGGGTAAGGTCCGCATTCCCGGTATTGAACTCAGCAGGGTCCTGTGGTCGATTGACGCCGGCCAGGTGGAACACGAAGTCAGCGTTCGCTACCTTGCCTTTGAGCGATTCAGGCGCATCGGCTCGGGTGAAGCGATCCACTTCGAGATCACTGCGTTCAGCCAGATGCACCAGCAGGTTCTGACCGACAAAGCCATTCGCCCCAGTAATCAAAACACGCATGGATCAGTCCTCGGGCGCAGCCAGTTCGCCGCGTTGAATGGCACGCATGAAGTCCAACTTGAGCAGCAGCTTCTGCATACCCTCGACATCGAGACGTTCGGTGTTATGCGAGTTGTAGTCTTCGGTACGGGAGATTTTAGTCTCACCCTCTTCGACAAACTTGGCATAGTTCAAATCGCGTAGATCCGGCGGCACACGGAAATAGTCGCCCATGTCTTCTGCGCAAGCCATTTCCTCACGGCTCAACAGCGCTTCGTAGAGTTTTTCACCGTGACGGGTGCCGATCACTTGAATAGGATGATCTGGCTTGTTCACCAGGGCAGTGAGGGCCTTGGCGAGGACTTCCACCGTAGCAGCGGGCGCCTTCTGGACGAACAGGTCGCCATTGTTGCCATGCTCGAATGCATACAACACCAGATCGACCGCGTCAGAAAGCGTCATCATGAAACGCGTCATGTTCGGGTCGGTCAGTGTCAATGGCTTGCCTGCGCGGATCTGCTCGATGAACAGAGGGATCACCGACCCTCGCGAGGCCATGACGTTGCCGTAGCGGGTACCACAGATAACCGTTTTGGTCTCGTCGACGTTTCGCGACTTGGCGACCATCACCTTTTCCATCATTGCCTTGGAGATGCCCATGGCGTTGATCGGGTAAACGGCCTTGTCGGTGCTCAGGCAGACAACACGCTTGACTCCGTTCTGAATCGCAGCCTCAAGAACGTTTTCAGTGCCCAGCACGTTAGTCTTGACCGCCTCCAGTGGATGGAACTCACAGGACGGAACCTGTTTCAATGCCGCCGCATGATAAATATAATCCACGCCACGGGTGGCATTGAGAATACCCTGATAATCACGCACGTCGCCAATATAAAACTTCAACTTAGGACTGGCATAGCGCTTACGCATGTCGTCCTGTTTTTTCTCATCGCGACTGAAAATGCGAATTTCTGCAATATCGCTATCCAGGAACCGCTTCAATACGGCATTGCCAAACGAACCAGTGCCCCCGGTAATCAGCAGTGTTTTACCCGTGAAAAAACTCACTTAAATTTCTCCATAAATTTCAAAATCTGATTCCCAACGGCTTGACTAGACCGCGTTTCAAGTAGCCAAACCCTACCACGATTAGCCTTTTGTGACAATTGCTCCGGGTCCGCCGATGCAAACTCTTTGAGCGCCGAAGCCACGCCCTCCACGGAAAACTCCGGGATAATATTGAGATACTGATAATACTCGTCTGGAATACCTTTCAAGCGCGTGGTCAACACAGGAACTTCCGCACACATATACTCGATCAACTTTGATGGAAACGAATAACGAGTAAATGTTTGCGCCGGGTCCCGCGTAATTGGCAAGACGGATGCAAATGCCTGCATTTTTGCCACCTCGGCCGGGCTGACCACCCCCCAGTATTTTACAGAAGGGTTTGCTGCACTGACCGACTTGAGGTATTCGACAAGGTCCCCACCACCACAGATGTGGAGTTCATAATCAATACCCGACTGGAGAAATCCCTCCACCAGCTCTTCGATCCCGTAAGACCGATTTACACCACCGGCGTAGAACACTCTTTTCTTCTCGATCACTTGATCCTGGATCGGTGGCTCAGCAGTATCGGCTATGCCCTCCAGCACCATGAACGGCACGTTTGACCACTGCGGGCAGTCGTCTACCATTGGACGACTTATCACAAACAACCCTGCGGCGCCTCGGACCAGAAAACCAAGAATCGAAGCGTCCATCTGCTTCATGAGCCGCACGAAGCGCGAGCGCTTGAGCATCACGTCCATGTAAGCAGGCAAGTCTGGCACATACACGTAATACGGCACTCGACGAAGCCTTGAAAAAATCCAGGCCGCCAAGAGGTTGGGGGTATGTGCGGCATACACGCACACCCCTATGCGAGGCTTGCCGGATGACAATAATCCACACAAAGCCATCACGAAACGAACAATAAGCTTCAAGCCGGGAAGGTTGATCAACGGCATTACCCGCCTGACGACTCCCGACTGCCTGGTACGTGCAGCAGGCATGAAAACATGAGGATTTCTTGGATAGGCGGATGACGCCATTGTGGACAGCGCAACCACTTCCACCCCGACACCGGATATCGCCTCAAGAAACCGAGACTCCAGCTTATGAGCGGCCACCTGCGGCATCGCATCGCCCTTGGAGTACTTGAGAAAATAGTCGTCATCGACACAGAAACCCAGCAATGTCAGATCATGCATACCACCCCCAGCGCACACTCAAAAACCTCATTGACATATCCCTACCTCCAATGCGGTGAGTCCACCCCTGTCGGCATCGAAATGAATTGCTTAGAAACGCGACCGCAAAAAACCCTGCCAGGCAACACCCTTCCAAAAAGACAATAAGGAGACCGCCGAGAAGATCAGTATCCATCCTGCACTGACCACCCACCAAGGCTCCCCCCCCAGAAGCAACGACAATATCTGGTGCAGCCCCCATCCCAACACAAGCGAAACACAAGCAACCAGCAAAGGCCGGATGACCGCCTTGAGCACCGTGGCTTTACTCTTGATCGATGTCGTGACAACAACGAAATACAACGCCTGGCCGAGCATGCCACCCAATGCGACACCAACCAATCCGAACCACAAAGCACCGCCATACGCCAGCACAGCACCCACCAGCGCGCAGCCGAGCGAAAGCATCGCGAGCCGACGCATCTTCCTGTGCACCTCCAGACGCTTTTGCACATACACCGCAGCACAATTGAGAAACACGCCGACAAACGCCAGCAACAACGTACCGGTTGGTGCAACTACTGATTTTCCGACTGCGCGCTCGAACAATTCAAAGCCGACTTGCCAGATCCCGCACCACAGCAAGGAAAATGCGATGATCAAGAACCCAAGAGACCCCTCTACCAGCGATGCGTCGAATCGACCCTCCTTGAACCTTTTCATGATCAAAGGGTGGACCAACATCAGCAAAGGCATACTCAAGAGCCCGCCAGCACCGACGAACAGGTCTTTCATGGACAGGTAGGAATCGCCATTTTCCAGCCCGAGATATCCGATGACGAAACGGTCGGATGCAGCCATCATGAGCATGCCTAGCGTCCAAGGCACCAAGGCCACGCCATAGCTGAAGACTGCCTTGATATCTCCTCGTATTTTTGACGGGGCGATGCCGCGGGAAAACACTCGAAAACGATTGACGGCGAAATAAAGCATCACGCATGCCGCCGAGGCGTAACCCAGAGCAAGCGCCAGCATTGCCGCTGAATAGGTCAACCCCCCGCCGCGCTGGAGGGAAACGATGACCCCCACTTGAATGAGTGCTTGAAGGGCAACCGCCACTAACTGATGCTTGACCAGAAATCCTGCCTGGCAAACCGCCGACAGAAAAAAGAAGTAAGCTTGGCACAAGCACAACACCCACACACTCAAAAATGCATCACCCCCGCCCACGAGCACAATCGCAGCACCCGCGGCAGCAAGGGCAGTGAGAGGCCCCAGTGTCGAAACCAGAAACACGCTATGTTTCAGAAAAGAAAACTTATTACTCACCGAAGCAAAATGGTAAATGAACGCGTTACCGACCCACATCGACCCAATTTGTGCAGCAATGGCGGCACACGCCAAGCCAACAGAGTATTTCACATAGTCTTCACCTGACAGGTTCTTGTAGAGGAAGAATATAAAAAATATTGTAAGGGCTGCCGGAAGCAACTTCACAGGTATATACAGTGCGAACTTTCCCAAAAAGCCATTATTACCACTCATACCTGGAACCCTTTGCGCGACACGCCTTGCATTCCCGCCCCACTTGAGACAGCACCGCCCACAGCAGCTCGCCTCCTTGCGAACGCAGATCGACCACATCGTTCTACCCTGTCAGCCACCTGCACCCGCGACCCCGAAACCTGGCTCGACCACTGGACGCTGCACCGTCCCTAGCGTGCCAAGCAGGAAGAAAGCGAGGACCCCGGCGCTGGGCACGATAAGAATGTCCCAGGCCAGCGCCATTGGACCAAATGCCATTAATACTGCAGAGACGGCATAGATTCTCTCTACCGAACGCGGCTGGCTCAATCGCAAGCGCCACAGACGATGAAACGCCATCATCAACATGATCATGAACGGTATGAAGAAAAGTAAACCGCCCTTCCAGAGCAGCGTCAGATAGTAGATATGCGTTGAGCTATTTTCCGATATGCTGCCTTTCAAAGGCGTGGCATCATCCCTGAGTCGCCCATAACCACTAAAGCCATTTCCGACCACGGGGCTTTTGGAGACCTCAGTGACGCTCTCGATTGCCAACTCCAAACGACCGGTCGAAAATTGATCAGCTTTTTTCAAGATTTGCACGCTCTGTTCCCGCTGCTGAACTTCGCTACGCATCTCTTCATCCGAAGCAAGACCCTCCGTCGAGGCCTCTTCTCTATCGTTGGAAATATCTGCAAGCGGTGCGACGCTGTTCAGCTCCTCAGCCAATCTCTCGATCCGCTCTGCGACATCACCCGTTGCCACCGGCTGCTCCTGCGACATGGTCTGGACAGTGGTGAACATCCGGAACTCAGACATGCCTCTGACATATAGCACCAGGAAAGCGAGTAACGTGAGCACAACGACAACCAAGGTCTTGCGCCTGATCCGGGGAACGCGCCACGCGCCTACCAGCAACGTTGCAGCGATCCAAAGCAGCAAGGCCTGGGCACTTCTCGAGTCACTGCCCGCGATCAGGAACGCACCACTGAACAACGCCAAGGGCATACCGATTGAGAACACTCGCCCCCCCGACCGGGCCAGGTAGACACCGCACACGACCAGGAACTGCAAACAAATCAAATGTGCCAGGCTCAATACGCCAAACGCAGCGAACACAGGCAAGCCGAGAAACTTGGCATTCATGTAAGCCAGTTCTAGGCCTGGATCACCAATGTAAATCCTGACCTGCTCATTCAGAGCGATGATACGTCCCGTTACCACGACAACAAAGATCGAGGAAAACACCGCCAGCCAATAGACGATGGTTTCCAAACCAACGCGGCGGGATAGGGAGCGCCCCAAGAACCAAAAAGACGGTGCAAACATGATCAGCACTAATGAAAAGAAGTGTCGGACCAACTCACCATCTGGTTTCAGGTGATTGACAACCAGAATAGATACGATACCGAGAACCAACGAGGTAACGTAGAGGATGGACATCTTCCCAAGGCCATCAAAAAACGCCAACGCCACTAACGGCGCAAGCAGAAATACTGGATTGATGTCGTAGTTCAATAATGAAAATAAAATGATAGGCGTAGAGAGAGCCGCAGCAATCAGTACTACCCATACATCACTGACCCGCCTGACGTTTACTGCATACTGCATTTCATCCACCCAAGAAGCTGACAAACCAAAGCCATGTTTATCGCCTGGCAAAGCCAATATTGAACATGCATCGACGCCCTTCAGCCCCCATAGCCCCTGAAAGACGACATCAACAAATCCAACCGTATTGCAGCGCTAGCAAAAAACTCAAGTGGGGGAAGCGTGCTGACCTGATCACCTTCAAAGCCAAGTCGCGCCCGCCCAAGACAAGGGGAGCATCTTAATCTTCGTGAACGCTTTTTTCTAGGCCGCCACTCGCGTGACTGGAAAATACTTGTCGCTCCTGAGAGCATCCAAGAGCCGCAGAGCATGAGAGACGCTGGCTGCGCAGAGACGCGCAGCTCATCAACGCTTGCGTGACACCCTGGCAATGCCACCCAGCAGAGGCCCCAAGGCGAGACCGAGAACAAACGCAGCAAGCACGGGCAGTGCTACCGGCACATCAGGAAGCGACCAGCCAAACATCGCAAGCGAAACAGTCTGCTGATTCTCCAGCACAAACAGGACAGTAACTACTAACAAGAAGCTCAAAAAGATCACTACGGCAAGGCGGTTTAAACGACGCATGCTATTCCTCACGGCTGGATGGAATCGTGAGCTTCGTCTTCATTGACCCGATCCCGCAACTCCTTCCCCGGCTTGAAATGCGGCACATACTTGCCTTCAAGACTCACCGACTGCCCGGTCTTAGGGTTACGCCCAACCCGAGGCGCACGATAATGCAGAGAAAAACTGCCAAAGCCACGGATCTCGATGCGATCCCCGGTCGCCAGGCATTGGGACATCTGTTCAAGCATGGTCTTGATGGCCAACTCTACATCCTTGGACGAGAGCAACCCCTGATGGGTGACAATACGTTCGATCAGCTCCGACTTCGTCATATTTTTCCCTTCGTTATCAAGCAGCTAGATCATTGCTTAAGCAGTTTGTAGCACGCTTGGAGGGATTTGAACAGGGTGCATCTTGACTTGATAAAAAAATTCAAGATCTGCATATGACACTAACCCTAGGCCAACACCGACAGGAACACCGCAGCGGCAAGGCTCTGGGGAAGGGAGAGAAATCAAAGGCATAAAAAAGGGCGACCCGAGGGTCGCCCTTTTTTACCAATCAAACAGAACTCAGTTCTGCTTGGCCATTGCTTCGCGCAGCAGCGCAGCCATGGTGGTGTCGGCAGCAGCTTCCGGAGCGGTGTTTTTCAGGCTCTGGATTGCTTCGCGCTCTTCAGCATCGTCCTTCGACTTGATGGACAGGCTGATGACGCGGGACTTGCGGTCAACGCTGATGATCTTGGCTTCGATCTCTTCGCCTTCCTTCAGAACGTTGCGCGCGTCTTCAACGCGGTCACGGCTGATTTCGGAAGCTTTCAGAGTAGCTTCGATGTCGTCGGCCAGAGTGACGATGGCGCCCTTGGCGTCAACTTCCTTCACGATGCCCTTGACGATTGCACCCTTGTCGTTGACAGCAACGAAGTTGGAGAACGGATCGTCTTCCAGCTGCTTGATGCCCAGGGAGATACGCTCGCGCTCCGGGTCAACCGACAGGATGACGGTTTCCAGCTCGTCGCCCTTCTTGAAACGACGCACGGCTTCTTCGCCGGTTTCGTTCCAGGAGATGTCGGACAGGTGAACCAGACCGTCGATGCCGCCGTCCAGGCCGATGAAGATACCGAAGTCGGTGATCGACTTGATGGTACCGGTGATCTTGTCACCCTTGTTGAACTGGCCGGAGAAGTCTTCCCATGGGTTGGATTTGCACTGCTTGATACCCAGGGAGATACGACGACGCTCTTCGTCGATGTCCAGAACCATGACTTCCACTTCGTCGCCAACCTGAACGACTTTCGACGGGTGGATGTTCTTGTTGGTCCAGTCCATTTCGGAAACGTGTACCAGACCTTCGACACCCTCTTCCAGCTCGGCGAAGCAGCCGTAGTCGGTCAGGTTGGTGACGCGAGCGGTAACACGAGTACCTTCTGGGTAGCGGGAAGTGATAGCAACCCACGGATCTTCGCCCATCTGCTTCAGACCCAGCGAAACGCGGTTGCGCTCACGGTCGAACTTCAGAACGCGAACGTCGACTTCGTCACCAACGTTGACGATTTCCGACGGGTGCTTGATGCGCTTCCAGGCCATGTCGGTGATGTGCAGCAGGCCGTCGATGCCGCCCAGGTCCACGAAGGCGCCGTAGTCGGTGAGGTTCTTGACGATACCTTTGACCTGTTGGCCTTCCTGCAGGGTTTCCAGCAGGGCTTCGCGCTCGGCGCTGTTCTCGGCTTCCAGCACGCTGCGACGGGAAACGACAACGTTGTTGCGCTTCTGGTCCAGCTTGATGACCTTGAATTCCAGCTCTTTGCCTTCCAGGTGGGTGGTGTCGCGCACTGGACGGACATCAACCAGGGAGCCCGGCAGGAACGCACGGATGCCGTTAACGTCGACAGTGAAGCCGCCCTTAACCTTACCGTTGATAACGCCCTTGACCACTTCTTCGGCAGCGAAAGCAGCTTCCAGAACAATCCAGCACTCGGCGCGCTTGGCTTTTTCACGGGACAGCTTGGTTTCGCCAAAGCCGTCTTCGACCGCGTCCAGCGCAACGTGAACTTCGTCACCGACCTTGATGGTCAGCTCGCCAGCTTCGTTGTAGAACTGCTCGAGCGGGATGACGCCCTCGGACTTCAGACCAGCGTGAACGGTAACCCAGTCGCCGTCGATGTCGACAACGATACCGGTGATGATTGCGCCCGGCTGAAGATTGAGGGTTTTCAGGCTTTCTTCAAAGAGTTCTGCAAAGCTTTCGCTCATTTTAATTCCTGTAAATTCGGGCGAGACAGACGCCCATCGCCACATTCCAGACAATGTGGGTTTCGTTTAAGTAAAGAAAAGCGGGCAGGACGTTGACTGGTGCCCCTGCCTGCTTTCCTGGCGATCAGAGCAGGTCGCGCAATGCGAGCTCGCTTCTGATCCGTTGCAGCACCTGCTCGATGGACAACTCGGTAGAGTCCAGCTGGATTGCATCGGCCGCCGGCTTGAGCGGGGCCACTGCGCGCTGGGTGTCGCGCTCATCGCGCGCACGAATCTCATCTAGCAGACTCGACAGACTAACATCTTCGCCTTTGCCCTTCAACTGCAGGTAACGGCGGCGGGCGCGTTCCTCGGCACTGGCAGTGAGAAACACCTTCAGTGGCGCATCGGGAAACACCACGGTGCCCATGTCACGACCGTCGGCGATCAAACCCGGCGCCTCGCGGAAGGCGCGCTGGCGCTGCAGCAGCGCCTCGCGCACCGCTGGCAGAGAAGCGACCATCGAGGCGCCCGCCCCTACCGTTTCGGTACGGATGACATTGCTCACATCCTCGCCCTCGAGAATGATCTGCTGCAGCTTGCCCGGCTCGGCGGCGATGAACTGCACGTCCAGGTGGGCGGCAAGCGCCTTGAGCAACTCTTCGTTGGTCAGGTCGACGCCATGGTTCGAGGCGTTGAACGCCAGCAGGCGATACAACGCTCCGGAATCCAGCAGCCGCCAGCCAAGCTCGCGTGCCAGCAGGCCAGCGACCGTGCCCTTGCCCGAGCCGCTTGGCCCGTCGATGGTGATGACCGGCGCCTGCGAATTCACGACTTGCCCTCTTGCGCCACGCGGATGCCGACTTCGGCGCAAAGCGCCAGGAAGTTGGGGAAGGAAGTGGCGACGTTGGCGCAGTCGTGAATACGGATCGGCGCACTGGCACGCAGCGAGGCAATGCTGAAGGCCATGGAGATCCGGTGATCACCGTGACCGTGGACCTCACCGCCACCAATCTGGCCGCCGTCGATGATGATGCCGTCCGGGGTCGGCTCGCACTTCACGCCCAGGGCGATCAGGCCATCAGCCATGACCTGGATACGGTCCGACTCCTTGACCCGCAGCTCCTCGGCGCCACGCAGCACGGTACGCCCTTCGGCGCAGGCCGCAGCGACGAACAGCACCGGGAATTCGTCGATGGCCAGCGGCACCAGCTCTTCCGGAATCTCGATACCTTTGAGTTTTGCGCCACGCACGCGCAGGTCGGCGACAGGCTCGCCACCGACTTCACGCTGGTTCTCCAGGGTGATGTCACCCCCCATCAGGCGCAGGATGTCGATTACGCCGGTGCGGGTCGGGTTGATGCCGACGTGCTCCAGCACCAGTTCCGAACCTTCGGCGATGGACGCTGCGACCAGGAAGAAGGCCGAGGACGAGATATCGGCTGGCACTTCGATCCGAGTGGCAGTCAACTTGCCGCCGGACTGCAGCGAAGCTACAGGGCCATTGCTCTGCACGCTGTAGCCGAAGCCGCGCAGCATGCGCTCGGTGTGATCGCGGGTCGGTGCCGGCTCGGTGACGGTGGTAGTGCCTTCGGCGTACAGGCCAGCCAGCAGCAGGCAGGACTTCACCTGGGCACTGGCCATCGGCAGGGTGTAGTTCAGCGCCTTGAGCTTCTGGCCACCGCGAATGGTCAGCGGTGGGCGCCCCTCCGGGCCGGTCTCGACCACGGCACCCATCTCGCGCAACGGATTGGCCACGCGGTTCATCGGACGCTTGGACAGCGAAGCGTCACCGGTCATGGTCACGTCGAACGGCTGTGCGGCCAGCAGGCCCGACAGCAGGCGCATCGAGGTCCCGGAGTTACCCAGGTAGATCGGACCAGGTGGCGGCTTCAGTCCGTGCAGGCCGACACCATGAATAGTGACGCGGCCGTGGTGCGGCCCCTTGATGACGACACCCATGTCGCGGAAGGCTTGCAAGGTCGCCAAGGCATCTTCGCCCTCGAGGAAGCCTTCGACTTCTGTGGTGCCCTCGGCCAGCGAGCCGAGCATGATCGAACGGTGGGAAATCGATTTGTCGCCCGGTACGCGAATCCGTCCGGACACGCGGCCACCAGGTTGGGCCAGGAAGATCAGGTCGTTGGCGTTCATAGCGTCCACATAGGCCCGGCGGGCCAGGATTTTACTGAAATGCTCGCGGGCGACCCGAGCGCGGGTGAATACACCCAGCAGCTGGTGCCCGTCCCCTGCATCGACCGCGTCGCGCAAGGCGTCGAGATCGCTGCGAAATGTATCCAGCGTGCGCAGGACAGCGTCGCGATTGGCGAGGAAGATGTCATGCCACATGATCGGGTCGCTGCCGGCGATTCTCGTGAAATCGCGGAACCCTCCCGCAGCGTACCGGAAGATGTCGAGGTTTTCATTGCGTTTGGCCAGCGAATCCACCAGGCCGAACGCCAGCAGGTGCGGAAGGTGGCTGGTGGCCGCCAGGACTTCGTCATGACGCTCGACCGGCATGTGCTCGACATCCGCCTCCAGCGCGCGCCACAGGCGATCGACCAAGGCCAGGGCTGTCGGGTCGGTTTCGGCGAGCGGCGTGAGGATCACCTTGTGACGACGGAACAGTGCAGCATTGGAAGCCTCCACACCGCTCTGCTCGGACCCCGCGATCGGATGGCCGGGTACGAAACGCGCCAGACGCTCGCCGAACACGGCCCGCGCGGCACGCACCACATTGCCCTTGGCGCTGCCGACATCGGTGATCACCGCAGCCCCCAGGTCGAGCGACGCCAGGCGGGCCAGAAGCTTTTCCATGGCCAGGATCGGTACCGCCAACTGGATCACGTCAGCACCGACACAGGCCGCGGCCAGATCCTCTTCGCAGCGGTCGACCACGCCGAGGGCGACAGCCTGCTTGCGCGACTGGGCATCCAGGTCGACACCGACCACTTCGCGGCACAGGCCGCTTTCACGCAGACCTTTGGCGAAGGAACCACCGATCAGACCCAGGCCGACGACGACCAGGCGATTGATGAGCGGTGCGGGTTTGTTTACAGCATTAACCACGAGTGCGAACCCTGTTCAGAACAGCAACATGTGCCAAATTACAGCCTACAGATGGGCAGGACGAACCCGCACTATAGGTCCGACGCCACTCTCACGGGCAACGTGAAACCTGTGGGAGCGGGCTGGTCCCGCGATGGAGCGCAAAGCGCTCCCACCCACGGGCAACAATAAATTCAGAGCACCGCCTTCGGATAAGACCCCAGCACCTTCAACGCCACGGCCTCCTGGCTTATCTTCTCCAGCACCGCCTTGATCAACGGATCGCGGTGGTGGCCAACGAAGTCGATGAAGAACACGTAGGTCCACTTGCCGCTGCGCGACGGGCGGGTCTCGATGCGGGTCAGGTCGATGCCGTTATCGTGGAATGGCACCAGCAGTTCATGCAGCGCGCCTGGCTTGTTGCTCATCGAAACGATGATCGAGGTCTTGTCGTCGCCGGTTGGCGGCACTTCCTGGTTACCGATCATCAGGAAGCGCGTGGAGTTGTCCGGACGGTCTTCGATCTTCTCTGCCAGACGGGTCAAACCATACAGATTGGCTGCCATGTCACCGGCGATCGCCGCCGAGTTCCACTCGCCCTTGACCCGTTTGGCCGCCTCGGCATTGCTCGAGACCGCCACGCGTTCGACGTTCGGGTAGTGCGCGTCCAGCCACTTGCGGCACTGGGCCAGCGACTGGGCGTGCGAGTAGATACGGGTGATGCTGTCGGTCTTGGTGTTCTCGCCCACCAGCAGGTGGTGGTGGATGCGTAGCTCGACCTCGCCACAGATCACCATGTCGTGCTCGAGGAAGCTGTCGAGCGTGTGGCTGACCGCGCCTTCGGTGGAGTTTTCCACCGGCACCACGCCGAAGTTGACCGCGCCGGCCGCCACTTCGCGGAACACTTCATCGATGGCCGCCATCGGACGGCTGATCACCGCATGACCGAAATGCTTCATCGCTGCAGCCTGGGTGAAGGTGCCCTCTGGGCCGAGGTAGGCAATCTTCAACGGCTCTTCCAGGGCCAGGCACGACGACATGATTTCGCGGAACAGACGCGCCATCTCCTCGTTACCCAACGGCCCCTTGTTGCGCTCCATGACGCGCTTGAGCACTGCAGCCTCACGCTCGGGACGGTAGAACACCGGCTTCTCGCCTTCGGCGAGCGAAGCGGTCTTGACCCGCGCCACCTCTTCGGCGCAGCGGGCACGATCGCTGATCAGCTCGAGGATTTTCTCGTCGAGACTGTCAATGCGAACGCGCAGGGCCTTGAGTTCCTGTTCGGACATCAGCCGTGCTCCTTCTCGAATTCGGCCATGTAGGCCACCAGGGCTTCCACCGCATCCAGCCCCAGCGCGTTGTAGATCGAGGCACGCATGCCACCGACCGAACGATGGCCCTTGAGATTGAGCAGGCCGCGGGCGTCGGCACCGGCGAGGAATGCCTTGTCCAGGCGCTCGTCGGCGAGACGGAACGGCACGTTCATCCAAGAGCGGGCGTTGTGGCTGATCGGGTTGGTGTAGAACTCGCTGGCGTCGATAAAGCCGTAGAGGCGTTCTTTCTTGGAGCGGTTGCGCTGCTCCATGGCCTCGACGCCGCCCTGCTCCTTGAGCCACTCGAACACCAGGCCCGACAGGTACCAGGAGTAGGTAGCCGGAGTGTTGTACATCGAACCATTATCGGCCGAGATCTTGTAGTCGAGCATGGTCGGGCACGTGCTGCGCGCGCGACCGAGCAGGTCTTCGCGCACGATGACCACCACCAGGCCGCTCGGGCCGATGTTCTTTTGCGCACCGGCGTAGATCAGGCCGTACTGCGACACGTCGATCGGGCGCGAGAGGATGTCGGACGACATGTCGACCACCAGCGGAACATCACCGGTTTCAGGCACCCAGTCGAACTGCAGACCGCCGATGGTTTCGTTGGAGGCGTAGTGAACGTATGCAGCCCCTGGGGTCAGCTTCCACTCGTTCTGGCCAGGAATGGCCAGGTAGTCGTAGGGCTTGGCGCTGGCAGCAACGTTGATGTTGCCGAAACGGCGCCCTTCCTCGATGGCCTTTTTCGACCAGATACCGGTCTCGATGTAGTCGGCGGTGGCGTTTTCCGGCAGCAGGTTCAGCGGGATCTCGGCGAACTGCTGGCTGGCACCGCCCTGCAGGAACAGCACCTTGTAGTTCGAGGGAATGGTCAGCAGATCACGCAGGTCTTGCTCGGCCTTTTCAGCGATCGCCACGTAGTCATCGCTGCGGTGGCTCATTTCCATCACTGACAAGCCCTTGCCGCGCCAGTCCAGCATTTCGGCCTGAGCACGCTGCAGCACAGCGTCGGGAAGCGCGGCAGGGCCTGCGCAGAAGTTAAAGGCTCGTTTGCTCACATCCACTCTCGCTCTAATAGAACAAAATCTAACCAGCTGGTTCAGCGGTAATCCTGTGGGAGCGGGCTTGCCCGCGAACACCGGCGAAGCCGGCGCCATACATCGCACCGCCTGCTTCGCGGGCAAGCCCGCTCCCACAAAAACCAGACGTTGCCGTCGCTAATCAGTCAAACGGGGCGACCTTGGTCGCCCCGTTCGGGTAGTGCACTGGCTTAGTCCTGCGGCGCCTCTTCGGTGCCTGCGGCGTCTTCGCCAGCCGTGTCCAGCGCGTCGTTGTC
Organism: Pseudomonas sp. MNR3A; assembly: GCF_009650575.1. Classification (NCBI taxonomy): domain Bacteria; kingdom Pseudomonadati; phylum Pseudomonadota; class Gammaproteobacteria; order Pseudomonadales; family Pseudomonadaceae; genus Pseudomonas; species Pseudomonas sp. MNR3A. The sequence goes on along the minus strand of NZ_VZZS01000006.1, from coordinate 137,501 downwards.
GACGCCCTCCTCGTCCGCCTCGACGATGTCGTCGAGCTCGTCCTCGGACGGTTCCTGGATACGCTCCAGCCCCACCAGCGTCTCGTCGCTGGCCAGTTTGATCAGCGTCACACCCTGGGTGTTACGGCTCAGACTGGAGACCTCGCCAACCCGTGTACGCACCAGGGTACCCTGATCGGAAATCAACATGATCTCCTCGCCTTCCTGAACCTGGATGGCACCGATCAGCAAACCGTTGCGCCCCTTGGTGCCCATGGCGATCACACCTTGCCCACCACGACCACGACGCGGGAACTTGGACAGCGGAGTACGCTTGCCGAAGCCACGCTCGGAGGCGGTGAGAATCTGTGCGCCGGACTCGGGGATCAGCATGGAAATCACTTCCTGCCCCTTGCCCAGCCTCATGCCACGCACACCGCGCGCAGTACGACCCATCTCGCGAACCACGCTCTCGGCGAAGCGAATCACCTTGCCGGCGTTGGAGAACATCATGACTTCCTTCGCGCCATCGGTGATGGCAGCAGCGATCAGGGTGTCACCTTCCTTCAGCTTGAGCGCGATCAGGCCGTTGGAGCGCGGGCGAGCGAACTGCACCAGCGGGGTCTTCTTGACGGTACCGGAAGCGGTCGCCATGAAGATGTAGGCGCCGGTTGGCTCGGCAACCAATTCCGGCGTGTCGCCGTCTTCTTCGTCGACCTCTTCCGGCTCGATCAATTCGCCTTCGAGCACCGCGTCTTCCGCCTCGTCGATCTCTTCGTCGAGGTCGGCGCTCTGCTGCAGGGCTTCGAGATCGATCTGCAGCATCGCGGTGATGCGCTCGCCGTCTTCCAGCGGCAGCAGGTTGACCATCGGGCGCCCACGCGCGGCGCGGGAGGCTTCAGGGATGTCGTAGGTCTTGAGCCAGTACACCTTGCCCTTGCTGGAGAACAGCAGCAGCGTGGCGTGGCTGTTGGCGACCAGCAGGTGTTCGATGTAGTCCTCGTCCTTCACGCCGGTGGCCGACTTGCCCTTGCCGCCACGGCGCTGGGCCTGGTAAGCGGACAACGGTTGGGTCTTGGCATAGCCACCATGGGAGATGGTCACCACACGCTCTTCTTCGGGGATCATGTCGCCGTAGTTGAGGTCGTGACGGGCATCGAGGATCTGGGTACGACGGGCATCGCCGTACTCGGCGCGGATCGCTTCGAGCTCTTCGCGGATCACTTCCATCAGGCGCTGGGCGCTGTTGAGGATGCGGATCAACTCGCCGATCTGCTCGAGGATCTCCTGGTACTCGGCCAGCAGCTTCTCGTGCTCCAGGCCAGTCAGACGGTGCAGACGCAGGTCGAGAATGGCCTGGGCCTGTTCAGGCGACAGCCAGTACTTGCCATCACGCAGGCCATACTGCTCCGGCAGGTCTTCCGGACGGCAGGAGTCGGCGCCGGCGCGCTCGACCATGACCTGCACGGCACTGGATTCCCACGGCGTGCCGATCAGGGCTTCCTTGGCTTCCGACGGCGTCGGCGAGGCCTTGATGAGGGCAATGACCGGATCGATGTTGGACAGCGCGACGGCCTGACCTTCGAGGATGTGCCCACGCTCGCGCGCCTTGCGCAATTCGAACACGGTGCGACGGGTGACCACTTCGCGACGGTGACGAACGAAGGCCTCGAGCAGGTCTTTCAGGTTCAGCAACCGCGGACGACCGTCGATCAGCGCGACGATGTTGATACCGAATACGCTCTGCAGCTGGGTCTGCTGATAGAGGTTGTTGAGCACTACCTCAGGCACTTCGCCGCGACGCAGCTCGATGACGATGCGCATGCCGTCCTTGTCGGACTCGTCGCGCAGCTCGGTGATGCCTTCGATCTTCTTCTCTTTGACCAGCTCGGCGATCTTTTCGATCAGACGCGCCTTGTTCAGCTGGTACGGCAGCTCGGTGACGACGATCTGCTGACGGCCACCGACCTTGTCGATGTCTTCGATCTCGGAACGGGCACGCATGTAGATGCGGCCACGACCGGTGCGATAGGCCTCGATGATGCCCTGGCGACCGTTGATGATGCCGGCAGTCGGGAAGTCCGGGCCCGGGATGAACTGCATCAGCTCATCGACGGTGACCTCGGGGTTGTCGATCAGCGCCAGGCAGCCATCGATGACCTCGCCCAGGTTGTGCGGCGGAATGTTGGTCGCCATGCCCACGGCAATACCGCTGGAGCCGTTGACCAGCAAGTTGGGGATCTTGGTCGGCATGACAGCCGGGATCTGCTCGGTGCCGTCGTAGTTGGGCACCCAGTCGACCGTTTCCTTGTGCAGGTCGGCCAGCAGCTCGTGAGCCAGCTTGGTCATGCGCACTTCGGTGTATCGCATGGCCGCGGCGTTGTCGCCATCCACCGAACCGAAGTTGCCTTGGCCATCGACCAGCAGATAGCGCAGCGAGAACGGCTGCGCCATGCGCACGATGGTGTCGTACACAGCGGTATCGCCGTGCGGGTGGTATTTACCGATGACGTCACCGACCACACGGGCGGACTTCTTGTACGGCTTGTTCCAGTCGTTGCCCAGCTCGCTCATCGCGTACAGGACGCGGCGATGCACAGGCTTCAAGCCGTCACGCGCATCGGGCAGCGCTCGCCCGACAATCACGCTCATCGCGTAGTCGAGGTAGGACTGTCTCAGTTCGTCTTCGATATTGACCGGGAGGATTTCTTTGGCCAGTTCGCCCATGAGAAGCCTGATTCCTTTTTCTGGTGAAACTTCGCCATATCCATCGGTGGACGAACGAAGCTCGTCGCCGCAGCGTTCGACAGTGCGACGACATACGACAAATCAATGAGTTGTGCCCAGGATCTGCGCAATGAAGGCCGCGGAAAAGAGCGGCCTTGGAAACTGTCGGATGGTATCACAAAGGGTTGGCGGGTGGGAGATGGGGCAGGATGCCACTGAAGCGGAAAGTCCCGAGCGCCATCCCCCTCGCGAAAACACTCAATGCAAGCGCTTGCGACACATCAACTGGGCGATTTTTGCAGCGTCCGGGCGCTCGACAATACCTTTTTCGGTCACGATCACGTCGATCAGATCCGCAGGGGTCACATCGAAAACAGTGTTGAACACCTCGACATCCGCAGCAACCCGCTTCCCGGCCACTTCCAGCAACTCGTCTGCCTCGCGCTCTTCGAGAGGGATGTCATCACCGCTGGCGAGGTTGAGGTCAATGCTGGTACTCGACGCCACCACCATGAAACGTACGCCGTGGTGCATGGCAGAGACCGCCAGCTGGTATGTGCCTATCTTGCTCGCCATGTCGCCATTGGCCGCGATGCAATCGGCACCGACCACCACCCAGGTGATGCCCTTGGTCTTCATCAGGTGCGCCAGCGCCGAGTCTGCACACAACGTGACCGGAATCCCCTCATGGGACAGCTCCCAGGCCGTCAGGCGCGATCCGTGCAACCAGGGGCGGGTTTCTGCGGCATAGACGCGCTCGACCATGCCCTCCAGATAGGCGGCATGGATCACCCCCAACGCAGTGCCGAAACCACCGCTGGCCAACGCACCGGCATTGCCGTAGGTCAGCAAGGTCTGCTCGCTGCCCTGGTGGCGACGGATCTGCTCGATACCGCTCTGCGCCATGGTCAGGTTGGCTTCGCGATCGCTGTCGTGGATCGCCACAGCTTCAGCCTCCATGGCTGCGAGCACGTCCTCGTCGGGGCGCAACCGCTGCAGGCGCTCGCGCATGCGGTTGAGCGCCCAGAACAGGTTGGCCGCTGTCGGCCGCGCCTCGGCCAGTTCGAGGAAGTCCTCTTCCAGCGCCTGCTCCCAGTCATCGTCCTCGGCCAGGCGTTGACGCAGCGCAAGCACCAGCCCATAGGCAGCACTGATGCCGATAGCAGCCGCACCGCGCACCGCCATGCCGCGGATCGCCTGGACCACGGACGCCGCATCGACGCAGGTCAGCCAGTGCTCGCGGGTCGGCAGCAGACGCTGGTCGAGCAGATGCAGGGTGCCATCACGCCACTGGATGCTGGTCACCTTCTCCGCCACCAAAAGTCGCTCGCGCATCGCCTCTCCCCGCAATTCACTGATCAAAAGCGGACGATTATAGCGAGCCTCGGGCGCAGGCGCTCGGGTATACTGCGCGTTCCATTTAACGGAACCCGGTAGCCTGCCTATGCTTTCAGCCTCTTCGCCGCTCGACCTGCTGCTCGCACCCCGCTGGCTGGTGCCCGTGGAGCCGGCCAGCGTGGCGCTCGAAGGGCACGCCCTGGGTATCCGGGACGGGCTGATTGCCTGGATCGGCCCCCGCGAGCGGGCACCACAGGCACGCGAGGTGCGCGAGCTGCCCGACTGCGTGCTCACTCCGGGGCTGGTCAACGCCCACGGGCACGCCGCCATGACCCTGTTCCGCGGCCTGGCCGACGACCTGCCGCTGATGACCTGGCTGCAGGAGCACATCTGGCCGGCCGAGGGGCGCTGGGTCGACGAAGCCTTCGTGCGCGACGGCACCGACCTGGCGATCGCCGAGCAGCTCAAGGGTGGCATCACCTGCTTTGCCGACATGTACTTTTTCCCCCGCGAAGCCTGTGACCGCGTGCACCGCAGCGGCATCCGCGCCCAGGTGGCCGTGCCGTTGCTGGACTTCCCCATCCCCGGTGCGCGCACCACCGACGAGGCCCTGCACCTGGCCATCGAGCTGTTCGGCGACCTGCGCCATCACCCACGCATCAGTATCGCCCTCGGCCCCCATGCCCCGTATACAGTCAATGACGAGAATCTGGAGAAGATCCGGGTCATCGCCGACCAGCTCGACGCGCCGCTGCACATGCACATCCACGAGACCGCCGGCGAGGTCGAGCGGGCCGTGGCCGAGCACGGCGAACGCCCCCTGGCACGCCTGGCGCGCCTCGGCCTGCTGGGTCCGCGCCTGCAAGCCGTGCACATGACCCAGATCAGCGACGACGACCTTGCCCTGTTGGTAGAAAGCAACACCAGCGTGGTGCACTGTCCGGAATCCAACCTCAAGCTGGCCAGCGGCTTCTGCCCGGTCGAACGCTTGTGGCAGGCCGGGGTCAACGTCGCCGTGGGCACCGACGGTGCCGCCAGCAACAACGACCTCGACCTGCTTGGCGAAACCCGGACCGCAGCATTGCTGGCCAAGGCCGTCGCCGGTTCGGCCACGGCCCTGGACGCCCACCGCGCCCTGCGCATGGCCACGCTCAACGGCGCCCGCGCCCTGGGGCTGGAAGCAAGCATCGGCTCGCTGGAGGTGGGCAAGGCCGCGGACATCACCGCCTTCGACCTCTCGGGCCTGGCCCAGCAACCGGTGCATGACCCGGTTTCGCAACTGATCTACGCCACCGGCCGCGACTGCGTGCGCCACGTCTGGGTCACGGGCCACCACCTGCTCGACGACAGGCGCCTGACCCAGATGGACGAAGCGGCACTGATCGACACCGCCCGCACCTGGGGAGCGCGCATTCGCGCTGGCAAAGAATGACCGGCCGGCAGCTGCGGCTGCCGCCTGAGACACCTTTTATCGAAGTTTTCAGAGGATCTGTTCAATGAGCAACGTCGACCGCGCCGAAATCGCCAAGTTCGAGGCCCTGGCTCACCGCTGGTGGGACCGCGAGAGCGAGTTCAAGCCCCTGCACGAGATCAACCCGCTGCGGGTCAACTGGATCGACGAGCGCGCCAGCCTCGCCGGCAAGAAGGTACTGGACGTCGGCTGCGGCGGCGGCATCCTCAGCGAGGCAATGGCCCAGCGCGGCGCCACCGTGACCGGTATCGACATGGGCGAAGCACCACTGGCCGTGGCGCGCCTGCACCAGCTGGAATCGGGGGTCGAGGTCGAGTACCGGCAAATCACCGCCGAAGCGCTCGCAGAAGAGCTGCCTGGCCAGTTCGACGTGGTCACCTGCCTGGAAATGCTCGAACACGTACCCGACCCCTCCTCGGTGATCCGCGCCTGCCATCGCCTGGTCAAGCCCGGCGGCCAGGTGTTCTTCTCCACCATCAACCGCAACCCCAAAGCCTACCTGCTGGCGATCATCGGCGCCGAGTACATCCTCAAGATGCTGCCGCGCGGCACCCATGACTTCAAGAAATTCATCCGACCATCGGAGCTCGGCGCCTGGAGCCGTGTTGCCGGCCTCGAAGTGAAGGACATCATCGGCCTCACCTACAATCCGCTGACCAAGCACTACAAGCTGGCCAGCGACGTCGATGTCAACTACATGATCCAGACCCTGCGCGAGGAATGAGCATGCGCCTGCGAGCAGTACTCTTCGACATGGACGGTACCCTGCTGGACACCGCGCCAGACTTCATCGCCATCTGCCAGGCCATGCTCGCCGAACGCGGTTTGCCGGCCGTGGACGACCAGTTGATCCGTGGCGTGATCTCCGGCGGCGCCCGGGCAATGGTCGCCACCACCTTCGCCATGAGCCCGGACGCCGAAGGCTTCGAAGCCCTGCGCCTGGAGTTTCTCGAGCGCTACCAGCGCGACTGCGCGGTGCACAGCAAGCTGTTCGAGGGCATGGCCGAACTGCTGGACGACATCGAAAAAGGCAACCTGCTGTGGGGCGTGGTCACCAACAAGCCGGTACGCTTCGCCGAGCCGATCATGCAGCAGCTTGGCCTGGCCGAGCGCTCGGCGCTGCTGATCTGCCCCGATCACGTGAAGAACAGCAAGCCCGACCCCGAGCCGCTGATCCTCGCCTGCAAGACGCTTGACCTGGACCCAGCCAGCGTACTGTTCGTCGGCGACGATCTGCGTGATATCGAATCCGGCCGCGATGCCGGCACCCGCACCGCAGCCGTGCGCTACGGCTATATTCATCCAGAGGACAACCCCAACAACTGGGGCGCCGACGTGGTGGTGGACCACCCGCTGGACCTGCGCAAGGTGATCGACAGTGCGTTGTGCGGCTGCTGAGCTGTAAGGGCTGGCAGCACACACAGGGATAAAAACAGGGAATTCTCAATGTTCGACTACATCGCCCGCCCCGACCTGCTCAAGGGTCGGGTCATTCTTGTCACCGGCGCTGGCCGCGGCATCGGCGCTGCCGCCGCCAAGGCCTATGCAGCACTGGGGGCCACCGTGCTGCTGCTGGGCAAGACCGAGGCCAACCTCAACGAGGTCTACGACCAGATCGAGGCCGCCGGCCACCCACAACCCGTGGTGATTCCGTTCAACCTGGAAACCGCCCTGCCCCATCAGTACGACGAACTGGCGGTGATGGTCGAAGAACAGTTCGGGCGCCTCGACGGCCTGCTCAACAACGCGTCGATCATCGGCCCGCGTACGCCGCTGGAGCAGTTGTCGGGCGACAACTTCATGCGCGTGATGCACATCAACGTCAACGCGACCTTCATGCTGACCAGCACACTGCTGCCGCTGCTCAAGTTGTCCGAGGACGCCTCGGTGGTGTTCACCTCGTCGAGCGTGGGGCGCAAGGGCCGGGCCTACTGGGGCGCCTATGGCGTGTCGAAGTTCGCCACCGAAGGCCTGATGCAGACCCTGGCCGACGAACTGGAAGGCGTGGCGCCGGTGCGCGCCAACAGCATCAACCCGGGTGCCACGCGCACGGCGATGCGAGCGCTCGCCTATCCCAGCGAGAACCCGCAGGACAATCCGCTGCCCGAAGACATCATGCCGGTGTACCTGTACCTGATGGGCCCTGACAGCAGCGGCGTGAACGGACAGGCGTTCAACGCCCAATAAACGCCGGCAACTGCACCGGCCTCATCCCTGCAAGCGCGCGATGAGGCCGGGCACCTGATCAGCCCGCCGCCAACACCGGCTTGCTGAAGGTCTGACGCTGCACAGGCTCCATTGCCAGGCAACGCTCCAGGAACAGGTACATGCAGTCGTAGCTCTTGCAGATTGCCTTGCGCAGTTGCGCCTGCAATTCCTCGGAAGGGTTCTCGCCCACCAGCGTGCAGATGATCTCCAGCGCCTCCCATGGGTGAGCATCATCGTACTCGGCGTGCAGATCCAGCCACCTCATGGCCGCCTTGGACTCCTTGTCACCTTGCTGGATGAAGGCCTGCGCATAGTCCGTGTTGGGATAGACCTTTGCCGACCACTCTCCCGTCGCCCCTTCGATCGCATAGTTGGTCGCGGCCATCGCAATGGCCAGGGACTCGGTCGCACAGACACGCCAGCACCAATCATTCAAGCCGTTCAGCTCAGGCGGAACATCCTGGGCCTGCAAGTCCTTCAAGGTAATGTCGTGCGCCTTGCACCATTTGACCCAATGGTCGGCATGATTGAGTTCGACACGGATATTGCGTATCAACCAACGCCGCGCCATATCTTCGCCCTGGCTTCGGCCGTAGCGGGTCTTGGTGAGATTGTGGGCCATGTACAACGAGAACTGTTCGACCACCGGCCAGCCACCGATCAAGTACTGGCGGATGGTCTTCTTGCTCAGTTTGCCGTCGCTCAGGCGCTGGTAGATCTCATGCTCGACCACCCTGCGCTTGCTCTCGGCGCAATCATCGATCATTTTCTGCGCCCAGTCGGGATAGCTCTTGGCGTCCATCAATGGACCGATCCGAACGAATGCTTCAATCACTGTCAGCTCCTTGATTCCCTGTGATTTCCCGGACGGCTACTGGTATCAGCGGAAGGTCCCTGGCGCCCGGTGCAACAGGGGCCTTACTGCAATCCGTTGTCGCTGAAGGCTGCCACAGGTGAACACCTGCGGCCGCTCGATCAGATAACCCTGCGCGAAATCCACGCCGATCTCCTGCAGCGCCTGCTCGATCAACGGCGTTTCGACGAATTCGGCGATGGTGCGCTTACCCATGACATGGCCGATATGGTTGATCACCTCCACCATAGCCCTGTTAATGGGATCGTCGAGCATATCTTTGACGAAACTTCCGTCGATCTTCAGGAAGTCTACGGGTAAATGCTTCAAATAGGCGAATGACGACATCCCGGCGCAGAAATCGTCGAGGGAGAACTTGCAGCCCAAGCCTTTCAATTCGTTGATGAAGCGAATAGCACTTCCCAAATTCGCGATTGCGCTGGTCTCGGTTATTTCGAAACAAATCATGTGCGGAGGAATCTGGTACTCGGCGAACGATCGCTGCAAGTACTCCAGGAATTTATCGTCGCCAATGCTGCTACCCGACAGATTGATCGCGCACATCGCCAGCGGCCGACTGCAACCTTCATCCAGCGCCTGACGAATCACCTGAAACACATTGCGCACCACCCAGCGATCGAGTGCGGTCATCAGGCCGTAGCGTTCGGCAGCAGGGATGAAGCTGTCAGGCAGCACGGTCCGGCCGCTCTCGTCATGCAGGCGCAGAAGAATCTCTATGTGCCCGGCGCCCATGTCGGGCTTGAGCGGGGCGATTTCCTGGGCATACAAGCAGAAGCGGTTTTCCTCGAGCGCGACATGCAGGCGCTGGATCCAGGCCATCTCGCCAAAGCGCATCGACAACTCGCTGTCGTCGGCATGGTAGACCTGCACACGGTTGCGACCCTTCTCCTTGGCCATGTAGCAAGCCATGTCGGCTGCCCGCAGCGAGGCCTCGAGGGTGCCGGGCGACTGGGCAATGTGTACCAGGCCAATACTGACGGTGGTGACGAAGGGTCGTCCCTTCCAGACGAAATGCAGGCTCTGCACGGTCTGGCGCAAGTGCTCGGCAATCCGCTCGGCCTGGTCGGGTGGGCAGTTTTCCAGCAACACGCCGAATTCATCACCGCCCAGCCGGGCCAGGGTGTCACCTTCGCGCAGGCCTGCCTGCAGCACGGCGCAGATATGGCGCAGCAACTCATCGCCCGCAGCGTGTCCGCAGGTATCGTTGACCAGCTTGAACTGGTCGAGGTCGAGAAACATCAGCGAATGGCGCCCCGACTGACGGACCAAGATGTTGAGCGCCTGCTCCAGGCGATACTCGAACTCGCGGCGGTTGGCCAGGCCCGTCAGGGCATCGTGAGTCGCCTGCCAGGACAGGTTGGCGATGTACTGTCGCTCCTGCGTCATGTCATGCAAGGCCAGCACGATACCGCTGATCTGGCCGTCGGTGTGGATCGGCGATCCAACCAGGTTGACCGATACCGTACTGCCATCCAGGCGCTGGATCAGCCGGGCATGCTCGGCGCCGCCCTTGAGGCTGCCGCTGAGTACCTGCTCGACCAGGGTCAGGCTGTCCCGCTCGGCATTCTCATCGAGCAGGCTGAACAGCGCCGCCAGCGGCAAGCCATGGGCCTGGGAGGCCTGCCAGTGGGTCAACTGCTCCGCGGCAGGGTTCATGTAGACGATGCACCCCTCGACATCGGTGGTGATCACCGCATCGCCGATCGACTCAAGGGTGGTCTGTGCCCGCTCACGCTCCACCTGCAAAGCGCTGGCAAACGCCTGGCGCTGGGACAGCAACCGTGCAGAACGGCGCCAGGCCAGCGCGATGAGAAACAACGCCGTGAGCAGATTGGTGACCATCAACACCCGTAGCAGCACCCGCGAGCCTTCGCCCAAGGCATCGCTGAATGCCTTGGCGGCCGGCGTCACGCCCTCGTTGATCGAGACGATACGCGCTTTCCAGTCCGCCACCTCGCGTTCAGTGGCCACCCCCTGGACGAAGGCCTCGCGCATTTGCTGGGCCAGGCCGTCCAGTTGCCGCAGGTAGTCGTCGCCGGTGTTCCAGTAGCCGATGGCATTCTGCATGTAACTGATCTGGCGAAAATTGCGGTAGAACCAGATGATCCGATTGACGTCGTCCGGATGGTTACCACCCTGCAAGATCCCGCGCCGCGCCGCCTCCAGGTCCGGGACAGGCTGATCGAGAGCCACCCGTAGCTCACGGTCGCCCTGGGGTATGGCAATGGCCTGGCGATAACGCTCGAAGATGCGTTCGTCCTGGCTTTCGGCATACAGATTGAGGTAATAGATGGCGTCTTTCTGTGCCTTGGACCACAGGCTTTCGCCGGCCACGTACGCACGCATGGCCGAAAGCGAATAAAGACTGAGGCTGCCCAACAGCACCTGGAAAACCACCACTGCGACGAAGGGCCAGATGATTCCCAGCAACCTTGGCGCCTCGAGAGTCCGATTTCCCTTCATGTAGTCCCTGTCTCAGAGCGGATATGGCACGAATCGACCCAGACAAGCACAGCGTAGGCCATTTGCCATAACTGCGCGGAGCTTTTTGTCGCAGCCACTGCACCTATTGATGCACCGCCCGATCAGGACTGTTGCAGGTGCCCATACAGCTTGGCGTACAACCCGCCTTCGGCGATGAGCTGCTGGTGGCCGCCGTCTTCGGCCACATGACCGCCGTCGAATACCAGAACCCGATCAGCCTGTTTCACCGCGGACAGGCGATGGGCAATGATCAGGGTGGTGCGGCCGCTGAGGAAGCGCGCCAGGGCCTGATGGAGGTTGTATTCGGTGGCCGCATCGAGGGCCGAGGTAGCCTCGTCGAGGATCACCACCTTCGGCTCGGCCAGTACCATCCGGGCAATCGCCAAGCGTTGACGCTGGCCCCCGGACAGGCGTACACCAGAGCGCCCGACCACACTGTCCAATCCCTGCGGCAGCGCGGCGATGGTGGCATCGAGCTGGGCAATGCGCAGCGCCTGCCAACAGGCGTCGTCACTGCACTCGCGGCCCATGGTCAGGTTGGCGCGCACACTGTCGTTGAACAACGATGGATGCTGCAGCACCACCGCGACATGTTCGCGCAGGGTCTCCAGGCCGATCTCCTGAAGGCTGGCACCGCCAAAGCGAATGGTCCCGGCCTGGGCGCTGTACAACCCCAGCAGCAGCTGAACCAGCGTGCTCTTGCCGCCGCCGCTGGCACCGACGATAGCCACCTTCTCGCCCGGAGCGATGGACAGGTCCAGGTGATCGAGCACCGGCTCATCGGCATAGGCGAAGCGCAGCTCGCGCACCTCGATACCCACCGTCGCGTGCCCAGCGAACGGATCACAAGCGGCCGGATACTGCGGCTCGTCCTCTCGCGACAGCAACTCGTTGAGCCGGCTCAGCGCACCACCGGCCGCGTAATAGGCGTACTGCAGGTTGAGCAACTGCTCCACCGGGCCGATCATGAACCACAGGTAGCTGAACACAGCCAGCATCTGCCCGATCGACAGGTCGGAGAACAACACCGTGAGCATCGCCGCAGCACGGAAAATGTCGATGCCGAACTGGAACAGCAGACCGCTGGCCCGACCACTGGCGTCGCTCTTCCACTGCGAGGCCACCGCATAGTCACGCACTTCCCGGGCACGTACTCCAAGGCGCCCGAGGAAATAGCCCTGGCGGTTGCTTGCGCGGATTTCCTGGATGGCGTCGAGGGTCTCGCTCAGCGCCTGGGTAAAACGCCCGGTACTGTCGTTCTCGAGCTTCTTCAGGTGCTTGACTCGCTTGCCCAACTGCACGGTGAAATAGATCACCAGCGGGTTGAACAGCAGGATCAGCAGCGCCAGTTTCCAGTGCATCCAGATCAGGATCGCCGCAGTGCCGGTAAGCGTCAGCATGGCCACCAGGAAGCGGCTGAGGGTTTCACCGACGAACTTGTCCAGGGTATCCAGGTCGGTGACCAGATGCGTAGTGACCGTGCCACTGCCCAGGCTTTCATACTCCTTGAGCGAGATCCGCTTGAGCCGCTCGATCAGGCGGATTCGCAGGCGGTACACGATATCCTTGGCTAGCCCGGCGAACTGCCTGGCCTGGATCACACCGAAGGCCAGCGAGGCCAGGCGCAGGCTGAGGGTCGCAACCAGCATCAAGCCGATATAACCGGCTGCCACCTGCCATTGGCTCGGCAGGAGCTGGTTCATCCATTTCAAGGCAGCGTCGCCATGGCCCAGCAGCACTTCATCGACCAGCAAGGGCAGCAGCAAGGGAATCGGCACGCTGCAGAGGGCGGCAAGCACGGCAACCAGGTTGGCAGTCCACAAGGCCTTCTTGTGGTGCAGCGCCAGGCGGCGGATTTCCGCCCAGCTCAGACGATCGTGCGCAACGGGGGGCTTCCCCGGCACAGGGTCGCTAGACCCTGACAGATCAAGCACAGGCAGCCTGCTGCAGCCAGCGGCCCAGCAACGGCTGCAGGCGATCGAGCGGCTGATAGCCGTTGGTCAGCAAGGCCAGTTGACCATTGCGCTCGGCCAGCAGGGTCGGGAAGCCGGCGATACCCAGGTCCTGAACCCAGGCAAAGTCGGCTGTCGTGGTCGTGCGGGTCTCGACGCTTGCGAACGCTGCAGAAAACCGTTCGCGGTCGAAGCCTGCCTGCTCGGCCAGGTCCACCAGTTGCGGGGCGCGGGTGACATCCAGGCCCTGTTCGTAGAACGAGCCCTGGATCAGCTTGAGCAGCGCCCAACCGCGCTCGGCATCGAGCTCACGCGCCGTGACCAAGGCGCGACAGGCCGGCTCGGTGTCATAGACGAACCCGTCAGGCATGGCGCCCTCGAAGCGAAACGCCTGACCGGTGGCCTCGGCGACCGCCTGCCAATGCTCGAGGATGTACTTGCGCGTCGAGCTATCCAACGCGCTGCTACCGCTGCGCAGGCCACCCACCACCAGGCGCGTCGGCACACCGGCATCCCGCGCCTGGGCGATCAACGCCTCGGCCACGGGAGCGAAGCCCCAGCACCAGGAACACATCGGGTCCATCACATAGAGCAGGCGTGCAGTCATGCATCAGGCCTCGGCTTTGTAGTTGTAACCGATCGGGTGCGGCAAGTTGCGCGCCTTGGCCAGCTCGATCTGCTTCTGGCGGTCGATGGCGCTGCGCCGGGTCTTCTCGCTCAGGGTGTCCCAGCAATGCGGGCAGCTCACTCCGGGCGAATAATGCTCGGACGCACGGTCATCCGCATTGATCGGATGGCGGCAGGCATGGCACTGGTCGTACTCGCCCTCGGACAGGTCGTGACGCACCGTGACCCGGTTGTCGAAGACGAAGCAGTCGCCGTCCCAGAGGCTTTCTTCCTGAGGCACTTCCTCGAAGTATTTCAGGACCCCACCCTTAAGATGATAGACCTCCTCGAAGCCTTCACCGAGCATGTAGCTGGACGCTTTTTCACAGCGAATGCCGCCGGTGCAGAACATCGCGACCTTCTTGTGTCTGCTCGGGTCGAAGTTGGCCTTGATGTAGTCGGGAAACTCGCGGAAGGTCTCGGTCTTCGGATCGATGGCGCCCTTGAAGGTGCCGATGGCCACTTCATAGTCATTGCGGGTGTCGATCAGCAGCACTTCGGGGTCGCTGATCAGCGCGTTCCAGTCCTTGGGTTCGACATAGGTGCCGACCTGCTTGTTGGGGTCGACGCCCGGCACGCCGAGGGTGACGATCTCTTTCTTGAGCTTGACCTTGGTGCGGTAGAACGGCTGCTCATCGCAGTACGACTCTTTATGGTCGACATCCGCCAGGCGCGGGTCGTTGCGCAGCCAGGCCAGCAGGCCGTCGATACCTTCACGGGTGCCGGAGACCGTGCCATTGATACCCTCGAGCGCCAGCAGCAAAGTGCCTTTGACGTCATTGTCCTGCAGGGTTTTCAACAATGGTTCACGCAGGTCGAGGTAGTCCTCGAGGGTGACGAACTTATAGAGCGCCGCCACGACGATCGGTTGGGACATGAATCTGTATCTCCAGGTGGTTGCCCTCGTAAGGGGCGGACCGGGTTTGACAAAAAACACGGGGGCCGCAAAGCGGCCCCCGGATGAAGCGGATTCTACCAGAACGACGGACAGGTTTCAGTGCCCGCCGCCGGCACACACCGGCGAGGCCGGCGCCGCCCCTACCTGCGCCCATTCTTCGGGCGTGTAGGTGTGGATGGCCAGGGCATGAATCTCGCCCATCAGCTCGCCCATGGTGGCGTAGACCTTCTGGTGACGCTTGACGCTGTTCAGGCCGGCGAACTGTTCGCTGACCAGCACCGCCTTGTAGTGCGTCTCCTGCCCACGACTGTGCATGTGGCTTTCATTCAGCACCTGCAGGTGCTGATCGCCAAGCGGTGCCAGTTGCTGCTCGATGCGTTGTTGCATGCTCATCGATTCAGGCTCACTTCTTCGCCGGAGCGGCGGCCTTGCCAGCGTTCGGGTCCAGCTCCTTGGTCATGTCGTCCAGCAGCTTGTTCACCACCGGCACTGCAGGCTCCAGGCTCTGCTGGGTCAGCTGGGCCGACTGCTGGGTGACCTTGGGCATTTCGCGCAGGACTTTCTTGCCCAGCGGCGACTCGTAGAACTTGACCAGGTCGTTGAGCTCCTGCTCGGTGAAGGTCGCGGTGTACAGGTTGACCATCTGCGGCTTGAGCTTCTTCCAGCCAATGGCATTGTCCAGGGCGGCGTTGGCCTTGGCCTGGTAGCTGTCGAGCACGGATTTCTTCGCGGCCGGGGCCTTGGTCTGCTCGAAGCGCTGGGCGAACATCTGCTGGACCTGCATGTACACCGGGGTGCCCAGCTTGTCGGCATTGGCCAGGGTCAGGAACTTCTCGGCGGCGGCGTTGTGGCTGGCAGTTGCGGCGAGGACCTGGCCGCTGGCACAGGCCAGGGCGACGGCGGCAAAGAGGACACGGAGGCGGGTCATTGCAATTCCTTCATGAGAGGGTGAGGCGGATACCTCAGAGTAGAGCATTCTGCGCCGCGATGGGCACTGTGCTCAAGTGGGAAGACGAGCGATTGACCGCCCGGGTGGATCAGGGCCTAAACTGCGACTTCTGACTGAACAAAGGAGTGAGCGCAGCATGAGCCGTATCGAGACAGACAGCCTGGGCCCGGTCGAAGTTCCAGAGGACGCCTACTGGGGTGCGCAAACCCAGCGCTCGCTGATCAACTTCGCCATCGGCAAGGAGCGCATGCCCCTGGCTGTCCTCCACGCCCTGGCGCTGGTCAAGAAAGCCGCGGCACGAGTCAACGACCGCAACGGCGACCTGCCAGCCGACATTGCCCGACTGATCGAACAAGCCGCCGACGAAGTGCTCGACGGCGAACACGACGATCAGTTCCCCCTGGTGGTCTGGCAGACCGGCAGTGGCACCCAGAGCAACATGAACGTCAACGAAGTGATCGCCGGGCGCGCCAACGAACTGGCTGGCAAGGGCCGTGGCGGCAAGGTGCCGGTCCACCCGAACGATCACGTCAACCGCTCGCAGAGCTCCAACGACTGCTTCCCTACCGCCATGAGCATCGCCGCCGCCCAGGCCGTGCATGGCAAGTTGCTGCCGGCCATCGCCGAGTTGTCGTCGGGCCTGGCAGAACTGTCGGCGCGTCACTCGAATCTGGTCAAGACTGGCCGCACGCACATGATGGACGCCACGCCCATCACCTTCGGCCAGGAAATCTCGGCCTTCGTTGCCCAGCTTGACTACGCCCAGCGGGCAATTCGCGCCACCCTTCCGGCAGTTTGTGAACTGGCCCAGGGCGGCACGGCCGTCGGCACCGGTCTCAACGCCCCACACGGCTTTGCCGAAGCCATTGCCGCTGAGCTCGCGGCGTTGTCCGGCCTGCCCTTCGTCACCGCACCGAACAAGTTCGCCGCCCTCGCCGGCCATGAGCCGCTGACCAGCCTGGCTGGCGCGCTCAAAACTCTCGCCGTGGCCCTGATGAAGATCGCCAACGACCTGCGCCTGCTGGGTTCCGGCCCGCGTGCCGGGCTTGCCGAAGTGCGCCTGCCGGCCAACGAACCAGGCAGCTCTATCATGCCGGGCAAGGTCAATCCGACCCAATGCGAAGCCCTGTCGATGCTGGCCTGTCAGGTACTGGGCAACGATGCGGCGATCGGCTTCGCGGCCAGCCAGGGGCACTTGCAGTTGAATGTGTTCAAGCCGGTGATCATCCACAACCTGCTGCAGTCGATCGAACTGTTGGCCGATGGCTGCCGCAACTTCCAGGAGCACTGCGTGGCCGGCATCGAGCCGGACGCCGAACAGATGGCCGCCCACCTGGAGCGCGGACTGATGCTGGTGACGGCGCTGAACCCGCACATCGGCTACGACAAGGCTGCGGAAATCGCCAAGAAGGCCTACAGCGAGGGCAAGACCCTGCGCGAGGCAGCGCTGGAGCTCAAGTACCTGACCAACGAGCAGTTCGATCAGTGGGTGCGCCCGGAAAACATGCTGGCACCGGGGGTCAAGGGCTGATCCTGAGCCGATAGCGGCCTCTTCGCGGGCTTGCCCGCGAAGAGGCCACCGCCGATTATCAGCGAACCTCTGCCACCCTGGCCCGCCGCGCCCGCCACCCCGCCACCAGCGAAGGCCCCAGCGCCACCAGTGCCGACCCTGCCACCACCGTCACCGCCCCGGCATAGCCCAGCGCATTGATCTGTTCGGCATGCACGTACTCAGGCCACACCCAGGCCGATAGCGCCACCGCAATAAAGGTGACCAGCGGCGTCAGTGCCAAGGTCGCACTCACCCGCGATGCTTCCCAATGCGCCAAAGCCTCGGCAAATGCGCCATAGGCGACCAGGGTGTTCAGGCAGCACGCCAGCAGCAACCAGCCTTGTACAGCCGTCAGTTGCAGCGCCTCCAGCGGATGCACCCAGGGCGTCAGCAGCGCCGCGCAGCACAGGTAGATCACCATCATTACCTGCTGCGAATGCCAGACCGTCAGCAACTGCTTCTGGCTCAGGGCATAGAATACCCAGATGCTGGTGGCCAGGATGATCGTCAGGACACCGGTGGTATAGGACCCAAGTGATGTCAGCAGCTCGTCCAGGCGCTGGTTGAAGAACAGCCCGAAACCGGCCAGCAGCACCAGCAACCCGATACCCTGGCCCAAGCTGAAACGCTCTTTGAACACAAACACACTGGCCACCAGCAACAGCACCGGCCCCAGTTGCACCACCAACTGTGCAGTACCAGGGCTGAGCAGTTTGAGACCGACCAGATACAGCACGTAGTTGCCCATCAGCCCACACACGGCCACCGCTACCAGGCCCAAGCCCTTGCGCCCCAGCCGCTGGACTGGCGGCAGGCGCCGGTTGGCGGCCAGCCAGGCGAACAGCAGGCCGCCGGAGACCAGCAGCCGATACCAGGTGACCGTGATCGGATCCATCACCTGCAGCACCTGCTTGAGCTTGATCGGCAGAATGCCCCACAGCAGCGCGGTCAGCAGCGCCAGGAACAGGCCATGGACCCAGCGTCCGGAAGAAATGTGCATAGCGTCCTCGATCAATGCCCTGAGTGGGGTGATTGAAGTCTAAGGGCTGCAAAGGTGGGGCTGGCATAAAGTGGCGGGAAAAGAATTCATCAGGTCATTCCCGCGGGGCATGGCTGCCCCGCGGCGAACGGGATGCGTCACTTCTTGTGCCTGGCGAACGCCGCTTCCAGTGCGTCGTTGATGGTGCGCAGCACCTTGACCCGTGCCCAGCGCTTGTCGTTGGCCTCCACCAGCGTCCAAGGGGCTATCTCGGAGCTGGTACGATCGACCATGTCACCCACCGCCTCGGCGTAAACATCCCACTTGTCGCGGTTGCGCCAGTCTTCCTCGGTGATCTTGTAGCGCTTGAACGGGATCTCTTCACGTTCCTCGAAGCGCTGCAACTGTGTCTCTTGGTCGATTGCCAGCCAGAACTTCACGACCACGATGCCCGAGTTGCTCAACTGCTCCTCGAAATCATTGATCTCGCCATAGGCGCGCATCCAGTCGGCCGGGGTGCAGAATCCTTCGACCCGCTCCACCAGCACCCTGCCGTACCAGGAGCGGTCGAAGATGGTGAACTTGCCGCGCGCCGGTACATGTCGCCAGAAACGCCAGAGGTAGGGCTGGGCCCGTTCCTCTTCGGTGGGCGCAGCGATCGGCACGATGCGGTACTGGCGTGGGTCCAGCGCGGCGGCCACGCGACGAATCGCCCCACCCTTGCCCGCAGCATCGTTGCCTTCGAACACCGCGACAAGGGCGTGCTCGCGCATGCGCTTGTGCCGCAACAGCCCGGCCAGGCGCGCCTGCTCGGCGACCAACTGCTTCTGGTAGTCGTGCTTGTCGAGGCGCCGGGTGAGATCCAGAGCGCCGAGCAAGCTCAACTGATCGATACTGCGCCCCAATGGCGCGACATTGCCCTGGTGCTTGCCCTTCGGCGCATTGGCCAGCGCCGCGTTCAGGCTTTCGAGCAGAATGCGCCCGGCCGCCAGCGCACGGTAGTGCGGATCGACACCCTCGATCACATGCCAGGGCGCGTAGTCGCGGCTGGTGCGCCGCAGAACCCGCTCACCGAAACGTACGAAGCGGTCGTAGGTCTCGGACTGCTGCCAGTCCAGCGGACTGATGCGCCAACTGTGCAGCGGATCGTCGCGCAGCACCTTGAGCCGGGTCTTCATCTGTTTCTTGGAGAGGTGAAACCAGAACTTGATGATCAGCGCACCTTCGTCGCAAAGCATCTGTTCCAGGCGCTCGGCGCCGGTGATGGCCTGGTCGAGCACCGCATCCTTGAAGCGACCATGCACCCGCCCCTGCAACATCTGGCTGTACCAATTGCCGAAGAACACGCCCATTCGCCCTTTTGGCGGTAGTGCACGCCAGTATCGCCAGGCGGGTGGGCGCGCCAGTTCTTCGTCGGTCTGCTGGTCGAAGGTGAGCACATCGATCATCCGCGGGTCCATCCACTCGTTGAGCAGCTTGACCGTCTCGCCCTTGCCAGCACCCTCGACACCGTTGATCAGTACGATGACCGGGAATCGCGCCTGCTGCTTGAGCTCGAACTGGGCCTCCAGCAACGCCTCGCGCAGGGCCGGCAATTCGGCCTCGTAGGTTTCCTTGTCAATGCTGTGACCGATTTCCGCGGATTCGAACATGGCTCACTCCTTCGATGGATAAGCAAGAGTAGCGGATTGCACGCCAGTCTTGCGCCCTCTTCCCACGGCGGATACAGCGCCGGCGACGCAGATGGCATAAAATCTTCGCTTCACTGCCAGCCGAACCGACCATGCCTGATACCCCACTCCCCCAGCACGCCCAGATCGACTGGGACGACCAGGGCCGCCCCCACTCGCGGCAATACGACGACGTCTATTTCTCGAAGAACGAGGGCGTGCACGAGACGGTGTACGTCTTCCTCGAGCGCAACCACCTGGCCCGGCGCTTCGCCGAGCTTGCGCCGCACGCCTGCCTGGTGATCGGCGAGACCGGTTTTGGTACCGGCATGAACTTCTTCTGTGCCTGGCAACTGTTTGCAGAAAAGGCTCACCCCGAGGCGCGGCTGCATTTCGTCAGTGTCGAGAAGTACCCACTCAGTCGCGCCGACCTGGCCCGCGCTGCAGCGCTATGGCCGGAGCTTTCGCCCTTCAGCGAACCCTTGCTGGCGCAGTATGTGGCCGTGCATCCAGGCTTCCAGCAGTTCAGCTTCGAGCAGGGCCGGGTCACCCTCACCCTGCTGGTCGGTGACGTGCTGGAACGGTTGCCCCAGCTCGACGCGCCCATCGACGCCTGGTTTCTGGACGGCTTCGCCCCGGCGAAGAACCCGGACATGTGGACGCCGGAACTGTTCGCGCAACTGGCACGGCTGTCACGCCCCGGCACCACGCTGGGGACCTTCACCACCACAGGTTGGGTGCGCCGCGGCCTGGCAGCCGCCGGTTTTGCGATCAAGAAAGTGCCGGGGCTGGGCAAGAAGTGGGAAGTGATGGGGGGAGAATTCGTCGGCTGGCCTGAAGACCTGCCGACGCCGCCACAACCAGCCCCCTGGTATGCACGCCCCGCCCCCGTGGACGGCCCCCGTCGCGCGCTGGTCATCGGCGCCGGGCTGGCCGGTTGCGCCAGCGCCGCCAGCCTGGCTGCACGCGGTTGGCAGGTCGAAGTGCTGGAACGCCACGACGCCCCGGCCCGAGAGGCCTCCGGCAACCCCCAGGGCGTGCTGTACCTGAAGCTGTCGGCACACGGCACCGCCTTGTCGCAGATGATTCTCGCCGGGTTCGGCTACACCCGCCGTTGGCTCGAACGCCTGCAGCGTGGCCGCGACTGGGACGACTGCGGCGTGCTGCAACTGGCGTTCGACACCAAGGAAACCGAACGCCAGGCCAAACTTGCCGGCGCCTTCGACAGCAGCCTGCTGCAGTGCCTGGATCGCGAGCAGGCCGAGGCGATCGCCGGGGTCGCCCTGTCCAGCGGTGGGCTGTTCTACCCCGAGGGCGGCTGGGTGCACCCGCCCGCACTGTGCCACGCGCAACTGCAACACCCGCGCATTCGCCTGCTCAACCATCACCAGGTGATCGAACTGCGCCGCGTCGACGGTCTGTGGCAAGCCTGGGACGGCGAACGGTTGCTGGCCAGTGCGCCGCTGGTGGTGCTGGCCGGTGCCGCTGAGATACGCAACCTCGAGGCATGCGCCGAGCTGCCGCTCAAGCGTATCCGAGGACAGATCACCCGCCTGCCGCTGACCGAGCGCAGCCAGGCGCTGGGCACCGTGGTCTGCGCCGACGGGTACGTCGCCCCGGCGCGCGATGGCGAGCACACCCTCGGCGCCAGTTTCGACTTCCATAGCCTCGACCTCGCCCCCACTGCCGGCGAGCACGCAAGCAATCTCGGTCTGCTGGAGGCGATTTCTGCCGACCTGGCGCAGCGGCTCGACACGGCCGCACTGGATCCGGAACAGTTGCAGGGGCGCGCAGCGTTTCGCTGCACCAGCCCGGATTACCTGCCGATTGTCGGGCCGCTGGCCGATCCTGCTGCGTTCAGCACGACCTATTCAATGCTGGCCAAGGATGCCCGACAGGTTCCGGCGATCGCCTGCCCCTGGCTGGAAGGCTTGTACGTCAACAGCGGCCACGGCTCACGCGGCCTGATTACCGCGCCTTTGAGCGGCGAGCTGATTGCCGCCTGGGCCAGTGGCGAACCACTGCCGATACCTCGGGCCGTGGCCGAGGCCTGTCATCCAAACCGCTTCATGCTGCGCAAGCTGATTCGCGGCAAATGAAACAGCACCCACCCGTCCCATATAACAGATTGATCTAAAACTCCCGCAAATCCCCTGGGTCAGTTCCTTAAGGTGCCCCATGTGGGGGCACTCTTTCCCCAACGGCAAAACCGGTAAGGACTTATGTGCGGATTAGCAGGAGAGTTGCGTTTCACCCCCATCGACCAAGCCCCCCGCCCGGCGGATCTCGCCGCGGTGGAGCGCATCACCCATCATCTGGCGCCACGTGGCCCTGATGCCTGGGGCTTCCACAGCCAGGGGCCGATCGCCCTTGGCCATCGGCGCCTGAAGATCATGGACCTGTCCGACGGCTCGGCGCAGCCGATGGTCGACAACACCCTCGGCCTGTCCCTGGCGTTCAACGGCGCCATCTACAACTTCCCGGAACTGCGCCAGGAACTGCAGGACCTGGGCTATAACTTCTGGTCAGACGGCGACACCGAAGTGCTGCTCAAGGGCTACCACGCCTGGGGCGCCGCGCTGCTGCCCAAGCTCAACGGCATGTTCGCCCTGGCCATCTGGGAGCGCGACAACCAGCGCCTGTTCCTGGCTCGCGACCGCCTCGGCGTCAAGCCGCTGTACCTGTCGCGCAACGGCGAGCGCCTGCGCTTCGCCTCGACCCTGCCGGCGCTGCTCAAAGGCGGCGACATCGACCCGATGATCGACCCGGTAGCGCTCAATCACTACCTCAACTTCCACGCCGTGGTGCCAGCACCGCGCACGATGCTGGCCAACGTGCAGAAGCTCGAGCCCGGGACCTGGATGCGCATCGACCGCCACGGCGAAGTCGAGCGCCAGACCTGGTGGCAACTGCATTACGGCCCGACCCCGGACGAGCAGGACCTCGACCTCGAAGGCTGGACCACCCGTGTGCTCGATGCCACCCGCGATGCCGTGGCGATCCGCCAGCGCGCG
The DNA here is from genome assembly GCF_009650575.1 of Pseudomonas sp. MNR3A. NCBI lineage: Bacteria > Pseudomonadati > Pseudomonadota > Gammaproteobacteria > Pseudomonadales > Pseudomonadaceae > Pseudomonas > Pseudomonas sp. MNR3A. Next base: position 114,740 of record NZ_VZZS01000006.1, on the reverse strand, counting down.
GCTGTGGATGTTGGCGTGCTGCTGTCCGGTGGCGTCGACTCCAGCCTGCTGGTCGGCCTGCTGCGCGAAGTCGGCGTGGACGACCTGTCGACCTTCTCCATCGGTTTCGAGGATGCCGGCGGCGAACGTGGCGACGAGTTCCAGTACTCGGACCTGATCGCCAAGCACTACGGCACCCGCCACCACCAGTTGCGCATCGCCGAACACGAGATCATCGAGCAGTTGCCGGCTGCCTTCCGCGCCATGAGCGAGCCGATGGTCAGCCATGACTGCATCGCCTTCTACCTGCTTTCGCGTGAAGTCGCCAAGCACTGCAAGGGCGTGCAGAGCGGCCAGGGCGCCGACGAGTTGTTCGCCGGCTATCACTGGTACCCGCAGGTGAATGGTGCCGAGGATGCCTTCGCTGCCTATCGCGAGGCGTTCTTCGACCGTAGCCACGACGAATACCGCGACACCGTGCAGGCACCCTGGTTGCTGGACAACGATGCCGCCGGCGATTTCGTTCGCGAGCACTTCGCCCGTCCCGGTGCAACCCATGCGGTGGACAAGGCCCTGCGCCTGGACAGCACGGTGATGCTGGTCGACGACCCGGTCAAGCGTGTCGACAACATGACCATGGCCTGGGGGCTGGAGGCACGTACGCCGTTCCTCGACTATCGCCTGGTCGAACTTTCTGCCCGTATCCCGGGCCGCTTCAAGCTGCCCGACGGTGGCAAGCAGGTGCTCAAGCAGGCGGCGCGACGGGTCATTCCCCATGAAGTCATCGACCGCAAGAAGGGCTACTTCCCCGTACCCGGCCTCAAGCACCTGGAGGGCGCGACCCTTGGCTGGGTACGCGAACTGCTGACCGACCCGAGCCAGGACCGTGGCCTGTTCAACCCGGCCATGCTCGATCGCCTGCTGAGCAACCCCCACGGCCAGCTCACCCCACTGCGCGGCTCCAAGCTGTGGCAACTGGCGGCCCTGAACCTGTGGCTCAGCGAACAAGGAATCTGACCAATGAAAGCCCATAGTGCCTATGGCCAGCGCCTGTTGCGCGGCCAGGCGCCCTCCTACGAACGCCTCCAGGCACGCCTGGCCGGTGACGGCAGCGACCCCCACGACCAGCCGCGCGCCGTGCACTGCGGCTGGGGACGTTTGCTGATCGGCCACACCTACCCTGACCCTGCACAACTTGCCGAGGCCATGCTCGACGAACAGCCCGGCGAACGTGACATCGCCTTGTACGTGGCGGCCCCCCAGCAGTTGCTGGCCCAGGCGCCGCAACAGTTGTTTCTCGACCCCTCCGACACCCTGCGCCTGTGGTTCACCGACTATCGCCCGGCCCAGCGCGTGTTCCGCGGGTTTCGCATCCGTCGCGCCCAGGCCGAAGGCGACTGGCAGGCGATCAACACGCTGTATCAGGCGCGCGGCATGATGCCGGTCAATCCCGAGCTACTCACCCCGCGCCACCTGGGTGGCCCGGTGTACTGGATTGCCGAGGACGAAGACACCGGCGCCGTGATCGGCAGCGTCATGGGTCTGAACCACAGCAAGGCTTTCGACGACCCTGAACACGGCAGCAGCCTGTGGTGCCTGGCCGTCTCCCCGCAGTGCAGCCGTCCGGGTGTGGGCGAAGTGCTGGTGCGCCATCTGGTCGAGCACTTCATGAGCCGCGGCCTGGCCTACCTCGACCTGTCGGTGATGCACGACAACCGCCAGGCCAAGCGGCTTTACCAGAAGCTGGGCTTTCGTAACCTGCCCACCTTCGCCGTCAAGCGCAGGAATGGCATCAACCAGGAACTGTTCCTCGGCCCTGGCCCTGAAGCCGGGCTCAATCCCTACGCGCGGATCATCGTCAACGAAGCCCTGCGCCGTGGTATCGAAGTCCAGGTAGACGACGCCAGCGCCGGGCTGTTCACCCTGAGCCTGGGCGGGCGCCGGATTCGCTGTCGCGAATCGCTGAGTGACTTGACCAGCGCCGTGACCATGACCCTGTGCCAGGACAAGCGCCTGACCCGCAAGGTGCTGCACGATGCCGGCCTGCAGGTGCCTGCCCAGCAACTGGCCGGCAACGCCGACGACAACCTGGCTTTTCTCGAAGAGCATGGCGCCGTCGTGGTCAAGCCGGTGGATGGCGAGCAGGGCCAGGGCGTCGCGGTCAACCTCACCGAATACGACGAGATCAGCCAGGCTGTGGAGCACGCCCGGCGTTTCGACAGCCGCGTGCTGCTGGAGAGCTTCCACGCCGGTTTCGACCTGCGCATCCTGGTGATCGGCTTCGAGGTGGTGGCCGCCGCCATTCGCCATCCGGCCGAGGTGATCGGCGACGGCAAGCACACCATCAAGGCACTGATCGAGGCCCAGAGCCGCCGTCGCCAGGCCGCAACCGGGGGTGAAAGCCGCATCCCGATGGATGAGGAAACCGAGCGCACCCTGCGCGCCTCCGGGCTGGGTTTTGAAGACGTATTGCCGGCAGGCCAGCGCCTGGCGGTGCGGCGCACGGCGAACCTGCACACTGGCGGCACCCTGGAAGATGTCACCGAACAGTTGCACCCGGTGCTCGCCGATGCGGCAGTGAGGGCTGCACGGGCACTGGAAATTCCGGTGGTCGGCCTGGACCTGATGGTGCGCGATGCGCAGCAGCCGGACTACGTGATCATCGAAGCCAACGAGCGGGCCGGGCTGGCCAACCATGAACCGCAGCCGACTGCGGAGCGGTTCGTGGATCTGCTGTTCCCGCATAGCCAGCCCCTGGCCTGAATCGCTGCTGGTCTTTTCGCGGGCAAGCCCTTGTGGAATGGGCTTGCCCGCGAAAAAGCCAGCAAAGACCCCAAGGAGTACCCATGTCCGAACGACTCCCCGAACCCGACCTGGACTACCTCAAGCGCGTCCTCCTGGAGATGCTCGCCATCCCCAGTCCCACCGGCTTCACCGATACCATCGTGCGCTACGTAGCCGAGCGCCTGGACGAACTGGGCATCCCCTTCGAGCTGACCCGCCGTGGCACCATCCGCGCCACGCTCAAGGGCCGTCAGAGTTCGCCCGATCGCGCCGTCTCGGCACACCTGGACACCATCGGCGCCAGCGTGCGGCAGTTGCAGGACAACGGCCGCCTGGCACTGTCGGCAGTAGGTCACTGGTCCAGCCGCTTCGCCGAAGGCAGCCGGGTCAGCGTGTTCACCGACACCGGCGTGTTTCGCGGCAGCGTGCTGCCGTTGATGGCCAGCGGGCACGCGTTCAACACCGCCATCGACCAGATGCCGATCAGCTGGGAACACGTTGAGGTGCGCCTGGACGCCTACTGCGCTACCCGCGCCGATTGCGAGGCGCTGGGCATCGGCATCGGCGACTTCGTCGCCTTCGACCCGCTACCGGAATTCACCGACAGCGGCCATATCAGCGCCCGTCACCTGGACGACAAAGCCGGCGTGGCGGCATTGCTCGCAGCCCTCAAGGCTGTGGTGGAAAGTGGCCGCCAACCGCTGATCGACTGCCATCCGCTGTTCACCATCACCGAGGAAACCGGCTCCGGGGCCGCAGGCGCGCTGCCTTGGGATGTCAGCGAGTTCGTCGGCATCGACATCGCCCCGGTGGCGCCGGGACAGGCGTCCAGCGAGCATGCGGTAAGCGTGGCGATGCAGGACTCTTCAGGACCGTACGACTACCACCTGTCCCGTCATCTGCTCAAGCTGGCGGCCGACCAAGAGTTGCCTGTACGCCGCGACCTGTTCCGCTACTACTTCAGCGACGCCCACTCGGCGGTCACGGCCGGGCACGATATCCGCACTGCGCTGGTGGCGTTCGGTTGCGACGCCACTCACGGTTACGAGCGCACCCACATCGACAGCCTGGCTGCACTGAGCCGCCTGTTGTCGGCGTACCTGCTCAGCCCGCCCGTGTTCGCCAGCGACTCGCAACCGGCCAATGCTTCTCTGGAGCGCTTCAGTCATCAACTGGAGCATGATGCGCAAATGGAGAGCGATACCCGGGTGCCAGCGGTCGATAGCCTGGTGGGCAACAAGAGCTGAACCTGGCGGCGGCGTCTACGCGGGTGAACCCGCTCAGACGTCGCCGACGATTAACGTCCCTGCCCCACTTTCAAGTAGCATGCAGCCCAACCTGCCCAACCCGATAGCCATCATGCTGATCCCCTACGACCAACTCGAAGCCGACACCCTCACCCGCCTGATCGAAGACTTCGTCACCCGCGACGGCACCGACAATGGCGACGACACCCCGCTGGAAACCCGCGTACTGCGCGTGCGCCAGGCCTTGGCCAAAGGCCAGGCATTCATCCTCTTCGACCTGGAAAGCCAGCAGTGCCAGTTACTGGCCAAGCATGATGTGCCACGGGAGTTGCTGGATTAAGACGAGGAGCTGCGCTCCAGCTCCTGCTCCTTGATACGCTTGTAAATCTCCGAGCGGTGCACCACCACCTCACGCGGTGCACTGATCCCGAAGCGCACCACCCCCCCTTCGACGGCCATCACTTTGATGCGGATGTTCTCGCCGATGGTGACGACCTCGCCGACATCACGTCCGATTACCAACATGCTCCGATCCTCCAGACCCAGGGAAAATCCGAGCCTGCTATGGGCATTCGGCCTATTCAATCATTCAGCTGTGAAATAGACCGCACCTACCCAGATCGGTAAAAAGCCCTACAGACGGCACCTGCAGAACAGCTACTGCCCTGGCCGCGCCTTGGCCCGCATCTTTACCGCCATACTGGCCATCTCGTCATAGAGCACCTGCGGGGCTTGGCACTTCAGACGCCAGGCATCGCGCCCGGCCTCGTGCGGCAGAATCAGGAATTCGCCCGCCGCGACCTGAGCGTGGATGTAGTCGGCAATCTGTGCGGCAGTGATGGGCGAGCCTTCCAGCAGCTTGCCGACCTGCGCCTTCATCGCCGGATTCGGCCCGCGGAACGAGTCGAGCAGGTTGGTCTGGAAGAATGACGGGCACACCACATGCACCCCCACCTCGAGCTGGCGCAACTCCACCAGCAGGCTTTCCGACAGCGCCAGCACACCGGCCTTGGCGACGTTGTAGTTGCTCATCCCCGGCCCTTGCATCAGCGCCGCCATCGAAGCGATGTTGATGATGCGCCCCTTGCTGCGCTCGAGCAGTGGCAAAAACGCCTTGCAGCCCTTGACCACGCCCATCAGGTTCACTGCGATCTGCCAGTCCCAGTCTTCAAGCGACAGCTCGGCGAAGAACCCGCCCGAGGCGACCCCCGCGTTGTTGACGATCACATCGATACCGCCGAATTGCTCCTCGCAGGCTTGGGCCAAGGCGGTGAGCTGGCTGTAGTCACGCACGTCGCAACGCTGCACGAAACCATCGCCGCCTGCGGCACGTACCTGCTCCAGGGTTTCGCGCAGGCCAGCATCGTTGACATCTGCCAGCGCCAGGCGCCAACCCTCCCGAGCCCAGCGCAGGGCGATCTCGCGGCCCAGGCCGGATCCTGCGCCTGTGATCATGATGCGGTTTTGCATGGTGACGGGCCTTGTGCCGACTGAATTGCAACCGAGTCTAATCAACGTCGGACAGCCAGGCAGGATTCATCAGGATAGTGAATGCAAGCCCATGACCGTTCAGTCAGTGCCGAACGAGTCGACCTGCAAGGGGCAGACACACAAATGGAATCTTTCAGGTCCGGCAACAGTCCGAATTTACAAGAGGCCAGCAGTTCCAGGCCCTTGACCCCAACCACGCAAGGATTTCGCCCATGACCACGATCCTCATCATCATTCTGATCCTGCTGCTGATCGGTGGCTTACCGGTCTTCCCCCATTCGCGCAGCTGGGGTTATGGCCCGTCCGGCATCGTCGGTGCCGTACTGGTGGTGCTGCTGGTGCTGTTATTGCTCGGGATGATATGACGCCACCGCCATGCCGCCAGTGGCGGCATGGCGATTGAGCTGGCGATCCAGCTGCTGCATCGCCGCGTGCAACGCGCGCACGTCCGCACTCAATTGCTCCGGTGCGGGTGACGGCTGGGCGCAGGTTCGTTCGAGACGTTCGCACAATTCCACCAGAGTACTGGCGCGCACGATGCGCGCAGCGCCCTTGACCCGATGGGCCAGTTGCGCAAGTGCCTGCGGCTGGTGCCTGAACGTCTGCAAGCATTTGAGATCACTACGGTTGCTGCTGCGTAGATCGGACAGCAAGGCACTGAGCGCAGCTTGGTCCTTGCCCACCAGGTGCATCAGATGGCCCATGTCCAGAATCGATTGGCCGCATGCGCTCGCCTCTGAGGGTGGACGACACGCCGTCAGTACCCGCTCCAGGTCTTGCAGCCCCAGCGGCTTGAACAGGCAACTGTCCATGCCCGCAGCCCGGCAGCGGTTTCGCTCATCGACCAGGGCGCTGGCCGTGAGCCCGATCACCCGACAGCGCGGACGCTCGCTGCGCCGCTCATGTTCGCGGATTGCCCGCGCCAGTGCGTGCCCACCGAGCCGAGGCATGTTGCAATCGCTGATCACTACATCGAAATGCTCCTTGAGCCACAAGCGCAGGGCCTGCGTGCCGTCTTCGGCGACGCGGGCCTGATGGCCGAGGTAATCGAGCTGTTGGGCCAGCAACAGGCGGTTGGCAGGGTAGTCATCGACAACCAGCACCCGCAACCTGGCGAAGTGCGCCATGGGCGTGGGCACGGAGGGCTCCTCACGGGCTTCCTGCGCGATCAGCAAAGGCAGCTCAAGGTGAATGCACACCCGTGTTCCCTGCCCCAGCACACTGTCCAGCATCAGGTGCCCTCCCATCATCTGGCACAGGCTGCGGCTGATGGCCAAACCCAGCCCGGCGCTGTGACGTGGCGATTGTCGATGGTTGCTGGCCTGGCGAAACAGTTGGCCAAGGGCGGCCAGCTCATCGGCGGCAATGCCGATTCCGGTGTCCTCCACGGCCAGCTCGACCGCCAGCCTGGCCCCCTGCGCACGCGCCTGCAAATCAACCCGGACATGACCCTCGCCGGTGAACTTGATCGCATTGCTCAGAACGTTGGCGAGGATCTGCTTGAAGCGCAGAGGATCGAGCATGACCTCGCACGCCTGTGCACCGCGCATGTTCAGTTCCAACACCAGGCCCTTGGCCCGCGCCTGCGCTTCGAACAACTGAACCACGCTGGCCACCTGCTCGCCCAGCACGACACGCTGCGGCGCCAGTTGCAAACGCCCGGCTTCGATCCGGCTGACATCGAGAATGTCACCGATCAACTCGAGCAGGCCGCGCGCGGCATCGGTGGCCACTTCGATGGCCATGCGGTCGAGAACACCCTGGCCCGCCTTGCGCTGGGCCAGTTCGAGCATGCCCAGCAGCGCGTGTAGCGGAGTGCGGATTTCATGGCTCATGGTGGTGAGAAAGCCAGTCTTGGCCTGGTTCGCCGCCTCCGCCTCGCGGCGCGCCCGTGCCGCCTCTCGCTGCAGACGGCGCAGGTAACGAATCCACACCAGCGCCAGCAACAGCAGGCCCAAGGCCGCCGCGAAGCCACCCAGGATCTTGCCACGATAGCGTGACCAGACCCCATCCCCCACGATCAGTGGATTGCGCCAGCGGCGCACCAGGGCATCGGTTTCCTGTGGGGCAAGGCTGAGCAGGGCCTTGTTCAGGATGCCCTGCAACGTCTGCTCGCCGCGCGCCGTGGCCAGCGCAAAGTGAGCAGGCGGCAAGGATACGCTGGCCGCGATCTTCACGCGCCCCGGATACCAACGGGCGATCATCGGCCGCGCATCGTCGTAGGTCAGCACCGCCGCGCTCACCTGACCGCGTGCCACCGCGTGCAGTGCCTCGAGAGCCCCGCCATAGGCCTGCAAGCGGATACGCGGGTAGCGCTGGGCCAGGAGGTCCGGCACGGCACTGCCCAGGATCACACCCAATCGGTGCCCCTCCAGCCCGACCAGGCTCGCAGGGCCGGAGGCGTCTTCACGCGTGACCAGCACCCGTGCTGCGCTCAGGTAAGCCCGACTGAAACTCAGCTCGCGGGCCCGCTGCGGGCTGTAGGGCAAACCGGCAATCACCTGCGCACGCCCCTGACGCACCCACTCGATCATCTGCTCGATAGTGCCTGAGGCTTGCACCTCGAAACGCAACCCGGTGCGCTGGCTGATCAATTGCAGGATGTCCAGGCTCAGCCCCTGCAGCCCCGCCTTGGCATCGCGATAGCTCAGAGGTAGCAACTGTTCGTCCAGCACCACCTTGACCACAGGATTGTCACTGATCCAGCGCTGCTCGGAGGTGCTCAACTGCAAGGCAGCAGGATCGTAGGCCGCCATCGCCAACGGGCTCCAGCGTCGGCGGATCTGCTCATGCTGGGGCTCGCCAAGGCTGGCGAGGGCTTCATCGACCAAGGTCGCCAGCGGCCCGGTCGAGTCGAGCATGGCGAAGCCGATCGCCTGTGAATCCAGGTCGGCACGACCGACCGCCTCGACCCCGAACAGCTGACTGCGCCCCAGCAGGTAGCGTCCTTTGTGCTCATCCCCGATATACACATCGGCCTGACCCAGTACCAGCGCGGCCATGGCACTGAACGGCGAGGCATGCCACTGGACCTGCGCCAGCGGGTAACCTGCCAGAACCTGTTCCAGTGAGCGATAGCCTTCGACCATGGCCAAGCGCATACCGGGCTCATGCCCTGGTCCAGGTGCGCCGACCGGTCGGGCCGCCATCAGCATGGGCCGGTCCTCGGCATAGGGATGCGACAAGCGCAAGCCGGCATCCTGAGCCTGGCGAGCGGTCACCGAACCGACCAGGTCGATGCGTGCATCACGCAAGGCTGCAAAGGCCTCGTTCTGCGTGGCAAAGACCTGCACCTCGACCTGCATGCGCAACCGTGCCGCCACCAGGCTGGCGTAGTCGGCAGTGATACCCTCATAGGTCTGGCCGGTGCCCAGCAGGTCGAAAGGGGGATCGTGTCGTTCGACGATACCCAGGCGCAACCGGCTTCGCTCCCACAACCAGCGCAGGGCGGCTTGCGTCGGTTCGATGGCCGGCCCCTTCAGGGCAACCCCCGAATGCAACTGGGTGGCAGTTGCTTGCGACGGGGCGATCAGGCACAACAGCAGCGCCATCGACAGGGCTCGGCCGAGCACTGGACAGCTCTAGATCAAAAGATTGCGGCGAGCGAAATCCGCGAGATCGATGAGCGAACGGACCCGAAGCTTTTCCAGCAGGCGGCTCTTGTAGGTGCTGATGGTCTTGTTGCTCAGCAACATCGCATCGCCGATTGCCTTGTTGCTCAAGCCCCTCGCCAACTGCTGGAGAACCATCAATTCACGGTCGGTGAGGCTGGCGATGCACTGCGCCTCGCTGGCCTTGAGATCCTGCCGGTGCACCGAGCTGAACGCCACCTGCGGAAAGTAGGTGTAACCGGAAAGCACGGCGCGCACCGCCTTGTTCAGTTCACCAAGATCATCGGTCTTGGACACATAGCCGGCGGCGCCGGCCTGCATGCAACGCAGCGAATAGGCCTCGGCCAGTTGCGAGGTAAGGATCAGCGACTTGGCCGGATGCTCCAGGCTACGCATCCGGGCGATCACCTCCAGGCCATCCAGGCCAGGCATGGTGATGTCCAGGATCACCAGATCCACCGGTTCCTGGCGCATCAACCGCAGCGCATCGATACCATTGTCCGCCTGCCCGACGACCTCCAGCCGCTCCTGGCGCAACAGCATGCACACGGTCGAGCGGATGAAAGGATGGTCGTCGACCACCAGTACCCTGCTCATGCTCGTTCCTCGCTCGTCATGTCCATGGACTACAACTCGGCATCGAAAACGACGGTAACCAGGCCACTGTAGGTACTTCCGGCATTGGCCAGCATGCCGCGTACCTGATCGGATTCGATGGCGAAGTGCAACTGCCCGGGGCGATTCGCCACCGGCTGAACCGACTCGAACTGCAATGCCATGGCGCGCCCGGTGGGCAGCGGCAGTCGCTGCACCGCGCCGCCCCCATGCTGGATCCCCCCAGGCAGGCTGAGCGCCACTTCCAGGTCGGCCTGATGGCTGGCGGCATCCCGGATCGCGCACCCGGTACCACTGTCGTGCTGACACAGCTTGTAGACCTTGAACGGGCCGGTCGACCACACCCGGAAAGGCAAGTCGCGATAAAGCCGCTGTGGAACCCGCCCGCCCCCCAGCCATGCCTGCCAGCCGCCTCGTGGTTCGAGCACGGCGCGCTCGGATCCTGGGGGAAACTCGAACAGGAAGGCATGCTGCACATCCAATTCGAAATTGACGGTCAGTGTGTCGCCGCTAAGCGCTGACACTCCATTACCGAAGTCAAAGTCCATGCCCGGACCGATGCGGTAGGTGGTGGAACCTCGATAGATGCCAGAACGCAGGCGGTAAGGCGGCGGTAGGTCGAGCTGGAAGGCGACGCTGGTTTCCTGCACGTCGAGGTTCTGGCTGAAGCCCGCTGCAGCGTAACCACCATCTGCAGTGCAGGCTCCCGGGGAGGTCGGATTGCCGATGCTCCAGAGGAAGGAGATAAGGGCGGGACGGAATTGCGAGACATTGCCGATACTGCTGCAACCGCCCTCCACCCTTGCCTGGTAAAGCGTATGTCGATTGATATTCGCGCCGAGCACGCGTTGGCTGAGCGCCGTCCACTCGAACACCATACGCCGCGAATCGAGCCCGTCATCAGAGCGCACCTCGATCTCGCGTCGAGCGGGAACCTTGACGAAGAAGGTATCGCGCACATCCGAAGCTGCACGGATCGTCGTCTTGGTATAGGTGATAGGCAGGGTCACGGTCATCTGCTCACGGCAGCTCGAACCCCAGCTCTGACAAAGCCCGCCAGGCGGCGTAGTATTCTCGAACCGTCCCGATCCGCCGCCATTGTATTTCGCAGTCAAGGTCACCTCCAGGGCAGGGGCAACCGGTGCGACCAGCAGCATGAGCCATAGCCAGGCGCGACCGATATGCGCAAGGCGACCGCGTCCTGCGAGGCGGCTCATCCTTCCACCACGACATCGCGGCGTTCGGCACCTTCATGCAGGTCGAAGCGATGTTCCTTTTCCACATGACCACTGAATTGTCGGCTACGCCCCGGCAACAAGTGATGCTTGGTGGCCGCATCACAGGTCTGCGCCGCCACGTGGCACTGACGGAAACGGTCCAGGACTACACTGGCGTTGCCAGCGTTGGTCACTTCCAACTGACCAGCCTGACGGCGAATCCGGGTATCGAAACGCGCCTGCTGCGGGCGCACGAACAGCAACGAACCGTAACCGGCCAGCAGGTTGACGCCAGCCTGCAAGTGCTCACGGTAGCTGCGTGCCTCTTTTTCATCGACGGCAAAGCCATCGCCGCGCTCAGGCAGCATCGGTACGAAGCGCAGGCGGAAATAGCGCTCCTGATCTCGTGGCCCTCGGTACAGAAGGCGCACAGCCTGCATGCCACCAGCAGGCACGATCAGCCGGGCAGGACTGGCGATCAGCCCTCGCTGTTCCAGCGCCAGGCCATCAGTCGCGACCTCACGAGCACTGCCGTCTGCGTCATACACCAGCTCCACCACGCTGATCCTGACGAAGGCCGTGGTGTCGCCACCATTGCGTACCCGTTTGAGCAAGGTGCTTCGGTCACCTTCAAGGTAGTCGTAAAGCCCACCGATGTTCAGTTCCGGAGCCGCGTGTAATGACAGCGGCATCGTCAGCAGCAGGGCCATCAGGCCGCGGATATCCATGCGATAAATCTCCATGCAATCAATGTGATATTAGGGGGGCGTCGGGCGCGTGGCCATGCACCGATGCGAGCGATACTTCCCAAAACGCGATGAGAAAACTCCTACAAAAAGCAGGCGCTGTGCACTTCTCAACCACTGCGTGCATCCGTGGCAGGGTCCCCTTTGCCCGCCAGTTCACCGGGCCTGCACTGCTGGTCACCGGCCAACAGCACATCGCCCTCGCGCACCAGTCGCGAAGGGTCAAGCGCCAGCAAGCAGACCGCTGCCCCCTTGAGACGGACCTCGAGAGTCGGAGTCGCCTCGCTCATTTCAACGGCGAAGAAACCGTCGACTTCAGTGACGCTGCGGCTGGCGTGATTGATTACCTGCGCGCCCCGCAAGGGCTGGCCCTTGTCGTCGAACAAGCGTCCCAGCACCGTGACCGTGCGCATCACCCGCAACTGGCGATAGGCGATGCCGCCTCGGTTCAGGTGGTAATCCAGGCTGGCGGGCTGGATCAACGCCGCAGTGGGGTCGATACCTTCGAAGTCGAACTGCACGCTGCCGGGCTTGTAGGCCGCGACCGGGATCACGTTGCGCCCGGGGCGCAGGACGGCGGTGCTGCCATTGGGGTCTTCGGCGTGCAGTTTCAGGTCGGGCAAGTCACTGTCGACGTCGACAATCAGACCCGCCTGATGCGGCAGGTACTGGCCGCTCATTGCAACCTTGCCGCCCCCAAGCGCAAGCAGGCTCTCCAGGTTCACGCCACCGCCGAACTCGCCGTTGTAGGAAGATTGCTGAACGTAGGCATCGCCATGCATCACCTCGTTTTCGAACTGGGTATCGCCGCCCAGCCCCACGCCATAGCGGTCGGCACTCATCGTTGCACCGACACTGCGCAGCGGCCCGAGCTCGAGGTCTTGCTGATAGGTCAGCGAGGTGTTGATGTCGCGCCCGCCATCACGAGAAGTGCGGGTACCGACAGTCGCCGACAACCGCCGTCCCTTGCCGCCTCCCAGGCTCATGCTCAGCGCCAGGTTGACCCCGCGGCTGCGTGACTCCCCCGTGGCCAACGTGCCGGGGCGGTCGAACACCGACAGCCGCCAGTTGGCATCGGAGCCGAACAGCCGTCCGTAATACGACCACCCCAAATCCAGCCCCAACCCCTCGCTGGCACCGCTGCTGTGCGACACCCGCAGGTTGGCAGTGTGCCGCGGGTCCAGGCGCTGACTCAGCGACACCGAGGTCTGCCGGGTCGCCAGCGCCGCATGAGGGCGCCGGGTGGTCGTCTGGGGGGTGAGCCAGGAGCGGCTGTGGCTGGCCACCAGGGAGGTGGTCTCGAAATTGCCCACGGCCTGCAGGTCGTAGCCGTTGCCATAGCCCCGGGCCTGATAGAGGTTGCCATACAGCTTGAAGCGCTCGTGCACATCCCAGTCCAGCGAAGTGCCGAACTGCTGCTGCTCATCGATCTGCTGCACGGAAACCCCCACCACTGCGCGTGGATGCAGGAGGTAGTTGGCAAGGATGCCGCCACTGGGACTGTCGTCATGCTCACGTGACCAGTTGCTCAGCACACTGCTCTGGCGCCCCAGGTAGACGTTGTAGCGCCAACGCCCGCCGCGGCTGCTCCAGTTGCTGGGTTTGTAGATGAATGCCTGGTCGCGCGAGGTGACCTGGCCATCCTCGACCAGACGCACCTCGACTTCGTAGATGCCACCGGGCAGCACCCGGGTGTCCAGGGTCTGCAAGCCAGGCTGCACAGGCTGGCTGTTGATCAGCACACCGTTGCGGTAGATCTCGACGATCGCCGGTCGGTCGGGGGTGACATAGATCGGGGTGGTGCTGGGCATGCCGGTATCCAAGGCCAACCCGTCGCTGCTGCCGAACATCAGCCCCAGTGTAGTGTCGGGGCTGGCCCCGTTCAGCCGTGGCTGGCGCGTCAGGCCCTGGGCACTGGGGGTGAAGTAGCCGAGCCGATAGAAGTGATCTTCGACCAGGCGTTCGGCATACAGCTGCTCGACGTGATAACGGGTCGAGGCGTCGGCCTCGCTGCCACGGTCGAGTTGGCCATCGGCCAGGGCGGTCCAGTGACCGATGCTGCCCTGGCCCTGCAGTGCAAAGCGCCCAGTACCGCCGCGCCCATCTCCGACCAGGTTGAGCTGGTTGCGCAGCAACAGGCCCGTGCTTCCTTGCTCTGGCGGCTGGTGAAAACGAGGTACCTGCCCGGCGCTTTCGGCCTGGAGGGTGAGCAACGATAACTGTGAGTTGACCAGGCTGTAGTGCACGGCCTGAAGCCCATCGGGACAATCCTGAAGACAATCTCCGAGCGGTCGCGGTCGAGCCAGACGCTCCTGCCAGCGCTGGCGCAGGCTTTCGGGCTCGCGGCTCTCGTCGGTTTCGGTGAACTCGAGCAGTTGCACCTGCTCGTCACGCCCCAGGACCACCATGGCATCGCCCAGGTAGCGGCCGTCCAGGTCCACCCGCACCGCCAGCGGCACATCGAAGAAATGCCCCTCGAATTCACGCGGCAAACCCTCGACCCGCCCGAGGGTTGCAGAGGCAGCAAGGCCGATCCGGGGCATCAGGGCGATGCAGGCGCCCACGAGCAGGCAATGGCGGAGCGCGGCGGGGATAGGTTGAAAGATTGGCATAGGCATCATGGCAGGCAATGCCCGCCCCGCCCTGACAAGCATCAGACAGGGGCAGCAACGGGCAATGGAAAGCAGGGAGTGAGCGAATCAGGGGGTGGCGGTTTCGAACATCATGCTCACCAGCCCCTGGTAGCTGCCGGGCACATAGCCGCCGGCTGGCGCGGCTTGAGCCGCGATCTCGAAACCGACCACCGCACCCGGCGCTGCCTGCGCCGCGGTGATGACTTCAGTGGAGGTGGTGCTGAGTGTCGTGCCGGCCACCGACACATCCAGGCCGATGCTGTTCACGCCGTCGCTGACCGCCGCCGGCGACACCAGGTAAGCGGTGATCGGGCCAACGGTGCTCTTGACCTGCAACTGCTTGCGGATCGGCTGCAGTTCGCTGCGGAACGAGTTCCAGGATAGTTCTTGCGGGTCGTTCATCCAGTTGCCGCCCACCGGCTCGACGAAGAAGGCATCGGTAGGCACCTGTGCGGTGACCTGGACCTGCTTTTCGATAGGGTCGACGGCATATGCCGATGCGGCGGTAAACAGTGCGAGGGGCAGGGCCACGAACAGACGTTTCATGAGGAAATCTCCTTGAAGTGATGAGGCGGAATAACGCTTGACTGCGTCACCTGGCTCATTATTCGCGGAGTAATCGACGCATTAACTCAGACCCTTCCCAGCGAGCTTGGGAAATTTCCCAGGGATAGAGAAATGCCATCAATCAGAAACGACGACGCCCCGGCAAGCGGGGCGTCGTACTCGGCATCAACGATCAGTGGGAAACCGCACCACTGGCGCCCAGGCCGGTCTGCGAGCGAACGAACTGCGGGTAGAACAGTGCACGCTCGTCATCGGCAGCCTTGGACTTGTCGGTGACCGAGAAGAACCAGATACCCGCGAAGGCGATGATCATGGAGAACAGTGCCGGGTACTCGTACGGGTAGATGGCTTTTTCATGACCGAGGATCTGCACCCAGATGGTCGGGCCGAGGATCATCAGGCCAACCGCGCTGATCAGGCCCATCCAGCCGCCGATCATGGCGCCGCGGGTGGTCAGCTTCTTCCAGTACATCGAGAGCAGCAGTACCGGGAAGTTGCAGCTTGCGGCGATGGAGAAGGCCAGGCCAACCATGAAGGCGATGTTCTGCTTCTCGAACAGGATACCCAGGCCGATCGCCAGGACGCCCAGCGCGACGGTGGTGATCTTCGACACGCGGATCTCGTCCTTGTCGTTGGCCTTGCCCTTGCGCCAGACGCTGGCGTACAGGTCGTGGGACACCGCCGAAGCGCCTGCCAGGGTCAGGCCGGCAACTACAGCCAGGATGGTGGCGAAGGCCACCGCCGAGATGAAGCCGAGGAAGATGCTGCCACCCACGGCGTCGGCCAGGTGCACCGCCGCCATGTTGTTACCGCCCAGCAGGGCGCCGGCGGCGTCCTTGAAGTCCGGGTTGGTGCTGACCAGCAGGATCGCGCCGAAGCCGATGATGAAGGTCAGGATGTAGAAGTAACCGATGAAGCCGGTGGCATACAACACGCTCTTGCGCGCTTCCTTGGCATCGCTGACGGTGAAGAAGCGCATCAGGATGTGCGGCAGGCCTGCGGTGCCGAACATCAGCGCCAGGCCCAGCGAGAAGGCCGAGATCGGATCCTTGACCAGGCCGCCCGGGCTCATGATCGCCTCGCCCTTGGCATGCACCTTGATCGCTTCGGAGAACAGGGTGTTGAAGTCGAAGCCCACATGCTTCATCACCATCAGCGCCATGAAGCTGGCACCGGAGAGCAGCAGCACGGCCTTGATGATCTGCACCCAGGTCGTGGCCAGCATGCCACCGAACAGCACGTAAAGGCACATCAGGATGCCGACCAGGATCACCGCGACGTGGTAGTCCAGGCCGAACAGCAGCTCGATCAGCTTGCCCGCGCCGACCATCTGCGCGATCAGGTAGAAGGCCACCACCACCAGCGAGCCCGAGGCCGACAGGGTGCGGATCTCTTTCTGCCCGAGGCGATAGGAAGCAACGTCGGCGAAGGTGTACTTGCCCAGGTTGCGCAGGCGCTCGGCGATCAGGAAGAGGATGATCGGCCAGCCGACCAGGAAGCCGATCGAGTAGATCAGGCCGTCGTAGCCGGAGGTGAACACCAGCGCGGAAATACCCAGGAAGGAAGCAGCCGACATGTAGTCACCGGCGATCGCCAGACCGTTCTGGAAGCCGGTGATGCGCCCGCCTGCGGCGTAGTAGTCCGAAGCCGACTTGTTGCGTTTCGAGGCCCAGTAGGTAATCCCCAGGGTGAAGCAGACGAAGGCCAGGAACATGATGATCGCCGACATGTTCAACGGCTGTTTCTGCACCGCGCCGCTGATTGCATCGGCAGCCCACACGGCGGGTGCGAAGGCACCGCAGGCCAGTACGGCCAAGGTTTTGGCGTGACGAATCATTGCTGCGCCTCCTTCAGGATCGCCTTGTTCAGCTCATCGAACTCGCCGTTGGCACGCCGCACATAGATGGCGGTGAGGACGAATGCCGAGAGGATCAGGCCGACGCCCAGAGGAATGCCCCAGGTGATGGAAGAGCCGGGGCTGAGTTTGGCGCCGAGAATCTGCGGGCCATAGGCGATGAGCAGGATGAAAGCGCAGTAGAGGCCAAGCATGATCGCCGACAGGAGCCAGGCGAAACGTTCGCGTTTGGTGACCAGCTCCTTGAAGCGCGGACTTTCTTGTATCGATCGGTAGATGCTGTCGTTCATTGTTTTTGTCCTAGCAGCAACACAGTAAGGGGAGAACCCGCCTTAACTTTATGCTGCCGGTGGACGCCAACCAGACGACCTTAGTCTTAGATGCAACAGTCTTTTACCATTCGGGTAACAAAGTCAGGGCCAATGCGCACTTTGTAGGAGCGGGTTTAACCGCGAAAAGTACCCACTGGCCCTATCGGTTATTTACCCGTCCACTCCTTGACCCGCTCAGGATGCTTGGCCACCCAGTCCTTGGCCGCCGCTTCAGGCTTGGCCCCTTCCTGGATCGCCAGCATCACTTCGCCGATCTCGTCCTTGGACTGCCACTGGAACTTCTTGAGGAACTCGGCCACTTCCGGCGCCTTGGTCGCCAGTTCCTTGCTACCGATGCTGTTGACGGTTTCCGCCGCACCATAAACGCCCTTGGGATCTTCGAGGAACTTGAGTTTCCATTTGGCGAACATCCAGTGCGGCACCCAGCCGGTGACCGCGATCGACTGCTGCTTGGCATACGAACGCCCAAGTTCCGCCGTCATCGCCGCGCCGGAGCTTGCCGTCAGCTTGTAGCCGGTGAGGTCGTAGTCCTTGATCGCCTGCTCGGTCTTGAGCATGACTCCGGAGCCTGCATCGATGCCGACGATCTTCTGCTTGAAGCTGGTGTCGGTCTTGAGGTCGGCGATGCTGTTGGCCTTGACGTACTCCGGCACGATCAGGCCGATCTTGGCATCCTTGAAGTTGGGGCCGAAGTCGACCACGTTATCCTTGTTCTTGGTCCAGTATTCGCCATGGGTCACCGGCAGCCAGGCCGAGAGCATGGCATCGAGCTTGCCGGTGGCGACACCCTGCCACATGATGCCGGTGGCCACCGCTTGCAGCTTCACGTCGTAGCCGAGTTTCTGCTTGATCACTTCGGCAGCCACGTTGGTGGTGGCGACGCTGTCGGCCCACCCGTCCACGTAACCGATGCTTACTTCCTTGGCCATGGCCTGTGCAGCACCCATGGCCAACACCAGGGCGCCGGTCACGCCCAGGAAACGTCGCATTCTTGTAGTAGTCGCCATCAAAGCATCCCCTCGTCAGGTCTTGGAGATTGCATCATCAACCTGCAACACAGCGCGACCTGCTCCGTCAGCGACCTTTACCCAACGATAAGCGACAGCACTTCGCCATTAGCGTCATCCACGCGCGGAGTTCTGCGCGATCCTTGCATGCCAAACTGTTGGCGCCGGGCTACTATCAGCGACTCTCAACCGATGACCCGCGCCAGACGATGGACCGCTCGATGCCCAGCACGCCCCGCACCACCCTCCTCTACCTGATCACCTGCCTGTTCGCCCTGCTCAGTCTCGGTGCATTCTGGTATGGCCTGGGCAAGCCGGTGCACCTGCCCGATGCGGCGAGCCCGTCGCACAAATTGCAGTGCGCCTCCTACACCCCCTTCGACAAGGACCAGTCGCCCTTCGACCAGCCATTTCGCCTGCGCCCTGCGCGCATGGACGCCGATCTGGCGTTGCTGGCCGAACGCTTCCAGTGCATCCGCACCTATTCGATGACGGGGCTTGAGGCGATTCCGGCGCTGGCGCGCAAGCACGGACTGAAGGTGATGCTCGGTGCCTGGGTCAATGCCAACCCGGTAGACACCGACAAGGAGGTGGCGCTGCTGATCGAGGCGGCCAACGCCAACCCGGACGTGGTCAGCGCAGTGATCGTCGGCAACGAGGCGCTGCTGCGCAAGGAGGTCACCGGCCAACGCCTGGCCGAACTGATCACTCGGGTGAAAGCCCAGGTGCAGGTCCCGGTGACCTACGCCGACGTCTGGGAGTTCTGGCTCCAGCACCCGGAAGTGGCGCCAGCGGTGGACTTCCTGACCATCCACCTGCTGCCCTACTGGGAGGACGATCCACGCGGCATCGAGGACGCCCTGGCGCATGTCGCCGAGGTACGTCAGGTGTTCGGCAACCGCTTCGCCCCCAAGGACGTCATGATCGGCGAAACCGGCTGGCCCAGCGAAGGCCGCCAGCGCGAGACCGCAGAGCCAAGCCGGGTCAACGAGGCACGCTTCATTCGGGGCTTCGTCGCGATGGCCGAGGCCAACGGCTGGCACTACAACCTGATCGAAGCTTTCGACCAGCCCTGGAAACGCGCCAGCGAAGGCGCCGTGGGTGGCTATTGGGGGCTGTACGACGCTGATCGGCAGGACAAAGGCGTACTCGAAGGGCCAGTCAGCAACCTGCCACTGTGGCCACAGTGGTGGCTGGCCAGCGCGTTGCTGGTGTTGGCAACCCTGGGCCTGGCCGGGCGCCCGGCGCACGCCCGCGCGGCGTTGCTGTTACCGCTGCTGGCGGCAGTCGGCGCGGGCAGCCTGGGGCTGTGGGGCGAGCTGATGCGCACCAACGCGCGCTTTGTCGCTGAGTGGCTGTGGGCGGCAGCGCTGGCGGGCCTGAACTTGCTGGTACTGGCCCATGCCGCGCTGGCCCTGGCCCGACGCGAAGGCTGGCGTGAGCGGTTGTTCGCCTGGCTGCAGGCGCGAGCGGGATGGTGGCTGCTGGCAGCGGGATTCGCAGCGGCGGTGAGCATGCTGGCAATGGTCTTCGATCCGCGCTATCGCAGCTTCCCCAGCGCAGCGCTGCTGCTGCCGGCGCTGGTGTACCTGTTGCGACCGGTGGCCGCGCGCAGGGCCGAAGTGGCGCTGCTGGCATTCATCATCGGCGCAGGAATTGCGCCGCAGCTGTATCAGGAAGGGCTGCACAATCATCAGGCCTGGAGCTGGGCGGCGGTCAGTGTGCTGATGGTGGCTGCCCTTTGGCGCAGTTTGCGCAGGGCTTGAAACGGCGGTGTTCTTTTCGCGGGCAAGCCTGCGAAAAGAACACCGGTAAACCTGCTAGCTGGAGGCCCTGACCAACCGCAACCCCGCCAGAACCACCGCAAAAACCCCCAGACTCGCCGTGTACAGCACCAGCGCCGGCACACCTGCCACCAGCGCCAGCACCGCCCCCCACCAGCCAAGCCGTCCCGGCAACACCTGGCACAGCAAGGCCAGCCCCAACGCCACCCAGCCGATCACCTGGAAGTGAATCCACAACCCCAGCAGCGACCGCGCCTGGCACTGCCAGTGTTCGCCAGGCACCGCGCACAGGCCTACCCACTGGCCGTCTTCCATCAGGCCGAAACGCACGCCATAACTGGCCGCCAGCCACACCGGCAGAAACAGCAGCAACGCAACGACAGGCCACCAACGACTCATGCACAGCTCCAGAAAATGTAACCGGCGCTCAGGATAATCCCCCAGGCCTGCCGCGCAAGGCAAAATGGCGCGGTTCGGCTAATGTCGAGGAAGCGGTCATTGCCGCAGCGGCCAACTTCGCGGCAACATCCGCCACAATAAAGGACAGCGCGCCAGGCAACTTTGCCAGGGGCACGATGGTCCTAGCTCCACATTGCCTTGCCGTTCTCCCGGGGGACTCTCCATGCTTCGACCGTTGCGCCTCGTCGCCCTGCTGTGCGGCCTGTTTCTGGCTGCGGCCGCCTCTGCGCGGGACATCGACCCCGCCACCTACGGCTATCCCTTGACCAATCCGTTCGAGGCGACCATTGCCACCACGCCGCCAGACCAGCGCCCGACGCTGCCCAGCGACGACGATATCAACCAGTCCGACTACAGCCTGAACCTGCGCCCAGAGCGCGAATTCACCCTGCCGGACAACTTCTGGCCGGTGAAAAAACTCCGCTACCGCCTGGCACGCCAGGACCACGAAGCGCCATTGGTGTTCATCATCGCCGGCACCGGCGCGCCCTACAGCAGCACCATCGCCGAATACCTGAAAAAACTGTTCTACCAGGCGGGCTATCACGTGGTGCAGCTGTCTTCGCCCACCAGCTGGGACTTCATGAGCGCCGCCTCACGCTTCGCCACGCCCGGCGTGAGCCGCGAGGATGCCGAAGACCTGTACCGGGTCATGCAAGCCGTGCGCGCCCAGCATCCGCGCCTGCCGGTCAGCGAGTTCTACCTCACCGGCTACAGCCTCGGCGCCCTGGACGCGGCGTTCGTCAGCCACCTGGACGAAACCCGGCGCAGCTTCAACTTCAAGCGCGTGCTGCTGCTCAACCCACCGGTGAACCTGTACACCTCGATCAACAACCTCGACAAGCTGGTGCAGACCCAGGTCAAGGGCATCGACCGCAGCACCACCTTCTACGAACTGATGCTGGAAAAGCTCACCCGTTACTTCCAGGACAAGGGCTACATCGATCTGAACGACGCCCTGCTCTATGACTTCCAGAAATCACGCCAGCACCTGTCCAACGAACAGATGGCCATGCTGATCGGCACCTCGTTCCGCTTCTCGGCAGCCGACATCGCCTTCACCTCCGACCTGATCAACCGTCGCGGCCTGATCATTCCGCCGAAGTTTCCGATCACCGAAGGCAGCAGCCTCACGCCGTTCTTCAAACGGGCACTGCAATGCGACTTCGACTGCTACCTGACCGAGCAGGTGATCCCCATGTGGCGTGCGCGCACGGACGGCAACAGCCTGCTGCAACTGATCGACCAGGTCAGCCTGTACGCCCTCAAGGACTACCTCGCCGACAGCCCGAAGATCGCCGTGATGCACAACGCCGACGACGTAATTCTCGGCCCCGGCGACATCGGTTTTCTGCGCAAGGTGTTCGGCGACCGGCTGACCCTTTATCCACACGGCGGCCATTGCGGCAACCTCAACTACCGCGTCAATGCCGACGCCATGCTGGAGTTCTTCCGTGGCTGACAGACTCATACTTGCCCTCGCCCTGCTCGTCAGTACCAGCGCCCTGGCAGCAGAAACCGCACCGCGTACCAGCGTGGTCGAAGCCGATGTGATCGACACGCCTACCGTGGAATCGGACGGCTTCCTCGACCCGCTGCGCGAGCTGAAATTCAACCCCGGTCTCGACCAGCGCGAGTTCGAACGCTCCACCCTGGCCGCGTTGAACGTCTACGACCCGCTGGAATCGATTAACCGGCGCATCTACCACTTCAACTATCGCTTCGACCAATGGGTGTTCCTGCCGGCGGTCGATGGCTACCGCTACATAACCCCGCACTTCGTGCGCACCGGGGTGAGCAACTTCTTCAACAACCTGGGGGATGTGCCCAACCTGTTCAACAGTGTGTTGCAGCTCAAGGTCAAACGCTCGGCGGAGATCACTGCGCGCCTGATGTTCAACACCCTCATCGGCGTGGGTGGCCTGTGGGACCCGGCGACCAAGATGGGGTTGCCACGCCAGAGCGAGGATTTCGGCCAGACCCTGGGCTTCTATGGGGTTCCGGAAGGCCCGTACATCATGCTGCCGATCCTCGGCCCCTCTAACCTGCGCGACACCACGGGGCTGGTGGTGGACTACGTCGGCGAGCGCGAAGCGAATTTCCTCAACGTCGCCGAGGTCAGTACCGACCATCCGGAGATCTTCCTGCTGCGGGCGATCGACCGGCGCTACACCACCAATTTCCGCTATGGCCAGACCAACTCGCCGTTCGAGTACGAAAAAGTGCGCTACGTCTATACCCAGGCGCGCAAGTTGCAGATTTCAGAGTGAGTGCGGCGGGGCCGCCATGCGGCCTCAGCCCACCAACCCCAGAAACTGCTGCAACTCCCGGCGCTTGGCCAGGGCATCGCTGCGCCCCAGTTCGATCAGCTCACTGCAGTAGCTCGCCTCGAACAACAGGTAGCTGAGTACACCGGCCCCGCTGGTCCTGGTCGCTCCGGGCCCACGCAGGAACAGGCGCAACGCAGCCGGCAACTCGCGCCGATGACGTGCCGCGATCTCGTCCAGCGGCTGGCTGGGCGCCACCACCAGTACTTCGATCGGCGCCAGACCCAGGCGCCGGGCGTCCAGATGTGCAGGCATCAGATGACTCAGGTGATTCAGGCGTTGCAACAACTCGATATCGTCTTCGAGGCTGTCGATGAAGGTACTGTTGAGCATGTGTCCGCCGATCTGCGCCAGGCTCGGCTGCTGCCCGCTGAACACCCGTGCACGCTGTACCGGCGGCGCAGGGCGCTGCGGGTTACCGCTGACCCCCACCACCAGTACGCGACTGGCCCCCAGGTGCAGCGCCGGGCTGATCGGCGCAGACTGGCGCACCGCGCCGTCACCGAAGTACTCGTCGCCCAGGCGCACCGGAGCGAAGAGCAACGGGATGGCCGAACTGGCCAGCAGGTGCTCGACGCTCAGCGCAGTGGGTACGCCGATACGCCGGTGCCGCAGCCAGGGTTCGATCGCTTCGCCGCCTTGATAGAACGTCACCGCCTGGCCGGACTCGTAACCAAAGGCGGTTACGGCCACCGCGCGCAGTTGCTCGCTGGCCAGGGCATGGTGGATGCCATCCAGGTCCAGATGCGCCTTGAGCAGCGCCCGCAGCGGGCTGCTGTCGAGCAGCGCTACCGGCATCTGCCGGCCCAGCCCCAGCAGGCTGTGGCTGACGAAACGGCTGGCCTGACGCATGACCCCGGGCCAGTCGCTGCGCAGCACAAGGTGGCTGCGAAAGTTCTGCCAGAAGCGGGTCAGGCGCTGCACCGACTCACCAAAGCGAGTGGCGCCGCTGGCCAGGGTCACGGCATTGATGGCCCCGGCGGAGGTGCCGACGATGACCGGGAAGGGATTGGGCGCGCCAGCGGGCAACAGTTCGGCGATACCGGCAAGCACGCCGACCTGGTAGGCAGCACGGGCTCCGCCGCCGGAGAGGATCAGGCCAGTAGTCGGGGGTGGGGCCATCGGTTCCTTCCTGGTTTGTCGGTTTTGTCAGGATCGGCCCCTTCGCGGGCAAGTCGGGGCGCGAAAGGGCCAGCAGCCATTACCCCGGATCAGCGCTTCTTCTTGTCATACAGCCGCGGCGCCCCTTCGGGCCGCGACTTGAAGCGCCGGTGCGCCCACAGGTACTGCTCGGGGCACTCGCGGAGCACACTTTCGACCCACTGGTTGATGCGCAGGCAGTCGGCCTCCTCGCTCTCCCCCGGGAAATCCTCGAGCGGCGCATGCACCACCAGACGATAGCCGCTGCCATCTTCCAGGCGTTTCTGAGTGAACGGAATCACCCGCGCCTTGCCCAGTCGGGCGAACTTGGTCGTTGCAGTCACCGTGGCGGCGGGGATGCCGAACAGCGGCACGAACAGGCTCTGCTTGGTGCCGTAGTCCTGGTCCGGCGCGTACCAGATCGCCCGCCCGCCGCGCAGCAGCTTGAGCATGCCGCGTACGTCCTCGCGCTCCACTGCCAGGGAGTCGAGGTTGTGCCGCTCGCGACCGCGTCGCTGGATGAAGTCGAACACCGGATTGCCGTGCTCGCGGTACATGCCATCGATGGTGTGCTCCTGGCCGAGCAGGGCCGCGCCGATCTCCAGCGTGGTGAAATGCACCGCCATGAGGATGGCGCCCTGCCCGTCACGCTGGGCTGCCTGCAGGTGCTCCAGACCTTCGATGTGTGCCAGGCGGGCAAGCCTGGCTTTGGGCCACCACCAGCTCATGGCCATTTCGAAGAAGGCGATGCCGGTAGAGGCGAAGTTTGCCTTCAGCAGGCGCTGCCGTTCGTCGCCGGACAGTGCCGGGAAACACAGCTCCAGATTGCGCGCGGCAATGCGCCGACGCTCGCCGGCCAGGCGATACATCACGGCGCCCAGGGCGCTGCCGAGCCACAGCAAGGCTCGGTAAGGCAACTGCACCACCAGCCACAGCAGTCCCAGGCCGAGCCACAGGCCCCAGAAACGTGGATGGAGGAAGTAGGGACGAAAACGCGGACGATCCATTGAAGCTTCCGGTAAGACAAAGGCCTGGCATTCTACAACCTTTGGCCGCAGGTTGCGGCCAATCGGTCTTATCGTTATAAGTCAGGGCACTTTTTTCGCAACAAGCCGTCTATGCAGACCATGAGCCTCAACCAGACACCCGACTCCGCCACCGTGTTCCAGCTCAAGGGCAGCATGCTCGCCATTACTGTGCTGGAACTGGCGCGCAACGACCTCGAAGCCCTCGACCGCCAACTGGCGGCGAAAGTGGCGCAGGCCCCCAATTTCTTCAGCAACACACCGCTGGTGCTGGCCCTGGACAAACTGCCGCCGGACGAAGGCGCCATCGACCTGCCCGGGCTGATGCGCATCTGCCGTCACCATGGCCTGCGCACCCTGGCGATCCGCGCCAGCCGGATCGAGGACATCGCCGCGGCGATCGCCATCGACCTGCCGGTCCTGCCGCCCTCCGGCGCCCGCGAACGCCCGCTGGAACCTGAGCCGGAAGTGAAGAAAGTCGAGCCCGTTCCGGCACCCGCTGTGGCCGCCGAACCCGAGGTTCGCCCGACCCGCATCATCACCAGCCCTGTACGTGGCGGCCAGCAGATCTATGCTCAGGGCGGCGACTTGATCGTGACCGCCTCGGTGAGCCCGGGTGCGGAACTTCTCGCCGATGGCAATATCCATGTGTACGGCGCCATGCGTGGCCGCGCACTGGCTGGTATCAAGGGCAACACCCGAGCCAGGATCTTCTGTCAGCAGATGACGGCCGAAATGGTCTCCATCGCCGGTCAGTACAAGGTCTGCGAAGACCTGCGCCGCGACCCGCTGTGGGGTTCGGGCGTGCAGGTGAGCCTGGTCGGCGACGTGTTGAACATCACCCGTCTTTAACGGATACTGCCGCCATTTTAAGAGCAACTTTTCCACCGTTGCCTTTTTTGCATTTGCTGGGACTTCGGGTCCCGTTTATTTAGGGGTGAAACACCTTGGCCAAGATTCTCGTGGTTACTTCCGGCAAGGGGGGGGTGGGCAAGACCACCACCAGCGCCGCCATCGGTACCGGCCTCGCATTGCGCGGCCACAAGACTGTGATCGTCGACTTCGACGTCGGCCTGCGTAACCTCGACCTGATCATGGGCTGCGAACGCCGCGTGGTGTACGACTTCGTCAACGTGGTCAACGGCGAAGCCAACCTGCAACAGGCCCTGATCAAGGACAAGCGCCTTGAGAACCTGTTCGTGCTGGCCGCCAGCCAGACCCGCGACAAGGACGCCCTGACGCAAGAAGGCGTCGAAAAGGTCCTGATGGAGCTCAAGGAGCAGTTCGACTACGTCATCTGCGACTCCCCGGCCGGTATCGAGAAAGGCGCGCACCTGGCGATGTACTTCGCCGACGAAGCCATCGTCGTGACCAACCCGGAAGTCTCCTCGGTACGTGACTCCGACCGCATGCTGGGCATTCTGTCGAGCAAGTCGCGCCGCTCCGAGAACGGCGAGGAGCCGATCAAGGAACACCTGCTGATCACCCGCTACCACCCCGAGCGCGTGGAAAAGGGCGAAATGCTCAGCATCGCCGACGTCGAAGAGATCCTCGCGATCAAGCTCAAGGGCGTGATTCCCGAGTCGCAAGCGGTCCTCAAGGCATCCAACCAGGGTATCCCGGTCATCCTCGACGACCAGAGCGACGCCGGCCAGGCCTACAGCGATACCGTCGACCGCCTGCTGGGTAAAGAGAAGCCTCTGCGCTTCATCGAAGTGCCGAAGCAAGGATTCTTCGCGCGCCTGTTTGGAGGCAAATAAACCATGAACCTTTTTGACTTCTTTCGTGGCAGACAGAAACAGACCAGTGCGTCGGTAGCGAAAGAGCGTCTACAGATCATCGTGGCGCATGAGCGCGGCCAACGCAGCGAACCGGACTACCTGCCGGCGCTGCAGAAAGAACTGCTCGAAGTGATCCGCAAGTACGTGAACATCGGCAACGATGACGTGCATATCGAGCTGGAAAACCAGGGCAGCTGCTCGATTCTGGAACTGAACATCACCTTGCCGGATCGCTGATAGAATCCCCTGTCACACCGCGATCCCCTGTGGGAGCGGGCTTGCCCGCGAAAAGGCCGGTACTGGCGCCATCACCCTGGCACTGGTACCGGCCTTCTTCGCGGGCAAGCCCGCTCCCACAGTGCTTTACAGAGAACCGTTGAACATGCCGCTGTCGAACATCCAGATCCTCTTCGAAGACGCCGCCATCCTGGTGATCAACAAACCGACCCTGCTGCTGTCGGTGCCAGGCCGTGCCGAGGACAACAAGGACTGCCTGATCACCCGCCTGCAGGAAAACGGCTACCCCGATGCGCTGATCGTCCATCGCCTGGACTGGGAAACCTCCGGGATCATTCTCCTGGCCCGCGATGCCGACAGCCACCGCGAGCTATCGCGCCAGTTCCACGACCGCGAGACGGAGAAAGCCTATACCGCACTGTGCTGGGGCCAGCCGACGCTCGACAGTGGCAGCATCGACCTGCCGCTGCGCTACGACCCGCCCACCAAGCCACGCCATGTGGTCGACCATGAGCAGGGCAAGCATGCCCTGACCTTCTGGCGCGTACTGGAACGCTGTGGCGACCATTGCCGGGTTGAGCTGACGCCCATCACCGGGCGCTCGCACCAGTTGCGCGTGCACATGCTGTCGATCGGGCATCCGCTGCTGGGCGACCGGCTGTATGCCAACCCCGAGGCGTTGGCGGCCCATGAACGGCTGTGCCTGCATGCATCGATGCTGAGCTTTACCCACCCGGTGTCTGGGCAGCGGTTGAAGTTCGAGTGCCCGGCGCCGTTCTAGATTTTTGTGGCTGCTTCGGCCCTTTCGCGGGTAAACCTGCTCCTACAGGGGTCACCACCAACCCTGTAGGAGCGGGCTTGCCCGCGAAGAGGCCCGCACAAATTCCGGACCATTTACGCTAAACTCGCGCCACTGCTGTCTGGAGTGAGCTATGCGCGAAGCACTGAATACCGGCCTGATCGATTTCCTCAAGGCCTCCCCGACGCCCTTCCACGCCACCGCCAGCCTGGCCAAGCGCCTCGAAGCCGCCGGTTACCAGCGTCTGGACGAGCGTGACAGCTGGGCCACCGTGCCCGGCGGACGCTACTACGTCACCCGTAACGACTCTTCGATCATCGCCATTCGCCTGGGCAAGCATTCGCCCTTGATTGGCGGCATCCGTATGGTCGGCGCACACACCGACAGCCCGTGCCTGCGGGTCAAGCCGCAGCCCGAACTGCAGCGCCAGGGCTTCTTGCAACTGGGCGTCGAAGTCTATGGCGGTGCCCTGCTCGCCCCTTGGTTCGACCGCGACCTGTCGCTGGCCGGACGCGTCACCTTCCGCCGCGATGGCAAGGTCGAAAGCCAACTGGTCGATTTCAAGCTGCCGATCGCCATCATTCCCAACCTGGCCATCCACCTCAACCGTACCGCCAACGAGGGCTGGCCGATCAACCCGCAGAACGAGCTGCCGCCTATCCTGGCCCAGGTCGCCGGCGACGAGCGTGTCGACTTCCGAGCCCTGCTCACCGAGCAACTGGCCCGCGAGCACGGCCTGATCGCCGACGTGGTGCTGGACTATGAGCTGAGTTTCTATGACACCCAGAGCGCTGCGGTCATCGGCCTGCATGGCGACTTCATCGCCGGTGCGCGCCTGGACAACCTGCTGTCGTGCTATGCCGGGCTGCAGGCGCTACTGGCCGCCGAGAGCGACGAAACTTGCGTGCTGGTATGCACCGATCACGAAGAGGTCGGCTCCTGCTCGGCGTGCGGCGCCGACGGACCGATGCTCGAGCAGACCCTGCAACGTCTGCTGCCCGATGGCGACGAATACGTGCGCACCATCCAGCGCTCGTTGCTGGTGTCGGCCGACAACGCCCACGGCGTGCACCCCAACTACGCCGACAAGCATGACGGCAATCATGGGCCCAAGCTCAACTCCGGCCCGGTGATCAAGGTCAACAACAACCAGCGCTACGCCACCAACAGCGAAACCGCCGGCTATTTCCGCCACCTGTGCATGGCCGAGGAAGTGCCTGTACAAAGCTTCGTGGTGCGCAGCGACATGGGCTGCGGCTCGACCATCGGCCCGATCACCGCCAGCCACCTGGGCGTGCGTACCGTCGACATCGGCCTGCCGACCTTCGCCATGCACTCGATCCGCGAGCTGTGCGGCAGCCAGGACCTGGCGCACCTGGTGAAGGTGCTGACGGCGTTCTATCGCAGTCGCGAACTCCCTTGATATCAGGTAGGCCTTTTCGCGGGTAAACCCGCTCCTACAGGTGCATCAACGCTCCAGCAGGAGTGGGCTTACCCACGAATTCTCCGCCCCTCAACGCGCTATGCTTCAAGCATGCCCCCGACAACAGAAGGATTCTGTTCATGTCACCCTTCCTCTCCCTGTTCGTGCCGGTGTTCCTTTTCCTGATGCTGCTGACCATCGGTTTCAGCCTGCGCGAGCGCAATGCCGGCGTGCTGATGATGTGGATCGGCACCCTCGGCATCTTTGGCATCATGTGCTGGAAGATCCTCGAGAAACTCGCCTGAGAAATCCTCTACACTCCGGCAATCGATCGACCTGAGGTAGATTTTCCGGTGCCCGCCTTTCTCCGTTGCCTGACCCTGCTGCTCTTCCTGTTCATCGCTCCGGTGCAAGCCGCTGGCCTGCCCGGCTTGCTGGGTAGCAGCACGCCTGCCCAACCCCAGGCCACCGAGCCGCTGGACAAGTCACTGGACGAAGTGATCAAGAGCCTGGAAAACGACCAGCAACGAGCCAAGTTGCTGGCCGACCTGAAGAAACTGCGCGATGCCAGCAAACAGTCGCAACCCACGGTGGAACAGGGCGTACTGGGGCTGATCGGCAACGCCATGCACGACCTGGAAAAGCAGTTCAGCGGCGATGCCAGCCCCTTCGTGCGCTGGTCGCAGGAAATCGACCAGGCCCAGAACGAGCTGGCAGCATTGGTCGTTCCGGTGCACCAGTGGCCAGCGATCCTGTTCGGCTTCGCTGCGGTCATTGCCGTGTGGAGCCTGTTGGCCTACGCCTTCAACTGGATCGGCCATCGGGTACGGATCCGCTTCGGACTGACCGAGGAACTGCCCCAACACCCACGGACCTGGGACCTGGTGCGATTCGCCCTACGCAAGCTCGGGCCCTGGCTGGTGGCGTTGGTATTCACCGTGTACCTGAGCTTCGCCCTGCCACCGTCGCTGGGCAAATCCCTGGCCATGGTCCTGGCCTATGCGCTGGTGGTCGGCACCTGTTTTTCGGCGATCTGCGTGATCGCCTTCTCTCTGCTCGACGGCCCGCATCGCCACCGTGCCCTGCATATCCTGCGACACCAGGCGTTTCGTCCGTTATGGCTGATCGGCAGCTTCGCCGCCTTCGGTGAAGCGATGAGCGATCCACGCCTGACCACTGCGCTGGGCACACACCTGGCCCATGCGATAGCGACCGTGACCAACGTGCTGGCGGCCCTGTGTACCGGCCTGTTCATCCTGCGCTTCAGGCGGCCGATTGCGCACCTGATCCGCAATCAGCCCCTGTCGCGGCGCCTGACCCGGCGCACACTCAGCGACACCATCGAGCTGCTTGGCAGTTTCTGGTTCGTCCCGGCCTTGATCCTCGTGGCGATCTCGCTGTTCGCCACCTTCGTCTCTGCCGGCGATACCAGCACCGCCCTGCGTCAGTCACTGATGTGCACCGTGCTGGTGGTGGTGTGCATGGTGCTCAACGGCCTGGTGCGCCGCCACGCCGCCAAACCTCGGCGCGCCAACAAACGTCAGGCGGTGTATACCGAACGCCTGAAGAACTTTGGCTACGCCTTGGTCCACCTGTTCATCTGGTTGCTGTTCATCGAGCTGGGCCTGCGCGTGTGGGGGCTTTCGATGATCGGTTTTGCCGAGGGCGAAGGCCATGATGTCAGCGTGCGCCTGCTGGGCCTGGCAGGCACCCTGATCGCCGCCTGGCTGGTGTGGATCCTGGCCGACACCGCCGTGCACCACGCACTGGTGCGTTCGCGCCGCGGCCTGGCCAACGCCCGTGCGCAGACCATGATGCCGCTGATCCGCAACGTACTGTTCGTGGCGATCTTCATCATCGCGGTGATCGTCGCCCTGGCCAACATGGGCATGAACGTCACACCGCTGCTGGCCGGTGCCGGTGTCATCGGCCTGGCCATCGGCTTCGGTGCGCAATCGCTGGTGGCCGATCTGATCACCGGGTTGTTCATCATCATCGAGGACAGCCTGGCCATCGACGACTATGTCGACGTCGGCGGCCACCTGGGCACGGTCGAGGGCCTGACCATTCGCACCGTGCGCCTGCGCGACATCGACGGCATCGTCCACACCATCCCGTTCAGCGAGATCAAGAGCATCAAGAACTACTCGCGCGAGTTTGGCTATGCGATCTTCCGAGTCGCCATACCGCACAACATGAGCATCGACAAGGCGATCAGCCTGATTCGCGAGGTGGGGCAGAAGCTGCGCAATGATCCGCTGATGCGCCGCAACATCTGGTCGCCGCTGGAACTGCAGGGAGTCGAGAGTTTCGAGTCGGGCTCGGCGATCCTGCGGGCACGCTTCAAGACCGCGCCGATCAAGCAGTGGGAGGTGTCACGGGCCTTCAACCTGGCGTTGAAGCGCCAGCTCGACGAAGCCGGGCTGGACCTGGCTACGCCGCGGTTGTCGGTGCAGGTGGTGACGGCTGGGGGTGGGGCGATGGCTGAGTCTGGCTCCGCCAGTTAGTGCCCTTTCGCGGACGAACCCGCGAAAGCTCTCCGCTACCCCGCCTGCGCCTGGATACGAATCGCATCGTGCCGCCAATACTCCAGGTCGC
This sequence comes from Pseudomonas sp. MNR3A, assembly GCF_009650575.1. Lineage (NCBI taxonomy): Bacteria > Pseudomonadati > Pseudomonadota > Gammaproteobacteria > Pseudomonadales > Pseudomonadaceae > Pseudomonas > Pseudomonas sp. MNR3A. The sequence continues at coordinate 83,083 of NZ_VZZS01000006.1, read as the reverse complement.
AGTCGATCAGGTGCCCATGCTGGTCACTGTTGACCCGGGTGATGTGCAACCCCGGGCTCCCTGCCGACACCCTAAGCGCCATGGCCGCCGCCACCGGCAACGCAGTCGGCAGGATCTCGAAACACACCTGCCCGTAGCGGATGCCATATTCGCGGGCATAGATCTCGGTCAGCGACTGTGCCAGGTCCAGCGCCAGGATCCCCGGAAAATAGCGTGGGTTGAGGTAGTGCTCGGCATACAACACGCCGCGTCCATCGATGCGCCGCAAACGGCAGATCTGTATCACGCTCGATAACGCCGGGAGCCGCAGGCGCGCACAGATCGCCGCCGACGCCGGCAGCAAGCGCGCCGCCAGCAGCTCAGTGCTCGGCACCCGTCCCTGGTCACGCACCATCGCATGGAAGTGGCTGCGCTCGATCAGGTCGTAGGTCAGGCGTTCGGGGGCGACGAACCAGCCGCGCCGCTCTTCGCGGTAGATCAGGCCCTGGGCCTCGAGCTGCACCAGTGCCTCACGCAAGGTGATGCGGGTGGTGTCGAATACCTCGCTCAGCTTGCGCTCGGCCGGCAGCTTGCCGCCCGGCATCAGCAGGCCATGTTCGATCTGTTCCTGCAGCGCATGGCAGATGGCTGTTACCGCCCGCGGTGGGGTCGATTGCATCAAAGGTTACCTATCTGGACTAGTCCAGCCCCATAACAGGGCAACTGGAGAATAGAGCAAGCCTAGGCACGGCTGATGAAGATCCTGTGACAAAGCCCTTGCACCACGATTGCCAGAATCGGGCCAAGCCCCGCGAATAAAGGGCCGGGTTCTGGTCTACGCTTTGCTTTCAGGGCCCAAGCCTCACCGCTGGCGGGCCTGTTCTACATCAAACTGTCATGCAACAGGCCTACCTTGGCTCAAGGTTTGCTGACCTAGACCAATGGTTCTCGGCAAGGTCTGCACCACAGCATTCACAACAGCGTTCATAACAACGATTGCAAGGCACCCACCAAAGGAGCTTCGGATGAAAAAGTTCTTCATGGCGTCACTGCTGGGCTCGGCCATCGCCCTGTGCACCACGGCCATGGCCGCCGATACCGACCTCAAGGCCCTGGAAGACGCCGCCCGCAAGGAAGGCACGGTGAACAGCGTGGGCATGCCGGATGCCTGGGCCAACTGGAAAGGCACCTGGGATGACCTGGCCAGGAAGTACGGCCTCAAGCACAGCGACACCGACATGAGCTCGGCCCAGGAGATCGCCAAGTTCGACGCTGAAAAAGACAACGCCAGTGCCGACATCGGTGACGTCGGCGCCGCCTTCGGCCCGATCGCCGTGACCAAGGGCGTGACCCAGCCGTACAAGCCGAGCACTTGGGACCAAGTGCCGGAGTGGGCCAAGGACGAGGACGGTCACTGGGCGCTGGCCTATACCGGCACCATCGCCTTCATCATCAACAAGGACCTGGTCAAGGAAGACCAACGCCCGAAAACCTGGCACGACCTGGAAAAAGGCAAGTACAAGGTCGCCATCGGTGACGTCGGCACCGCAGCTCAAGCCGCCAACGGCGTGCTGGCCGCCGCCATCGCCTACAAGGGCGACGAAAGCAATATCGAGCCGGGCTTGCAGCTGTTCACCAAACTGGCCCAGGAGAAGCGCCTGTCGCTGGCCAACCCGACCATCCAGACCCTCGAGAAAGGTGAAGTGGAAGTCGGCGTGGTCTGGGACTTCAACGGCCTGAGCTACCGCGAACAGATCGATCCGAAGCGTTTCGAAGTGCTGATCCCGTCCGACGGTTCGGTGATTTCCGGCTACACCACCATCATCAACAAGTACGCCAAGCACCCGAACGCCGCCAAGCTTGCCCGCGAATACATCTTCAGCGACGCCGGCCAGACCAACCTGGCCATCGGCCACGCCCGCCCGATCCGCGCCGAGCACCTGAAGCTGCCAGCCGATGTCCAGGCCAAGCTGCTGCCCAACGAGCAGTACCAGGCCGCCCAGCCGATCAAGAACGCCGACGCCTGGGAGAAGACCTCCAAGGCCCTGCCGCAGAAGTGGCAGGAGCAGGTGATCATCGAGATGGAGTGACGGCGGGGTTTTCCAGCCCCTGACACGGCCTTTTCGCGGGTAAACCCGCTCCCACCGGTGCAGCACAAGCTTCCGGGCCTGCGCGATACCTGTGGGAGCGGGTTTACCCGCGAAAAGGACGACGCGATACCGACCCATTCCTCTGCGGAGCCAACATGCAACACAACGTCATCCTGGTCCTGCTCGACGGCCTCAACCACCAGGTCGCACACCACGCCATGGGCCATCTGCATGCCTACGTCGAGGCCGACCGCGCCGCGCTGTACCGTGTGGAATGCGAACTGCCGTCACTGTCACGCCCGCTGTACGAGTGCATTCTCACCGGCGTCGCGCCGATCGACAGCGGTATCGTGCACAACAACGTCAATCGCCTGTCCAACCAGCGCAGCGTCTTCCACTACGCCCGCGAAGCCGGACTTGGCACTGCAGCTGCGGCCTATCACTGGATGAGCGAACTGTACAACCGCTCGCCCTTCGATCCGATCCGCGACCGCCATACCCACGCGCCCAAGCTGCCGATCCAGCACGGGCTGTTCTACTACGCCGATCACTACCCCGATTCGCACCTGCTGGCCGACGCCGAGTACCTGCGCCGCCGTCATGCCCCGAACTTCCTGCTGGTGCACCCGATGAACATCGACGATGCCGGCCACCGCCACGGCCTGGACAGCAGTCAGTACCGCAACGCCGCACGCAGCGCCGACATCCTGCTGGCCGACTACCTGCCACGCTGGCTCGAAGAGGGCTACCAGGTACTGGTCACCGCCGACCACGGCATGAACAACGACCGCTCGCACAATGGCCTGCTGGCCGAGGAACGCGAGGTGCCGCTGTTCGTCTTCGGCGACGCCTTCAGCCTCGACCCGGCCGCCAAGCCCCTGCAGACCGAGCTGTGCGGCACGATCTGCGAACTGCTCGGCGCGGCCCACGACAAACCGGTCTGCCGGGAGTTGCTCAAGTGAATTCCAGCCACCGCGGCCGCCACCTGGCCCTGCTCTGCCTGCTGCCCTTCGCCATCTTCTTCATCATCTTCCAGATCGCCCCGCTGGTCTGGGTCGCCATCGCCAGCCTGCAAAGTGAAAGTGGCTGGGGCCTGGACAACTTCAGCAAGATCTTCGCCTCGAAGTTCTACCTGCAGGCCATCGAACGCAGCCTCGAGATCAGCTTCTGGTCGAGCCTGTTCGGCATCGTCATCGCCACCCTCGGCGCCTACTCGTTGCGCCAGGTCGATTCGCGCCTGCGCGACTTCGTCAGCGCCTTCGCCAACATGACCAGCAACTTCGCCGGCGTGCCACTGGCCTTCGCCTTCATCATCCTGCTGGGCTTCAATGGCGCGCTCACCCTGGCGCTCAAGGAGATCGGCCTGCTCGGCGACTTCAGCATCTACTCCAAGACCGGCCTGATCATCGTCTACACCTACTTCCAGATTCCACTGGGCGTGCTGCTGCTCTACCCGGCCTTCGACGCCCTGCGCGAGGACTGGCGCGAATCCGCCGCGTTGCTCGGTGCCAGCCACTGGCAGTTCTGGCGGCACATCGGCCTGCCGGTGCTGACGCCGGCACTGCTGGGCACCTTCGTCATCCTGCTGGCCAACGCCCTGGGCGCCTACGCCACGGTCTATGCCCTGACCACCGGCAACTTCAACGTGCTGCCAATTCGTATCGCCGCCCTGGTGGCCGGCGACATCACCCTCGACCCGAACCTGGGCAGCGCGCTGGCCATGGTGCTGGTGGGGCTGATGACCCTGGTGACGGTGGTCCATCAATGGCTGCTGAAAAGGAGCTACCATGCGCGCTGAATCACACAAGGGCGGCTGGTACCACCGCGCCGTGGTGTACCTGCTGTTCCTGATCCTGCTGTTGCCCCTGGCCGGCACCCTGCTCTACTCATTGGCTACCAGTTGGTCGGCGAGCCTGCTGCCCAGCGGCTTGACCCTCAAGTGGTACGTGCAACTGTGGAGCGAGCCGCGATTTCTCGCCGCCTTCGGCCAGTCGTTGATCGTCTGCGTGGGAGCGTTGGTACTGTCGGTGGTGCTGATCCTGCCGCTGCTGTTCGTGGTGCATTACCACTTCCCCAAGCTCGACGCGCTGATGAACATTCTCATCCTGCTGCCCTTCGCGGTGCCGCCGGTGGTGTCTTCGGTGGGGCTGCTGCAGTTGTACGGCAGCGGGCCGATGGCCATGGTCGGGACGCCGTGGATCCTGATCGGCTGCTATTTCACCATCGCCCTGCCCTTCATGTACCGGGCGATCACCAACAACCTGCAGGCGATCAACCTGCGCGACCTGATGGACGCCGCGCAACTGCTCGGCGCCAGCACCTGGCAAGCCGCCCTTCTGGTGGTGCTGCCCAATCTGCGCAAGGGCCTGATGGTGGCGTTGCTGCTGTCGTTTTCCTTCCTGTTCGGCGAATTCGTGTTCGCCAACCTGCTGGTCGGCACCCGCTACGAAACCCTGCAGGTCTACCTGAACAACATGCGCAACAGCAGCGGCCACTTCAACAGCGCGCTGGTGATCTCCTATTTCGCCTTCGTGCTGGTACTGACCTGGGTCGCCAACCGCCTGAACAAGGATAAATCCTGATGAGCTTCGTCAGTGTCCAGAAACTTCAAAAGAGCTACGCCGGCAGCCCGGTCTTCGAGAACATCGACTGCAACATCGAACGCGGCGAGTTCGTCACCCTGCTCGGCCCGTCGGGGTGCGGCAAGTCCACCCTGCTGCGCTGCATCGCCGGCCTGACACCTGTCGACAGCGGCCGCATCCTGCTCGACGGCCAGGACATCGTGCCACTCAGCCCGCAGAAGCGCGGGATCGGCATGGTCTTCCAGAGCTACGCGCTGTTCCCCAACATGACCGTTGAACAGAACGTCGCCTTTGGCCTGCGCATGCAGAAGGTCAAGGCCGAGGAGAGCCAGGCGCGTGTGCACGAGGCCTTGGAGCTGGTGGAGCTGGGCAGTTTTGCCGGACGCTATCCGCACCAGCTGTCGGGCGGTCAGTGCCAGCGCGTGGCGCTGGCCCGTTCGCTGGTCACCCGCCCGCGCCTGCTGCTGCTCGACGAGCCGCTGTCGGCGCTGGATGCGCGTATCCGCAAACACCTGCGCGAGCAGATCCGCGCGATCCAGCGCGAGCTGGGGCTGACCACCATCTTCGTCACCCACGACCAGGAAGAGGCGCTGACCATGTCGGACCGCATCGTCCTGATGAACCAGGGGCGCATCGTCCAGAGCGGCGACGCCGAAACCCTCTACACCGCACCTGTCGACCTGTTCGCCGCCGGTTTCATCGGCAACTACAACCTGCTCGACGCCGACAGCGCCAGCCGCCTGCTGCAGCGCCCGGTCAGCGCACGCCTGGCGATCCGTCCCGAGTCCATCAGCCTGGGCCTGGAAGGTGAACTGGACGGCCAGATCCGCAGTCACAGCCTGCTCGGCAACGTGATCCGCTACCGTGTCGAGTCGCGCGGCGTGGAGGTGGTGGTGGACGTGCTCAATCGCTCGTCTGCCGATCTGTATGCCGACGGGCAGCGCGTGTCGCTGTCGATCGACCCCACCGCGCTACGGGAAGTGGCTTAAGGAGATTCAAGCAATGGCACTGGCGATTTTCGATCTGGACGAAACCCTGATCAACGGTGACTGCGCGTCGCTGTGGAGCGAACAGATGGCCCGGCTGGGCTGGGTGGACGGCAAGGAATTCCTGCGTCGCGACCATGAACTGATGGAGGCGTACGGCAAGGGCCACCTGCAGATGGAGGACTACATGGCCTTCAGCCTGGAGCCCATCGCCGGGCGCACGCTGGAAGAGGTCGAGCACCTGGTCGAGCCCTGGGTGGAGGATATGATCGAGCCGATCATCTATGGCGATGCCTGTCGCTGCATCGCCGAACACCGCAACAAGGGCGATCGCATCCTGATCATCTCCGCCTCCGGCACGCATCTTGTCGGGCCGATCGCCGCACGCCTGGGGGTCGACGAATACCTGGCCATCGAGTTGGAGGCGATCAACGGCGTGTACACCGGCAAGACCCACGGCGTGCTGACCTACCGCGAGGGCAAGATCACTCGCTTGCTGGAGTGGCTGGACCAGGAGCAGGAGAACCTGGAGGGCGCGAGCTTCTATTCCGACTCACGGAACGACCTGCCGCTGTTACTGAAGGTGGACCATCCGTATGCGGTGAATCCAGACCCGGTGCTGCGCGAGCATGCCCAGACCAATGGCTGGCCTGTGTTGAGCTGGTCCTGAGATCCATTGCCCCTGTTCCGGCCTCTTCACCCGTGAAGAGGCCGGGTCTGCTTACGCCAGGTCAGGGTCGATCACCATCACCAGCTTGCCGGACACCTGGTTGCTCTCAAGCTCCGCATACGCCGCCTGGGCGAATTCGACTGGATAGGTATCGACCAACTGTGGCGACAGCCGCCCTTCGGCGAACAGCGGCCACACCTGCTGCTGCAGGTCGCGCAGCAACTCGGCCTTGAAGCCATCATCACGATTGCGCAGGGTGGAACCGGTGATCTCCAGGCGCTTGCCCAGCACCAGCGCCAGGTCCACTTCGAACTTGCGCCCGCCCATCAGGCCGATGATCACCCAGCGGCCGTCGCGGGCCAGCAGCTCCAGGTTGAGCGGGCCATAGCTCGCGCCTACCGGGTCGAGGATCACATCGAACGGCCCGAACCCCTTGAGCGCGTCGAGGTTCTCGTTACGCACCACACCTCCTGCGGCACCCAGTGCCTTGCAGTAGTCCAGGCGCTCCTGGGAGCCGACGCTGACCCATACCGGGCAACCAAATGCCTTGCCCAACTGGATGGCCGCAGAGCCCACACCACTGGCACCGGCGTGCACCAGTACCTTCTCACCCGCCTTGGCCGCCCCGAGCTGGAAGATGTTCAGCCAGGCCGTGGCGTACACCTCAGGCAGCGCGGCCGCCTCGTGCAGGCTCAGGCCCTCGGGCACCGGTAGCACATGGCGGGCATCCACGACCACTTCTTCGGCCATGGCGCCACTGGCCAGCAGCGCACAGACCCGATCGCCCACGCGCCAATCTGCCCCCGCACCCACCTCCTCGATCACCCCGGCGCACTCCAGCCCCATGTAAGGGCTGGCACCGGGTGGCGGCGGGTACAAACCCTTCATCTGCAACAGGTCGGCGCGGTTCAACCCGGCCGCAGCCACTCGAATGCGTACCTGCCCCGCGTCACAAACCGGACGTTCGGCTTCGACCCAGGCTACATGTCCGTCAACGCCTTGCAATGCCTTCACAGTGCCTCCATAGTTGAGTCATGACTGAGCCCGGGATCGCCATGTCCCGGGTTTTTTGCAGTATTCAGCCGGTTTCATGGAACCGGCGTACGGAAAAGACGGCCTACTATGCGTGATCAATTGCCCCCACGTCGAATCAGCATGAAGCATTTCCTCCCCAGCACCGCCCTCGCCCTCATGGTCGGCCTCGGCAGCCTCACGCTCGGTGGCAATGCGGCCGCCGCCAACAAATGGGACAGCCTGCAGCCGGACCGCGACGAGATCGTCGCCAGCCTCAACGTGGTGGAGCTGCTCAAGCGCCATCACTACAGCAAGCCTCCGCTGGACGATGCCCGCTCGGTCATCATCTATGACAGCTACATCAAACTGCTCGATCCATCACGCAGCTATTTCATGGCCAGTGACATCGCCGAATTCGACAAGTGGAAGACGCAGTTCGACGACTTCCTCAAGAGCGGCAACCTCGACCCTGGCTTCACCATCTACAAGCGCTACCTGGACCGCGTGAAATCGCGCCTGGACTTCGCCCTGGCCGAACTGAACAAGGGCGTCGACAAGATCGACTTCACCGTCAAGGAAGACCTGCTGGTCGACCGCAAGGACGCTCCGTGGCTGAAGAACGAGGCCGAGCTCGACGACCTGTGGCGCAAGCGCGTCAAAGATGAAGTGCTGCGCCAGAAACTGGCCGGCAAGGATCCCAAGCAGATCCAGGAAACGCTGACCAAGCGCTACAAGAACCAGTTGGCGCGCCTGGACCAGACCCGTGCCGAAGACATCTTCCAGGCCTACATCAACACCTTCGCCCAGTCCTACGATCCGCACACCAACTACCTGTCGCCAGACAACGCCGAAAACTTCGACATCAACATGAGCCTGTCGCTCGAAGGCATCGGCGCGGTGCTGCAGAGCGACAACGACCAGGTCAAGATCGTGCGCCTGGTACCGGCCGGCCCTGCCGCCAAGACCAAGCAGGTCGCCCCTGCCGACAAGATCATCGGTGTTGCCCAGGGCAACAAGGAAATGGTCGACGTAGTCGGCTGGCGCCTGGACGAAGTGGTCAAGCTGATCCGTGGCCCGAAAGGCTCGGTGGTGCGTCTTGAAATCATCCCGGCCAGCAACGCACCGAACGACCAGACCACCAAGATCGTTTCGATCACCCGCGAGGCGGTCAAGCTCGAGGAGCAGGCAGCGAAGAAATCGGTGCTCAAGCTCAAGCAGGACGGTCGCGACTACAAGCTTGGCATCATCGAGATCCCGGCCTTCTACCTCGACTTCAAGGCCTACCGTGCTGGCGATCCGGACTACAAGAGCACCACGCGCGACGTGAAGAAACTGCTCACCGAACTGCAGAAGGAGAAGGTCGACGGCGTGGTCATCGACCTGCGCAACAACGGCGGCGGCTCGCTGCAGGAAGCCACCGAACTGACCAGCCTGTTCATCGAGAAAGGCCCGACCGTGCTGGTACGCAACAGCGACGGCCGCGTCGACGTACTCGAGGACGAGAACCCCGGCGCCTTCTACAAGGGCCCGCTGGCACTGCTGGTCAACCGCCTCTCGGCCTCGGCTTCGGAGATCTTCGCCGGCGCCATGCAGGACTACCACCGCGCGCTGATCATCGGTGGCCAGACCTTCGGCAAGGGCACCGTGCAGACCATCCAGCCGCTCAACCATGGCGAGCTGAAACTCACCCTGGCCAAGTTCTACCGTGTCTCCGGCCAGAGCACCCAGCACCAGGGCGTACTGCCGGACATCGACTACCCGTCGATCATCGACACCAAGGAAATCGGCGAGAGCGCCCTGCCCGAAGCCATGCCATGGGACACCATCCGCCCGGTGGTCAAACCGGCAGCCGATCCGTTCAAGCCATTCCTGGCCCAGCTCAAGGCGCAGCATGAAGCCCGTAGCGTCAAGGATGCCGAGTTCACCTACATCCGCGACCGCCTGGCGCTGACCCAGCGCCTGATGAACGAGAAGACCGTCAGCCTCAACGAGCAGGATCGCCGTACCCGCCACGACGAAATCGAGGCCAAGCAACTGGCGCTGGAGAACACCCGACGCAAGGCCAAGGGCGAAGAGCCGCTCAAGGAACTGAAGAAGGTCGACGAAGACGCTCTGCCGGAGGAGAAGGACGACGCCAAGCCAGAAGATGATGCCTACCTGGCCGAAACCGGTCGCATCCTGCTCGACTACCTGCGCCTGAGCTCGCAGGTGGCTAAGAAATAAGCGACTCGATCAGGTGATGGCAGTTTAATGTGACCTGTCATCAAACAGTCATCGCACTGTCGTGAAATAGAAGGGCCGGACGCCAAAACGTCCGGCCTTTTCATTTTCAGGAAGCAGTCCATGACCGTCACCGAACAGCTCAGTGCCTTGAGCGCCATCCTGGCTCAACGCAACATTCACAGCCTGTTCCAACCGATCATCTGCCTTTCCGAGCGGCGCATCCTCGGCTATGAGGCGCTCAGCCGCGGACCGTCCAACAGCCCTCTGCATTCGCCCCTGAACCTGTTCGCCATCGCCCGCCAGGCGGGGCGCCTGAGCGAGCTGGAAGTGCTGTGCCGGGAGAACGCATGCCGACGCTTCAGCGAGCTGGGGCTCGAAGGCAAGCTGTTCCTCAATGTCTCGCCCGAGTCGCTGCTGGAGCCACACTACCCTTCCGGGCGTACCCTGAAGATGCTCGAGCAGGTCGGTCTGCAACCCAGCCGTGTGGTGATCGAGCTGACCGAGCAAACCCCCACCGACGACTTCCAGTTGCTGTCCAACGCCTTGCATCACTATCGGGACATGGGCTTTTCCATCGCGCTGGACGACCTGGGTGCCGGTTACTCGAGCTTGCGTCTGTGGTCGGAGCTGCGTCCGAACTACGTGAAGATCGACCGACACTTCATCGACGGCATCCATCAGGATCCGCTCAAACGCGAATTCGTTGGTTCCATCCTGCAGATCGCCCGCGCCTCGAAGGCCCAGGTGATTGCCGAGGGCATCGAGCTGGGCGAAGAGCTGACCGTACTGGCCGACATGGGCGTCGACCTGTTGCAAGGCTACCTGCTCGGCCGCCCTCAGGAATTCCCCCCGCGCGAGGGCCTGAATCTGCTGCCCCCGGCGCACGGCAGCGCACTGATGATCAACGAGGAAGGAAGCGACCTCGCTGCACTGCTGATCGAGCAGCCTGCGGTTGCGCTGGACACCCCGACCCAGCAGGTGCTGGAAGCGTTTCGCCGCCAGGCCAATCTCAACTCCCTGGCCGTGCTCGATGCCCAGGGCCACCCCTGCGGTATCGTCCATCGGCATTCGCTGTCCGACGTTCTGCTCCAGCCGTTCGGCACCGACCTGTTCGCCCGCAAGCCGATCAGCCGACTGATGAACGAAGACTTCCTCGCAGTCGAGCGCAGCCAGTCACTGCAGCAGGTCAGCCGCCTGCTCACCAGCCGCGCACGACAGCGCATCGAGGAAGATTTCATCATCACCCACGGTGGTCGCTACCAGGGCCTGGGGCGGGTGATCGATGTGCTCAAGTTGATCACCGAGCAGAAGATCCAGCAGGCCCGCTACGCCAACCCCCTGACCCTGCTGCCGGGCAACGTGCCGATCCGCCAGTGCCTGACCCGCCTGCTGGAGCAACAGCGTGCGGCGGCGGTGTGCTACGTCGACATCGACAGCTTCAAACCTTTCAACGATATCTATGGCTATGCCCGCGGCGACGAGGTGTTGCTGTGCCTGGCCCAGTGCCTGAACGACAGCGTCGATCCGCGCCGCGACTTCGTCGGGCATATCGGCGGTGATGATTTCATGCTGGTCTTGGGGTCGCTCGATTGGCGCGAGCGGCTGCACCAGCTGATCGATAATTTTCTACGCGAATGTCGACGTTTCTATCGCAGCGAGCACCTGGAGGCCGGGTGCTTCATCGCCCACAACCGCCAAGGGCAGCGGGAGACCTTCCCCTTGCTGTCGCTGTCGATCGGCGTGGTTTTGCTGCGACCGGAATGCTGTGCCAGCCTTGATGCGGCGCAGTTGGCCGATCTCGCCTCACAGGCAAAGCGCCAGGCCAAGGATACAACCGGGCCCAGTCTGAGCCTGATCGATACCGCGGTGTTGTAACCCTACCCTGCCGTCACTTCTTCGGGGTAAGCGAACTCGAACACCCGCACCACTTCGGACGCATGCCACGACGCCGCCTCCATGCCATCGACCGGCCCGGAAAACCGCCCCAGGCGCTCGACACACTCGAAGAAGCCGGTACGCGGCAGGCGGCTGGCCCCCTGGCTGATCACCAGCGAACTGCGCAGCGGCTGCTCGGCGCGCGCGTCGAGCAGCGCCAGGTACTCCAGGGCGGCGGTGAGGGTTTGCATGGCGGGGGTGGGCAACTCCAGGCGCTCAAGCAGCGCCCTGTAGGTGAGCAGATGGCGTTGACGGCGGGCCAGGTCGAGCTCGTCCAGCAGGCGCTGCCATTGCTGACGACTGATCCTGACCTGGCTCATGATGGATCGCTCCAGCCGGCGATTCCCAAGTGCCACGCCAGGCTGCGCTGGATCGCCGCATCAGGCACACGCTCGCCCGACTCGATCATGGCCAGGTACGAGGGGCTGATGCCGACGCTGCGGGCCAGTTGCTCGGGGGCCAGGCCCTTGGCCTGACGCAACTGCGCCAGCTCCCCCAGGGCGGGCAAGCTGGCGCTTTGCTCGATGACTTCGCCACGGCCTTCAGTGACCGCAGCCTGAGGTTCCTCGATATTGGCTGGCGCCTGCCCGGCTGCCGCGAGCAGCGCCTGGTACTGGGCCCAGGGAACAACTGCATACTCGGGCTGACCGTCCCGACTGATGACCTGAATACCCATACACCCCCCTCACTGCATGTAATCCGTCGGCATAATGCTTATGCCAATTATATGACCAAGTGCAGGAGTCTGTGCAGGTCAGGCCAAAATCAAGGGTGAGGACGTTCCAGGCGCAACGCTTCCGGGCTGTCCGGCAGACGCTCGACCACACGCAGGCGCTCGGGCGACTGGCTGTCGCGCCAGGCCTTGAAGCGCGCCAGCTCGTCGCCGACGGTCTTCAGCACCCAGCCCAGCACGGCGATGTCATCGAGAAAGCCGACACCGACGATCCAGTCCGGAATGGCATCCAGGGGGCTGACGAAATACAGCAGGCCAGCGACGATGGTCACCAGCGCCTTGGGGCTTACAGCACGGTACTCGCCACGCCACCAGGCCAGACACAGGCCTTGCATCAGGCGCAGGTCGTCACGCAACTGGCCCAGCTTGGGGCCCTTGCGGGCCACGGCGAACAGCAGCGCCGGCAGGCGGCCACGGCTGAGCAGGCGCTCGGCCAGCGGCAGGAAACGGGCAAAATTCCAGGGTGCGCTCATGGTGTCTCCAGCATCAGCCAGGAAGGTTATCCACATTTATTGTGGATAACCTTGTGAACAGGGCAGCGTTTTCAGGCGCTAGGCGCCCACGGGGCAAGGGTCCCGCTCAGATCGGGCGTTTTTTACACAACCGTTTCAGACAGGCAAACGATTTGCGTCAGGCGTGCGGTTGGGTACGCGTCAAGGTACCTCATGCTCAGACAGTGAGACACCCGTGTCGTTCGCGTCAAGCGTGCGGCCCAAATGAAAACGCCCCGTCGAAACGGGGCGTCAGGTATCGCAGTTGCCAGATTACTTGGCCGGCGCTTCGGCAGGCTCGGCGTCCAGCTTGCTCGGGTCCTTGATGGCCAGCAGCTCGAGGTCGAAGACCAGTACCGAGTTCGCCGGGATCAGCGGGCTCGGGCTCTGGGCGCCGTAAGCCAGCTCGGCCGGGATGTACAGCTTGTACTTCTCGCCGACGTGCATCAGTTGCAGGCCTTCGACCCAACCTGGGATCACGCCGCTGACCGGCAGGTCGATCGGGTTGCCGCGCTCGATGGAGCTGTCGAAGACCTTGCCATCGATCAGCTTGCCTTCATAGTGGACGGTAACCACATCGGTCGGCTTGGGCTGCGGGCCGTCGGCCTTCTTCACGACTTCATACTGCAGACCCGAGGCGGTAGTGACCACGCCCGGCTTCTTGGCGTTGTCCTCAAGGAACTTCTTGCCCTTGGCGGCCGCTTCCTCGCTGGCCTTGGCCAGACGCTCCTCGGCGCGTTTCTGCAGGGCGGTGAAGGCTTCAACCAGCTCTTCGTCCTTCAGGCGGGCTTCTTTCTTGCCGACCGCATCCTCGATGCCCAGGGCCACCGCTTTGGAGTCCAGGTCATCCATGCCTTCTTGCGCCAGGCTCTTGCCCATGTTGAGGCCGATACCGTAGGAGGCCTTCTGTGCTGGGGTCTTCAGCTCGACGCTGCTGGTCTGAGCGTCGCAGCCAGCCAGGACCAGGCCTACCAGGGCAACCGCAGCCGCCAAACGATGCTGTTTCATGCTATTTCCTTGTTCATGCGCCATGAGGGCAATCAGGGTAAAGCCGCGAGCTTATCAGGCGGCCATGACCAATGGCTACCGGCATAGGAGCGGGTTTGTGGCAGGAAGTTCCTGTATGAAGGGATGTTCATCCCACCGTGAAAATCAAGGGTAGCTGCCGGCCCGGTATTCGCCCGCCACTTCCCGCAATACCTCGCACAGCCATTGGGCGGCCAGCCCCTGCGGCAGGGCCGCGTTGCGGCAGATACCCACCGAGCCTCCCGGTTCGCGTACACCCAGGTCGAGCTCGACCAGCTCACCACGCTGCAGGTCGATCAGCACGGCGTCCCGCGGTGCCACCCACACCGCATCACTGCCCAGCAGGTAGCGCCGGCTCAAGGCCAGGGACAGGGTTTCCAGGCGTTGCCCCGGCATCTGGATACCGCACTGCACGAACAGGCTATCGGCGTGCTGGCGAATGGTGGTGCCTGCTGGCGGCAGCACCAGTGCGTAATCGCCAACCCGCGCTCGGTCCAGGGGATGACGCGCGAGCAACGGATGGCCGGGACGCACCACCAGGCTCATGGACTCACTGTACAGGTGCTCGAACGACAGGCCCTGGATCTGCGGGCTGTCGGTCATCCGCCCGACGACCAGTTCCAGCTCGCCCAGGCGCAGTTGCCCCAGCAATTGGGCACTGACCCCCGTAGCCACGCTGATCATCAACGCTTCATGACGCTGGTGCAGGCGACACAGTACCTCCGGCATCAACAATCCCTCGACCGTCGACAGCACGCCGATGCGCACCTGCGACGGCGCCCGCGCCTCGCCGCGCACCGTGCTGACGCCTTCGCGCAACGCCTGCACGCTGGGTCCGGCGTAACGCATGAAGCGGGTACCCGCCGAGGTCAGTTCTACGCCTTGTCGGGTGCGCTCGAACAGGCGCGTCTCGAGCAAGTCCTCAAGCTCCTTGAGCGTCTTGGAAATGGCCGGCTGGCTGATCGCCAGGACATCGGCCGCCCTGGCCAGACTGCCCTGACGGGCGATCTCCAGGAAGCACAGCAGATGGCGGTACTTGATGCGGGTATCGAGGTTCATGCACGGCAGTGTAACGGTGTGCATGAGAGCTGCAAATCGTCTATGAATACCCTTTCCTACAACGACTCGATCCCATTCTGACAATGCGCAGCTTGCCCTCAAGCCCCTGGATTTGTAGGGTGCAGCTTTCCCCGGCAAGGAGCCAACCGATGTCGCGCTACCAAACCCAGGACCTATCACTAGACCTGGGCGCAGAGCTGCCGCAGGACAGCAGCATGAACATGCTGACGTTCCCCGAGCGCGGCACCACCTTGGTGATCGCCCGCAGCCCGCTCCCCGCAGACCAGTCCTTCGACATCGTCTACCGCCAGCAGCTCGAACAACTGCGCAGTCGCCTCGATGCACACATCACCGAGCCTCAAGCCACGACTTGCGGCATGGCGCAAGTCATCCAGGGCCTGGAAGTCGGCCTGCAGTTCCAGCGTGGCGAAATTCGCTCGCACCAGCGTCAACTGGCCTATCCCCATGTGCAGGCACAGCGTCTTATGGTGCTGAGCTATAGCAAGGAGACACCGCTGACGGAAAACGACCTCATGCACTGGCAAGCCATCAAGGCGAGCCTGCAGACACGCTGACACCCCTCCAGCAAGGAAGCCCGGATTCATGGCGCAGGACCTCCACGCCGCCCGCAAGGACGACCTGATACTGCACCCACCGTTGATGGCCGAGCTCACCAGCGCGCTGACCGAGGCGGTGGTCTATGCGGCCGCCACGGCCGCAGTGGGTGCGGCCTTGGGCGCCGCCGTCGCCGCCACCATCGGCACCGGCGGGGCGGCGGCTGCACTGGTGCCGGTGGCCGCCGGCCTGCTGGTAGGCGCGGCCAGTTCGCTGCCCGGCGGCGGCGACAAGAGCATCGGCGAACACATTTCCGACTTCAGTGACTGGGTCGGCAACTCGTTGTTCCCGCCCGAGCCCTATGGCGCCATCCTGACCGGCTCCGCCAACGTCCATATCAATGGCGTGCCCGCTGCCCGTGCTGCCGGCATCAGCCTGGGCGTCGAGGCCTCGCCCGACACCCCCGAGCCACCCTCCATCCTGGAAAACGTCGGTGCCTACGCCATGCTGGGCGCCTCGATGATGCTCCCGATCATCGGCCTGGCTCAGGACATCGCAAGCATCTTCAACCCGCCGATCACTACACCCGCCGATCCCGGCACCCAGGAGAGGGGCGAGGATACCGTCACCTGCAGCAAGCACCCGGCCAAAAACTTCCTCGCCCAGGGTTCGGACAAGGTCTTCATCAACGGCCAGCCCGCAGTTCGGGTCGGCGACAAGACCACCTGCGACGGCCCTGTGGGCATGACCTTCTCACCCAATGTGCGCATCGGCGGCGGCACCCTGACCGTGCGCGATATCCGCGACGGCAAGAGCGCGCTGGCGAAGATCATCGGCATCGTCGCCGGCATGCTCCTCTCGCGCCGGGGTGGCAAGGCCCGCTCACGCCCGGGCAAGGCACCCAAGCCAAAGTCGATGATTCCCAAGTGCAAGGGCCATCCGGTGATCGTCTCCAGCGGTGCCAAGCTGCTCGATGGCCCTGACGACCTGGATTTCGCCCTCCCCGGCCTGCTGCCGATCGAGTGGGCCCGGCGCTACGACAGCAACGACACGCGCGGCGACGGCGTGTTCGGCCTGGGCTGGAGCCTGCCTTATGAAGTGTGCATCGAGCGTGTCCCCCACCCTGAAGGGGGCGAGCTGTGGATCTATGTCGACGAGGAAGGCACGCGTATCGAACTGGGACGCCTGCAGCCAGGCAGCGCACTGGTCAGCAGCCTCGACGGCCTGGCGTTCTTCCATCAGGATGCCGGCATCACCGTGGTCGAGGACATCTACAGCGGCCAGTACCAGGTGCTGCGCACCGACCCGCACGACCCGAGTCGTTCACGCCTGGTGCAACTGGGGGATCGCAACCTCAACCGCCTTGACCTGCTCTACGACAACGACGGCCGCCTGCAGTACCTGGTCGACACCTTTGGCCGCACGGTGGTCGAACTGCTCTACGACAGCGTGTATGCTCGCCGCGTCGGCCAGGTGCAACGTCTGTTCCTGCGCGAGGGCAACGACTTTGTGGTCGAACGCCGTGAAACCCTCGCCACCTACACTTACACCCCTGCCGGTCAACTGAGCGAAGTACACGAGCCGGGCGGCCAGGTGCTGCGACGCTTCAGCTATACCCCTGAAGGCCTGATGGCCAGTCACACCCTGGCCAGCGGTGCGACCTTCCATTACCAGTGGCAGCGCTTCGCCGCCGTCCCTCGTCCGACACCGAACCTGCCGCCGCTGCTCGAGCCGCAGCCAGACCATGAGTGGCGGGTGATCCGTCACTGGAGCGAAGACGGCGAGGACTACCACTTCCACTACGACCTGGCGCTGGGTCATACCGAGGTCACCGACAGCCTCGGTCGCAAGGAACATTTCGAGTGGGGCCCGTTGCACGAGGTATTGGTGTATGTAGATGCACTGGGCCAGCGCTGGCAGGAAGAGGTCGTCCAGGGCCAGTTGCTGGCGAGCATCGACCCGCAAGGTGCCGAGTGGCGATACCACTACGATGCACTCGGGCGCCTGATCGAAAGCCACGACCCGCTAGGGCGTTGCGAGCGCACCACCTACACCGAGCACTGGGCGCTGCCCACGCACATCAGCGATGGCGCAGGCCACACCTATCGCAACGCCTACGACACCCGCGGCAACCTGATCAGTACCACCGATCCGCTGGGGCGCACCACGCGCTACCGTCACGATCGACAAGGCCGGGTGGAACAGGTCACCGACGCACAGGGCAAGACCCGCCAGCTGGAATGGAACGCCCGAGGGCAACTGATTCGCTACAGCGACTGCTCCAACCGCACCACCCTCTGGCGCTATGACGAGCGCGGTCACCTGAGCGAAGTCTTCAACGGCCGCAACAACCGCACCCGCTATCGTTTCGACGCCCGTGGCCACCTGCTGGAAAGCATCCGCGCCGACGGGCGCGTCGACCGCTACCAGGTAAACCTGTCGGGGCAGTTGACCCAGCACATCGACCCTGGGCAGCAGCTCACCCGATGGCACTACGACGAGCGTGGGCGTCTCAGCCAACGCACCGACGCCATGGGGCTCACCCTTCGCTTCGCCTGGGATGCGCACGACCGCCTGCAGCGTCTGCAAAACGAAAACGGCGAGCACTACGCCTTCCACTGGGATGCCCTGGACCGCCTGGCCGCCCAGCACAACCTCGATGGCGGCGGTCACAGCTATCGCTACGATGCAGCGGGCAATGTCATCGAGGCGAAGCTGCACCCGGCCCGCGACGCCGAGCCGACGTTCCCCGGCAGCCCGCCGGAACCCGAAGCGTCGATACAGTCGCAATACTTCGAGTACGACGACGCCGGGCGCCTGTTGCGCAAGCGCACCGACGACGGCGTCACCGACTACGAATATGACCTCGCCGACAACCTGCTGGCGATCACCTTCACCAACCTGCAGGGAGAGCCAAAACGGCTCGCCTTCAGTCATGACGCCCTCGGGCAACTGCTGAGTGAAACCGGTGAAGCGGGCCGGCTTGCCTACGAACATGACGAACTGGGCAACCTGCAGACCCTGACCCTGCCTGATGGCCGACGCCTCAACCATCTGTACTACGGCAGCGGCCACTTGCATCAGCTCAACCTCGACGGCCGGGTGATCTGCGATTTCGAGCGCGACGAGCTGCATGCCGAAGTCCTGCGCACACAAGGCCGGATCCAGACCCGGACCCGCTACGACAGCACCGGGCGCCTGCTGGAAAAAGCCCTGCATGTACAGGGCGCAGGCCCCGGCAGCCTGGCCCTGCTGAGCAAGCAGTATCGTTATGACGACAGTGACAACCTGATCGGCGAGGACTTCATCCAGTGTCAGCGAGCCCGCGACGGCGAGCCGCCCACGCACGCCCAGATCATCGGTCGCCTGTTCGGCACCGACGCCAGCGGCAATGTCCAGCGCGGTCAGGTTCGCTACGACTATGGCCCCACAGAACGCATCCATGGCGCCAGCCGCACACTGCCTCATCGCAATGGCCAACAGGTCGAGCACTACGGCTACGACAAGGCCGGCAACCTGCTCGACGGTTACCCGATCAAGGGCTACGTACGGCACAACCGCCTCAAGGTCTACCAGGACAAGCGCTACCGCTACGACCGCTTCGGCCGCCTCAGCGAAAAACGCACTGGCGCGCACCTGATCCAGTGCTTCGAATACGACGCCGAGCACCGTCTGGTGCGCGTGCACCAGCAGCGAGGGCCGGTGCACGAGCGGGTGGAATTCGACTACGACCCGCTGGGGCGCAGGATCGCCAAGCGCCTGTACCGTAACGATCACCCTACCCCTGTCAGCCAGGCCCTTTTCCTCTGGCAGGGTCTGCGCCTGTTGCAGGAAATCCAGGACGACAAGCCCAGCCTTTACGTCTATGCCGACAGCGACAGCTACGAACCCCTCGCCCGCCTCGACGGCGCACCCGGCGCCGAACTGCTGCACTACTTCCACACCAACCTCGCCGGGCTGCCCGAGCAGCTCACCGATGAAAACGGCATGACCGTGTGGCAAGGTGAGTTCGAGACCTGGGGCAAGTGTCGGGAAGAATGGCACCATGCCGGGCAGAACCGTCAGCAGAACCTGAGGTTCCAGGGACAGTACCTGGACCGGGAGACGGGGCTGCACTACAACACGTTCAGGTTCTATGATCCGGAGGTGGGGCGGTTTACGCAGCAGGATCCGATTGGGTTGCTATCGGATTACAACCTGTACCGATATGCTGCAAATTCTTTTGCCTGGATCGATCCTCTAGGTCTCAGCACTAGCCCGACCCTACCAGGACGGGTGCTTGCTTCGGACGGAAATACTAGCATCGTGCATTACTATGATGACTTAGGTCGAGAGCACGCCGACCCTATCCACTTCCACATTGAAGAAGGGGGTAAGTCGGTGGGGAAAGTTAAAGCTGACGGCACTGTGCTAGACGGTAAAGTAAATAAAAAGGCAGCAGGACTGCTCAAGGATCGTTCGGTCATCAGCAAATTACGAAAGGCAGAAAAGCGCATCGCTAATTATATTCGTAAGGTAGGCGGTGGAATTGTAGGTGGACGGCCATTCAAGCCAGGCGCCAGAGGCATTAAAGGAGGGTGTTCATTGTGAAAAATACCAGTAGAGATGTTCAGGAAACACTCCTATCACTGTACCGTGAGCACAAAGCTGTCAACAACCTCTGGTACGATAAGCAATTCTTCTCAGAAATCCTGACCTTTGCACTTTCGGCTCAAGCCAACCGACCGGCGGGCACCGAAGTCAACGCCTGCGCAAACTACTTCATCAATCACACACTTGTTTTTCTTATCGACTCATCTGAAACTCTAATTACATTATTGAAATCGATAGCACAAAAACCATTGCGCGCCACGCTGATCAGTCAATGGATTTCGAATGAACTTGTAGCACTCTCACGAATCTCTGATTTCGCGCAGTATAAAGACATGAGTGCTCTAGCAAAAATCTCAGACACCGATACTGAGATGATTGCCAAACTCAGTGCACGCCACCTGATAAGACAGGCCGAGCCCAATAGCTTATCACTTTCAAACCTCACGCCCGCACATTTGAACCTGAGCAGGCACCTGCAGGAATATTTAATCTCTTGGGCATACGAAGAAGAAAAACTTGACGAATGCGCCGTGAACACCTTTGAGCGCGAGCACCCTAAGAAATACGACATGCTAAAAAGAATAAAAACGCAAAAGTTTGACCCACTAAACAAAGACAACAACAATCCGCAAACACCCAAGAACACCCACACATAAAAATGGATAAGACACTTAGCAACAAACTACTAACTCTCAGAGCACAAAAATATGCTTCACACCTTCTTGGGATTCAGTCCTGTAAACTCAAACACCTGCGACCAGACGATTTCTCTTGGCATAGAGAAACGTTTAATTACATGCACGCTGTCGCTGAGAAGGCAGATGGACGCTTACTGCCTCACCCAACGAAAGCAAATGAAGTCATATCGGCCATAACTGATGCCTCGAACATATACAAAGAATTTGAATGCTGGATATTCTTCGAAAACAGAATAGGCCTAAATTTTTACGGGTACGATTTTGGTGCATTCCTAGGAAGTTTATTCAGACTCGACAAAAGCTACGACGCTCAATTGGCCTTACTGATCCGGATTTCATCATATCGCTGAGCGACGATGAGCACGCCATCGAAATGCACATCGTCAGGTCGGCTCTGCCATCAAAAGGAATTTGAATCGTGGCGATGGTTCGCACTCTGTTCTGTCCACTCATCGATGCGAAAAAAGGCCGGTAGCATGAGCTACTATAATGCGGGGAAAAAAGAGTTGTTTTCAGTCTGTTGCTCGACCTGCGCACCAAGCTTCAAGTCAGGTTGGATGGCCGTGAACCTTTTTTTAGACAACCATCTCATCGGGGCCAACGAAGAAATCACGCAGATCGACACCTTCTTGAACATGGTCAACGCCAAACTCGCAGATTATGATCTCGATTACGCTGACTCCCTAAGAAATCTGGACAAATCGGCCGTGCTTTCCCAGATCGAGCAAGGGTACGAGCACGCTCAAAACTGGATTGATTCTCGCAAAATTGGTGCTCTGTTCCTGTCACTGAACCTGACGCCATGCCTTGATGGCGATGTGGTGATTCTGCTCATGCTTGAAACAACGGACCGGGTCATTTGGAGAGCTCATGACGATGACGTGGTGCGAGAAATTTTCCTACCTCCTGGATACGTAAAAAACACACTGAACGATGTGATAAATTTTTTCAGCCCGCCCAAAAACCATGATTAGTTCTTTCGAAACCACATTGCTCGAGGTGCTCGGGCTCGTCGCAGATTTCGATCCAGAGTATGCACAATGGAGTTGCAAGCTCGGCACAGGGCCCCTCCGATTGGAGTTGGTCTACTCACTGGACGGTACTGTTTCGACATCGCTGTATCTTGACGATAGGCTTCTGGCGTTCAATTACGCCAGCGGGCTGCATTGCCTTTCGATTGACGAGGACGAGATCTCATGCGACATCATGTCCGGATCACTTAGGCGAACACTCACCATCAATATCAATTCGCTAAGAGTGAGGTGGCAGGACTTATGATTCAGAACACCCGTTGAAACCAACGCTCCCGCGAGTGACCCTCAAGCCAAATGTGCGCGCAGCGGTAGTTGAAAGCCGTGGAGCCACGTTTATCCGAGGACCTGCAAAAGTGAGCCAGACCCGAGGTCTACGCGGTACCTGTGGGAGCGGATTCACCCGCGAAGCAAACACCGCGGTAGATGGCACCGGCTTTGCCGGTGTTCGCGGGCAAGCCCGCTCCCACAGGTACTGCACAGGCCGGGCAGGAGCCATACCTGCTAGAAACAGCGAATCTCGACCTGCCCCCGTTCCATCCTCACCGGCCACACCCGCAACCGCTGCCCCGCATCCTCCAGGCAACGTCCATCACGCAAGCTGAAATGCTGCTTGTACAACGGCGCCGCCACCACCAGCTCGCCTTGCAGGCTGCCAATCAATCCCCGCCCGATAACATTGGCGCCTGAACGCGGGTCGCGGTTGTCCACGGCGTACAGTGTCTGCTCCTGCCCAGGCAGGTAGAACAGCGCCACCTGCTCGCCCTCGAACCAGACCACCACACCCGAATCGGCAATCAGATCATCGACCCGGCACACCGACTGCCAGATATCCTGTGGTGCAACGACAGCATTGGACAGGTTCATCAAACGAGCTCCTCGACAGTAGGGATCAACTCCAGCGGCGTAGCCGGTCGACGCTGTTCGCGCTCACGCACGAAATGCACATCCGGGTCGGGGCGCTGGTCGTTGACGAAGGTGCGGAAGCGCTTGAGCTTCTCCGGGTCTTTCAAGGCGTTGGCCCATTCGCATTCGTAGCGGTCGACCACATGCTGCATCTGCGCTTCCAGCTCGTCGGCAAGGCCCAGGCTATCGTCAAGGATCACCGCCTTGAGATAGTCCAGCCCGCCTTCGAGGCTCTCGCGCCACACCGAGGTGCGCTGCAGTTTGTCGGCGGTGCGGATGTAGAACATCAGCACGCGGTCGATCAGGCGGATCAGGGTGTCGTCGTCCAGATCGGTGGCGAACAGTTCGGCATGGCGCGGGCGCATGCCACCGTTGCCACAAACGTACAGGTTCCAACCCTTGTCGGTGGCGATCACACCGATATCCTTGCTCTGCGCCTCGGCGCATTCACGGGTGCAGCCGGACACCGCGAACTTGAGCTTGTGCGGCGAGCGCAGGCCCTTGTAGCGGTCCTCGATGCGCAGGGCCATGGCGACGCTGTCCTGCACGCCGTAGCGGCACCAGGTGCTGCCCACGCACGACTTCACCGTGCGGGTCGACTTGCCGTAGGCATGGCCGGTCTCGAAGCCCGCCTCGATCAGCTCGCCCCAGATCAGCGGCAATTCGTGCAACTGCGCGCCGAACAGGTCTATGCGCTGGCCGCCGGTGATCTTGGTATAGAGATCGTATTTCTTCGCTACCTGGCCGATCACGATCAGCTTGTCGGGGGTGATTTCACCACCCGGGATGCGCGGCACCACCGAGTAGGTGCCGTTCTTCTGCATATTGGCCATGAAGGTGTCGTTGGTGTCCTGCAGCGGTACCAGCGAAGGGTCCATGATCGGCTGGTTCCAGCACGAGGCGAGGATCGAGCCCACGGTCGGCTTGCAGATGTCGCAACCGACATGCCCCTTGCCGTGGCGCTCAAGCAGCTCGTTGAAGGTACGAATTCCCTCGACCCGCACCAGCGCATACAGCTCCTGGCGGGTGTAGGCAAAGTGCTCGCACAGGCTCTTGTCGACGGTCACACCGCGCGCGGTCAGTTCGTGCTCGAACACCTGCTTGAGCAGCCCCGCACAACCACCACAGCCGCTGGCCGCCTTGGTGCAGCCCTTGACCGCCGCCAGGTCCGCGCAGCCACTGTCGATGGCCGCGCAGATCGCACCCTTGCTGACGTTGTGGCAGGAGCAGATGGTCGCGCTGTCGGGCAGGGCATCGGCACCGAGCGTGGGCGCGCCGCCACTCTGCGGCAGGATCAGCGCCGCCGGATCCTGCGGCAGGGCGATGCCGTTCTGTACGTACTGCAGCAGGGTGTCGTAATAGCTGTTGTCGCCGACCAGTACCGCGCCGATCACCCGCTTGCCGCTGGCGTCGACCACCAGGCGGCGGTAGCTGGCGTTGGCCTCGTCGATATAGCGGTAGCTGCGCGCGCCTGGAGTGGCGCCGTGGGCGTCACCGATGGAGCCGACATCGACCCCCAGCAGCTTGAGCTTGGTCGACATGTCGGCACCGGTGAACTCGGCACTGGCCTCGCCGACCAGCAGCGCAGCAAGGTTGCGGGCCATGCTGTAGCCTGGAGCAACCAGGCCGAACACGCTGCCGTTCCACGACGCGCACTCGCCGATGGCAAAGATCCTTGGATCGCTGGAACGACAGTTGCCGTCGATGACCACACCGCCGCGCGGCGCGATCTCCAGCTCGCAGGCACGCCCCAGGGCGTCACGCGGACGGATACCGGCAGAGAACACGATCAGGTCGGTTTCCAGGTACTCACCACCATCGAAATTCATGCGGTGGCGATACTCTTCGCCCGGGTCGATCGACTGGGTGGCGCGAGACAGATGCACGCCGACCCCCAACGCTTCGATCTGCGCACGCAAGGCTGCGCCCCCTTCATGATCGAGCTGCACCGGCATCAGCCGTGGCGCGAACTCCACGACATGAGCCTCCAGCCCCAGCGACTTGAGCGCATTGGCCGCCTCAAGGCCCAGCAACCCGCCACCGACCACCACGCCACGCCGCGCCCCGGCAGCCGAGGCGCGGATGTCGTCAAGATCGTCGAGGGTGCGGTAGACCAGGCAGGCGGTACCGGTGGAGCCTTCGATCGGCGGTACGAACGGGTAGGAGCCGGTGGCGAGGATCAGTCGGTCGTAACCGTAGCGGCCCTGGGCAGTGACCACTTCGCCCAGCGTGCGGTCGATCTCCAGCACCGCTTCGTGCAAGTGCAGATGCACGCCGTGCTGACCGTAGAATTCGGGCTCGCACATCGCCAGTGCCTCGGCGCTGCTGCCGGCGAAGTATTCCGACAGGTGCACACGGTCGTAGGCGCGCTGGCGCTCCTCGCCGAAAACGCGCAGCTCGAAGCGCGCCAGGGCGCCGCGCTCGATCAGTTGCTCGACCAGGTGATGACCGACCATGCCGTTGCCGACAATGACCAGTCGCTCTCGTTGTCCGCCGTTCGCTGTTGCCTTCATAGCCGATCCTCGATCACGGTGTGCGGGGCTTGCCCGACGCAAAGACAAAAAAAGGCGCCTGGAGCCGAAGCTCCAGGCGCCTTTGCCTGTACTCATCAGTGTGAGGCCCCTGTTGATCGCCGTTGATCAGTGGAGCTGTGTTGTAAATCGTTAAAAGCAGGGAGCGTGCCAAGGTGCAATCGGTGCTGGCACTATCGCGGGACAAGCCCACGCCAACAGGGGATGCAGCGTTGCGCGACCTGCAGGAGCGGGCCTGCCGCGCGAGAGCGCCGCACGCTGCACCGCCTCAAGCCGGTGCACCGCTCCCCATCCCGGTGCACTCAATACACATCGCGTCGATAACGCTTGCTCTTGCTCAACCCCTCGACATAAACCGCCGCCGCCTCGGCGCTCATCCGCCCGTGCTCGGCCACGACCTGGCGCAGCGCGGCATCGACATCCTTGGCCATGCGCTGGGCATCGCCGCAGATATAGAAGTAAGCCCCCGCCTCCAGCCACTGCCACAGCTCGGCACCCTGTTCGAGCATGCGCTGCTGCACGTACAGCTTCTCGGCCTGGTCACGCGAGAACGCCGTGCTCAGGCGCAGATGACCGCTGGCCTCCCAGGCCTGCAACTGCTCGCGGTAATAGAAATCGAAGGCTGCATGCTGCTCACCGAAGAATAGCCAGTTGCCGCCAGTCGCGCCGCGGGCTTCGCGTTCTTCGAGAAAGGCACGAAACGGCGCGATACCGGTGCCAGGACCAACCATGATGAGCGGTGTGGCATCGTCGTCCGGCAGTCGGAAATGCCGCGCAACCTGCGGGAAGATCGCCACCTCCAGCGCTTCGGCGCGGTCGGCGAGAAAGCTTGAACTCACGCCCTTTCGCTGGCCATAGCGCACGGTTGAAACGGTCAGGTGCACCTGCTGTGGATGGGCCTTGGGGCTGGAGCTGATCGAGTACATGCGGGGCTGCAAGGGCTTGAGCAGAGTCAACCAGTGCTCCAGTGACAGTTGCGGCGCGAAGGCAGCGAGCACATCGGCCAACTGCCGCCCCCACAGCCAGTCCGTGAGTTCGGCCTTGTGCTCGGGCAGCAGCAACCGACGCAGTTCACCGGCCTCCGGCGCCTGGCTGAAGGCTGCAAGCTGCTGCGAAGTGACCCGGGCGATCTCCAGGTGCCGCTCCATCGCCTCGGCCAACGGCATCGCCGGCAAGTCGGGCAGTTGCACGCACGTCTGGCCATCGAGCCCCATCAGCTCGAGCAGCTCCTGGACCAGCGCCGGGCAGTTGCGCGGCCAGACACCCAGCGCATCGCCTGCCTCGTAGACCAGCCCGGTGCCTTGCAGGTCGAACACCACCTGGCGCGTTTCCTTGGTCGCTCCGGGCGCATTGAGCACACGGTTCTCGATGATGGGAGCCAGGCAGGGCTGCTGCCTGCCGAACACTGGCGCCGGCTTGGCTGTGACCTGCGCAGCGGCCGTCGGCCCCAGCAGCGGCAACAACGCCTGCAGCCATGTGACGAACGATGGATCGAAATCCGGTTCGCAATCGACCCGATCGAGCAGACGTCGGCCGCCCAGTTCAGCCAGACGCTGGTCGAGCTTGCGGCCAAAACCGCAGAACTGGTCGTAGCTGGAATCACCCAACGCCAGCACGGCGAAGGGCAGTGCCGCACACTGTGCCCCCTCCTCGCCCTGCAACGCCTGCCAGAACGCCGAAGCGCAGTCAGGCGCATCGCCGTCACCAAAGGTACTGGTGATCAGCAGCACGCTGGCGGCGCCACGCAACTGGCTGGGGCTGACTGCATCCATGCAGCTCAGCTCGACGGCCAGGCCCGCTTCGCGCAGATGCGCCGCACAGCGCTCGGCCAGCGCCTCGCCATTGCCGGTCTGCGAGGCCCACAGCACCCGATGCCTGGCAACCTCGGCCATGGCGACCGGCGCCACCACCGGCTGGGCGAACAGGCCGGCGATCAAGCCATCGACGAACAAACGACTGGCAGGCGCAAGCGGCGCACCGGGCGGCAGGCTGGGCACCCCCGGTGCGCGCGCCTGCCCAAGGCCGAGCAGAAAGCCCTGCAGGTAACGACGCTCCTCGTCCGCCAGGACGGGGGCCGGCAGGCTGTCCAGCCCCAGCAGGCGAGACAGGGTGTCGGTGGGCATGATGGCAGACTCCGTAGAAATGGCGCAGGGCAGCTCGAGTGCCTCGATGCGTTCGCCTGCAACCCGCTCCAGGGTCACGGCGCAATGCTTGAAGGCCGGTTGCAGGGAAGTTGGATCGACCGCGTCGCAGGTCACGGCGTTGATCGCCAGTTGCTCGCCATACAGGTCGTTCCAGTGAAAAGGGGCAAAGCAGTTGCCGACCAGCACCCGCTCGCTGATGCGTGCCGGCAGCACGGCCTGGCCGCGGCGCGAGCGGATCGCCACCTGGTCCTTGTCGGCGATGCCCAGGCGTCGGGCGTCCTCGGGATTGATCTCGACGAAGGGGCCGGGCTCGAGCTTGTTCAGGCTCGGCACCTTGCCGGTCTTGGTCAGGGTGTGCCACTGGTGCTGCACGCGGCCGGTGTTGAGCACCAGCGGAAAGTCGGCATCCGGCAGCTCGGCCGGCGCCAGCCAGGGCCGAGCGAAGAACCGCGCCTTGCCACTGGGCGTGGGAAAGGCCAGTGCGGGGCGCTCGCCCTGGGCATCGTGCAGCAGCGCCTGGCTGCTGCCGTCGTTGAGATAGCGCAGCGGGCTGCGGTCGTCCGCGCGCCCGGGCGCATTTGGCCACTGGCGCGGCTTGTCGCGTAGCTCGGCGTAGCCGATGCCACGCAGGTCATAGCCGGTGGTGGGATTCCAGAAACGGCGGATCTCGTCGTACACCGCTTCGGCATCGGTATAGCTGAACGCCTCGGCATAGCCCATGGCACAGGCGATGCGGGCGATGATGCGCCAATCCTCAAGGCTTTCGCCGGGCGCTGCGACCGCACGCGGCATCAGGGTGAGGTTGCGCTCGCTGTTGATCATCACGCCCTCGCCCTCGGCCCACAACGCGGCCGGCAGCAGGATGTCGGCATGGCGGTTGGTCTCGGTGTCGAGGAAGGCGTCCTGGGCGATCACCAACTGCGCCTCGTGCAGGCCGTCGATCACCTGCTGGCGGTTGGCGACACTGGCCACCGGGTTGCTGCAGATGATCCAGCAGGCCTTCACTTGCCCGGCCTTCATCTGCTCGAACAGCGCCACCGTGCCTTCACCGCCTTCACTGCGCAGCGCGCCCGGCGCCAGGCCCCACTGCTGCTCGACGAACGCACGGTCGCCCGCCACCTGCGCCGAACGCTGGCCCGGCAGGCCCGGGCCCATGTAGCCCATCTCACGGCCGCCCATGGCGTTGGGCTGGCCGGTCAGCGAGAACGGTCCGCTGCCAGGTCGGCAAATCGCGCCGGTGGCCAGGTGCAGGTTGCACAGCGCGTTGCTGTGCCAGGTGCCATGGATGCTCTGGTTGAGGCCCATGGTCCAGCAGCTCATCCACTCCGACGCCCCGCCGATCCAGGCAGCCGCCTGACGGATATCGGCCTCGGCAAGGCCGGTCAGGGCCGCGACCCGTTCGGGGGGGTAGTCGGCGAGAAACGCAGGCATCTCGTCCCAGCCCTCGGCGTGGCGGGCGATGAAGTCGATGTCTGTATGGCCGTTCTCGTGCAGCAGGTAGAGCAAGCCGTTGAGCAGGGCCAGATCACTGCCCGGGCGCACCTGCAGGAACAGGTCGGCCTTGTCGGCGGTGGCACTGCGACGCGGGTCGACAACGATCAGCCGAGCCCCGGCCTTCACTCGGTCGAGCAGGCGCAGGAACAGGATCGGATGACAGTCGGCCATGTTGGCGCCAATGACGAAGAACACCTCGGCACGCTCGAAATCCTGGTAGCTGCCCGGCGGGCCGTCGGCGCCCAGCGACTGCTTGTAGCCGCTGCCGGCACTGGCCATGCACAGCCGCGAGTTGGATTCGATATGGCGGGTGCGGATAAAGCCCTTGGCCAGCTTGTTGGCCAGGTATTGAGCCTCCAGCGACATCTGCCCGGACACATAGAGCGCCACGGCATCCGGCCCATGCTCGTCGATGATCGCGCGCAGGCGCGCGGCCGATTGCGCAATGGCGTCGTCCATGCCGGTGCGCACCGGCTGCTGGCTGCGCTGCTGGCGCACGAAGGCGTGCTCCATGCGTCCGGCAGCGGACAGTGGCAGGTGTGCGGTGAGGCCTTTGGTGCACAGGCGTCCGAAGTTGCTCGGATGCTGTTTGTCACCGCTGATCTTGACCACCTTGCCCTCGGCCACGGTCATGACAATGCCGCACCCGACCCCGCAATACGGGCAAACGCTGCGCACCTCGCTGCTGCTCATGGGCGGTCTCCCTGAAAACGCAAAAGGCGCCGGCTACCCGGCCTGCAGGGCAAGCGGGGTAACACGGCGCCTTTGTCGTGAAGATGTAGGGCCCCTCGGCGTTGAGGGGTCCGGATGCTGCTGAATCAGCAATTTGCGGGCCAGTTGCGCAATGGCGGTGGCCTTGGCGCGGGCAACCCGCACCCGCAGGCCTGCGTAGCCCCAGAGGGCGGGTCGCCCCGCGAAAACATCGACGCGATATCCGCCCCGTCTTGATGCCCCCGCGCACCAGAAGATGACACGACGCCCAACCGACTATATGATCCGTATACGTTTCATATACCAGGGAGACTCCCCATGGGCATCGTCAAGATCTGCGACGACCTCCACGAAGACCTGCGCATCGCCAGCGCCGCGATGTCGCGCTCGATCAACGCCCAGGCCGAACACTGGATCCGCATCGGCATGCTCGCCGAACTGCACCCCCAGGCCACCTACCAGGAACTGCTGCGTCAACTGCTGCGCCAGGAACAAGCGAATCTCAAGGAGCTGCTGCAATGAGCGAGGTGATACTCAAGAACCCAGAGCAACTGGCACTGATGCGCAGGGCCGGGCAGTTGCTGGCACAGGTGTTCGCCGACCTCGACGGTTTCATCCGCACCGGGGTGACCACGATGCAGATCAATGACCGCGCCGAAGCCTTCATCGTCGAGACGCTCAAGGCGCGCCCGGCGAGCAAGGGCCAGTACGGGTTCCCCTATTCGCTGAACACCTCGGTGGACCAGGTCGTCTGCCACGGCATGCCCAAGGTTGACGAGGTGCTGCAGGAAGGCTCGATCATCAACGTCGACATCACCCTGGAACAGGGCGGCTATATCGCCGACTCGTCGAAGATGTACCGCATCGGCGCAATCAGCGAGGAGGCCCGGCGCCTGGTCGACACCACCTACAAGGCGCTGTGGAAAGGCATCGAACAGGTGCGCCCCGGCGCCACCCTGGGCGATATCGGCCACGCCATCCAGCAGTTCGCCGAGGCGGCGGGCTACAGCGTGGTACGCGAGTACTGCGGCCACGGCATCGGCCGGCAGATGCACGAAGCGCCGCAGGTGCTGCACTACGGCCAGCGCGGCATGGGCCTGAAACTCAAGCCCGGGATGGTGTTCACCATCGAGCCGATGATCAACCAGGGCGCCCGCGGCACGCGCACGCTGAAAGATGGCTGGACGGTGATCACCCGCGATGGCGGGCTGTCGGCGCAGTGGGAGCACACCGTCGCGGTGACCGAGCAGGGCTATGAAGTGCTGACGCTGCGAGCGGAAGAAGGCCGGCGTTGAGGCCTGCGTAGACGGCCCCCTTGCTGCCTCTCTACAATCGCGCCACACCCCTCGCCCCGGACACTCTTCATGGACGAATCCGCACAGCATTGGCTGCATGCCCTCTCCGCCCCGATGGCCGCACTCAACGGTGCCAGCTACACCGCCGCCGAATACTTCGAAGGCGAAGACCAGACCGACCTGGAAAGCGGCTGGGGCATCAGCACCCGTGCCCAGTTGCTCGACGTGCTCGGCATGGCCGACAACGGCCACGCCAGCGAGATGAGCAACGCCTACTGGCAGTTCCAGCGCTGCCTGCCAAGCCAGTGGCAGGCACTGCTCGCTACGCTGACACCACGTGACCAGGTCAAGTACAACTACGCCGCCCGCACCTTTCCCGACTGCGGCCCGGGCGGAACCCGCGCCTGGGACATCGGACGCATGAGCTTTCTGCTGCGCGCCGGGGTGAAAAAGGATCATATCAGCCGCGACGAAAGCCTCTACCTGCACTATCGCCTGGCCTTGCGCGCCCGCCATTACTACAACCGCTGGGACAGCTACATCGCCGGGTACCTGTTCGGCAAGGCGCTGTGGAATGTCTCCGACAGCAGCGACGAAACGTTCGCCGCCAACCTGGAGCGTCAGGGCAACGAACACTGGAATCGCTGCATTGTCCTGAACCTGAGGATCGGCGCCAACGCGCTGCTCGCCGACCTGCCCTGGGAGCTGCCGTTGCCTGAGCCGGAACGCCCGGCATCACTGGAAGAGGACTGCTGGTCATGAGTTGCTGGATTCGCCTGGGCATCGAGCCGACCCAGGACCTCGACACCATCCGCCAGGCCTACCGCGGCCGCCTGCCGACGCACCATCCGGAAACCGACCCCGAAGGCTTCCAGGCCCTGCGCGCCGCCTACGAGGAAGCACAGCGCCTGGCCCGCGAACACGCCGAAACCGGCGCGGCGCCCGAGCAGCAAGCAGCCGACGGACAGAGCGAAGCGTCCA
The DNA here is from genome assembly GCF_009650575.1 of Pseudomonas sp. MNR3A. Classification (NCBI taxonomy): domain Bacteria; kingdom Pseudomonadati; phylum Pseudomonadota; class Gammaproteobacteria; order Pseudomonadales; family Pseudomonadaceae; genus Pseudomonas; species Pseudomonas sp. MNR3A. The sequence continues at coordinate 51,356 of NZ_VZZS01000006.1, read as the reverse complement.
CCAGCGAAGTCTTCGAGGCGTTCCATGCACTGCTCGAAGACTCCACTCGCCGTTACGAACCCCAAGCCTGGCAGGACTACATCGCCCAGCTCGACGAACTGCCCCTGGAGCAACTGGAAGACCTCAGCTGGCGACTGCTGCACAACCTGCGCAACTGCGGACCGATCTCGTACCAGTGCGCACGCCTGCTGGCCCAGCGCATGGGCTGGGCCGAGCAGTTGCTGCGCCTGGCGCCGGAGGATGCCCAGGAGATAGAGGCCTTCCTGCAGCGCATCGAGGAACCCGATCCCTTCGACACCCGCCTGATGCAAAGCTGGTCGCCCGCCGCGCAACTGGAAACCCTTTGGTACTTCCGCAGCCTCGGCTACTACCATCAGGAGCGCCCGCTGTTCGAGTACGCACAGTTCGCCGGGTGCCACACCTGCGTGGCGTTCCCAGACGACGAGCATCTGGTTCAGCGTCTGACCGAACAGTTCAGCCAGGTGGGCATCGGCAGCCTCACCCTGCATGCACGCCTGCAGCTCCAGCACCAGCAGGCGCCGGACGATGTCGACCTGCTGTTCTTGCTGGCCCGCCAGGCCGACGCCCTGGGCGCCGAGCAGCAAGCCCTGGACTGCTGGCTACGGCTGTGGCGCGAACACCGCCACCCGCAGGCCGAACGCTGGCTGCTCGACCTCTGCGCGCGCTACCAGCCGCAACGCCTGCCACTGCTGATCCAGGCCCTCGACCAGCAGAGCACGCCCGACACCTGGCCCGCCGACCTGGCCGATCCGGCACAGGTCTTGGGCAGCCCGGCACAGTCGCCGCAGACACTGGCGCGCTGGTCCGAAGCCTCGCGCCTGGGCCTTGAGGGCATCGCCGCCACCTACATCGACTGGCGCCTGGACGGCGACGACGAACTGCCGCTGCTCGCCTGGCTGCTGCCCAACCAGGACGATCGCGAATTGCACCGCCGCTACTGGCAGGCCTGGGCCCTGCAACGCGGTGAAGCCGGCTTGCTGCGCACCATTGTCGATGAGCGCCTGGGCAACGACCCGCTCGATGCCTTGATCCTCGAAGGCTTCCAGCGCCAGGCGGCGCAGCAACTGCATTGGCTCGAACATTCACTGGTGGCGCGTGCACTGGTGGAGTATTGCGCACGTGACGAGGGGCCGGTGGAACTGCCAGAGGCGCTCAAGTCCGACGCACTGCACCCGGCCTGCCGCGAGTGGCTGCGGCGCATGCGGGTTTATTCGCCGCGAGCGCTGGGCGAGCTGAACGAGCATTTCGACATGCGCCGCATGTTCACCGTGCCATTCGGCCTGGTGCTGATGGAAGAACTGGCACTGAACGGCATCGAGCTGCCGCCGATGGTCGAGGGCGAAGCGCTGTGGAACTGGCATCGCCAACAGTTGTTCATGCTGGCCACGGCGCAACAGCCGCAACGCTGGCTGGACCTGGCGCCACCGCAACTGGCCGCCCAGCTCACCTACCCGAGCGACCATCCGTTCGCCCCCCTGCACAAGGTACTGATCGCCCGTCAGGCTCAGTTCAACGAACACAATGCCCTGCTCGGCTGGATGGACGACCGCGACCCGCTGCAGGCACTGGTCGCCAGCCGCCTGCACACACTGGGTTACGTGTTCGGCAGCACTCGCCTGCCCAGCGCGGTACGTCTGCTCGAATGCCTGGAAGAAGACGTCGGTACCCTCGACGGCCACCCACTGGGCTACATGCTGCTATGCGCAGTGCTATACCACGACCCAGAGCTCGATGCTCAACAGCGCGCCCGCTTGCGCGATCGCCTCGAGGCGATGAACAACGACAGCCCCTGGTTCGCCCCGCTGCGCGATGGCCTGATCGCCGGCAAGGTCAAACGTCCGCCGCGCCAAGCGGTAGAGCAGGAAGAGAAGGTCGACGGCAAGCTGCTCAACGAGATCCTCGATGCCTTCAATCACCTGGTCAAATCCGCATCCCCGCCAGGCACCCGCAGCCTGATGCGCCTGCAGAAAGCCAAGGATGACCCGGACCAGGACACCGGCCTGCGCTGCGCCAGCATGGCGATACTGGCTCGCGCCGAACGCTTGCTGATGGCCCGTGTCAGCCAGACGCCGGTACCCTCCTGGGCATTCTGGCGCCTGGACAGCCGCCTCAATCGCAGCGACCTCATCGCCCACGTGATCGTGATGCTGCTGGCGGGCACGGCGCTGACCACCGCGACCAAGAGCCCGATGCTCTGGACCCTTGTCGTGTTGCTGCTGTTGACATCCTTCCTGCGGCGCTTGCGCGACTTGGGCCAGGGCGTCTGGGCACTGGTGGGGTTGCTGGCCGTCAGCCGCCTGCTGCCATTCGCACCGCTGCTTCTGGTGGGGCTACCCGGCGACAAGCTGGCCAACCGCTATGGCCCTTCACCGGACGACCCCGACCAGTTGCAACTGGGCCTGCAAGTGGCCCTGCGGCGCCTGAATCATCCCTGATCAGTAGCGCAGCTCGTCCAGCGCCTGGCTCAACTGCTGGCGCTGGCGACTGATCTCGGTGGCCTGCTGGCCAGCGAGCACGGCATTGAAGGCGTCCAGCCAACTGCCGATGAGGTCGCGCTCATCTCCCAGGCTCTGCATCCAGGCGCGCTCCAGGCGGGCCAGCAGGGTGCGGTTGGGCAAGGCGTCGCGCGGGTGGATTTTCAATCTCGCCAGGCGCTCGTGGCTGGCCTGGCGGGCGTCGCTGTCCAGCCCGGTCGGGCTGCGGTCGATGCTGTGGCTGTGCTTGTGTCCGGTTTCGAGGAACGTCACGTCCACTTCGAGCAGGCCATTGATGTCGTAGCTGAAGCGCACATCCAGCGACTGCACCTGGCCGGTCGGCTGCAACGGAATCTCGAAACTGTCGACCAGAATGTTGTCGCGCACCCAGGGCCGCTCGCCCTGGTACACGGCGATGCGCACCACTTTCTGCTCCGGATGGCTGCTGTAGAAGCGCTGCACACGCGAGGTGGGGATCACCGTGTTGCGCTCGATGATCGGGGTAAAGGCCCCGGACACGTCCTCGCCACGGGACGAGGCGACCCCCAGGGTGTAAGGACAGACATCGGTCAGGATCAACTCGTCGATCGCCGAATCCCGCGCCTTGCAGGCTGCCTGGCTGGCGGCGCCAAGAGCGACGATGGTGTCCGGATCGAGGTGGCGGTACGGCAGGCGGCCGAACAGCTTGGCCACCAGTTGCTGGATCTGCGGCATGCGCGTGGCCCCGCCGACCAGCACCAGGCTGTCCAGTTCGCGCGGGCTCAGGCGCGCATCACGCAGGGCCTGCTCGATGGGGGTCCGTACCCGTGCCAGCAACGGCGCCCAGATCGACTGCAGCCGGGCCTGGTCAAGCACCCATTCGCGGGCCTGGCCATCACCGCTCCAGTACAGGGTGCGACTGCCCTCGCCCACCTCGCGTTTCAGCTGCTCGATCGCATCATGCAGGCTCGACAGCGCCTGGGGCTCAAGGGTTTCGGCACTGAGGTTCCAGTCACGCAGGCAGGCATTGAGCAAGGCCTCGGTGAAGTCCTCGCCCCCCAGATAGTTGTCACCGGTTGAAGCATGCACCTCGATCAGCGGCAAGGCGTATTCCAGCACAGTGACGTCGAAGGTCCCGCCGCCCAGGTCGAACACCAGGGTGCGCTCGAACTTCTGCTCGTGCAGCCCGTAGGCCATGGCGGCCGCGGTCGGCTCATTGATCAGGCGCTGTACCTTCAGCCCCGCCAGCTCCGCAGCGAAGACCGTGCGCTTGCGCTGCTCGTCGCTGAAATAGGCCGGCACCGAAATCACCGCTTCACTGACCGCACACCCCAGATACGCCTCGGCATCCTGCTTCAACGCACCCAGCACCAGAGCCGAGAGCTCTTCCGGGGTGAAGCGGTGCTCGCCGAGCTCGAAGCGCTTGTCACTGCCCATGAAGCGCTTGAAGGCCGCAGCGGTGCGATGGGGGTGGGTGGTCAGGCGGGCGCGGGCGGCGCTGCCCACCAGGATGCTGCCGTCGTCGTCGACGCTGACCACCGACGGCGTCAGCACCTCGCCCACGGCGTTGGCGATCAGCTGCGCCTTGCCGTCCTGCCAGACCGCGATAAGGCTGTTGGTGGTCCCCAGGTCGATACCCAGCAGTGGGGTCGACGGCGTGGGCGTTGGAGAGGTGCTGGCATCCTGCATGGTCGGTCTCTGCTTGCAAGGTAGAGCCGGCGCGCGGCCTGCTGGCTGCATCCGGCGTGTAGGGGGATTCTGACGCAATGAGCCAGCGAGTTGAAGGCGTAGATGCGAACCCGGCGTGCCTGCTGACCCAGGGCGGCACCAGGGACGGAAAAATATTCATCGAACACGGGAATAGAAGCCGACACCGGGGCGTTGTCCCTGCATGGCCGATGCATAAGGCCATCATTCCCCCGAACGGATTCGGATAACCGCCAGAGGTATCTCTCATGTTGAAGAAAAGCGCACTCGTTCTTTCATTGGCTCTGACCTGCGTGTCTGGCCTGGCCTTGGCTGATGCCCCCGCGAAGGTCGGCGACAGCGCCCTGGGCAAGGTCCTGGTCGACAGCAAAGGCCTGACCCTCTACACCTTCACCAAGGACAGCGCTGGCAAGTCGGCGTGCAACGGTCAATGTGCGCAGAACTGGCCGCCGCTGGCCGCCGGCCCCTACGCCAAGGCCGCCGATGGCTACAGCGTGATTACCCGCGACGATGGCAGCAAGCAGTGGGCTTACAAAGACCAGCCGCTGTACGGCTGGGTCAAGGACCAGAAGCCGGGCGATACCACCGGCGAAGGGGTCGGCCAGGTCTGGCACGTGGCCAAACCCTGAAGCTGAAACACCACGGGGGTGTCGATGGACAGCCCCCGTGGTGTTTGTGCAAGACAGAAACAAAAAAAGCGACCCTAAGGTCGCTTTCTTTGTGGCTTCCGGGTGTTCAGTGGGCCCTGGAAGCTGGAATATGGCGCAGCGGACGGGACTCGAACCCGCGACCCCCGGCGTGACAGGCCGGTATTCTAACCGACTGAACTACCGCTGCGCTATACATCGAGTGGTGGGTGATGACGGGATCGAACCGCCGACCCTCTGCTTGTAAGGCAGATGCTCTCCCGGCTGAGCTAATCACCCTTCGTCTCGGTGTGGCGCGCATTCTACGGAGGAGCCTGTACCCTGGCAAGCACTTTTTTCAAATTTTTTATCTGATCTTTCAAAGACCTATGAATAAGTCACTGCTGGCCCTCTGACAGGGTTGGCCTGCAACCACTGCTCGGAGAATAATGCCCGCCTTATGTATTAAGGAGAGATTCCCCCTCATGTGGTTCAAGAACCTGCTGACCTACCGCCTGACCCAGGATGTCCCGTTCGAGCCTGAAGCGCTGGAGACCGCCTTGGCCAGCAAGCCGGCCCGCCCCTGCGCCAGCCAGGAGCTGACCACTTACGGCTTTGTCGCTCCGTTCGGCAAGGGCGAAGACGCTCCCCTGGTACACGTCAGCGGTGAATTCCTGTTGATTGCCGCACGCAAGGAAGAACGCATCCTGCCCAGCAGCGTGGTCAACGACGCGGTCAAGGAGAAGGTCGAAGAGATCGAGACCGAGCAGATGCGCAAGGTCTACAAGAAGGAACGCGACCAGATCAAGGACGAGATCATCCAGGCCTTCCTGCCGCGTGCTTTCATCCGCCGTTCGATGATCTTCGCTGCCATCGCTCCGCGCCAGGGCCTGATCCTGGTCAACTCGGCCAGCGCCAAGCGCGCCGAAGACCTGCTCTCCACGCTACGTGAAGTCATGGGTTCGCTGCCGGTGCGCCCGGCCACCGTGAAGATCGCCCCGACCGCGACCATGACCGACTGGGTCAAGTCGCAGCAGCCTGCCGAAGGCTTCTATCCACTGGATGAATGCGAGCTGCGCGACACCGCCGAAGACGGTGGCATCGTGCGCTGCAAGCGCCAGGACCTGGCCAGCGAGGAAATCCAGTTGCACCTGAGCACCGGCAAGCTGGTCACGCAACTGGCCCTGGCCTGGCAAGACAAACTGTCGTTCGTGCTCGACGACAAGATGGTGATCAAGCGCCTGAAGTTCGAGGAATTGCTGCAGGAGCAGGCCGAGCAGGATGGTGGCGACGAAGCCGCGCAACAGTTCGACGCAAGCTTCCTGTTGATGATGATGACCCTCAACGAATTCCTGCCGGTGCTGTTCGAAGCCCTGGGTGGGGAAGAGATTCCGCAGGGGGTCTGATTCAGGTTGAAAGGCCGGTGCTGGGTGGTTGTGTGGTCGCCAGCACCGACCTCTTCGCGGGACAAGTCGGGGCGCCGAACCGCCGCTCCCACAGGGCCAGTGAATTTCACAAAGCTATAAATAGAAAAGGAATCCCCCATGCGCGCCCTCGCCGCCTTAAGCCGTTTCGTCGGTAACACCTTCGCCCTCTGGGTGCTGGTGTTCGCCTGCCTGGCCTTCCTGCAACCGCAATGGTTCATCGCCCTGAAGGTAGCCATCGTGCCACTGCTGGGGTTGGTGATGTTCGGCATGGGCCTTACGCTCAAGCTCGACGACTTCGCCGCCCTCGCCCGTCAACCCTGGCGCGTGGCGCTGGGAGTGGTGGCGCATTTCGTGATCATGCCGGGCGTTGCGTGGCTGCTATGCCAACTGTTTCACCTGCCACCGGAAATCGCCGTGGGCGTGATCCTGGTCGGCTGCTGCCCGAGCGGCACCGCCTCGAACGTGATGGTCTGGCTGTCGAAGGGCGACCTGGCACTGGCCGTGGCCATCGCCGCAGTCACCACCCTGCTCGCGCCCTTGCTGACCCCGGCGCTGATCTGGTTCCTGGCCTCGGCCTGGCTGCCGGTCTCGTTCATGGACATGTTCTGGTCGATCCTGCAATTGGTGATGCTGCCGATCGTGCTCGGCGTGCTGGCGCAGAAGCTGCTCGGTGCGCGGGTGCAACTGGCGGTGCAGGTGCTGCCACTGGTGTCGGTGGTGAGCATCGTGATGATCGTCTGCGCGGTGGTCGCGGCCAGCCAGGCGAAGATCGCCGAGTCCGGCCTGCTGATCATGGCGGTGGTGATCCTGCACAACAGCTTCGGCTTCCTGCTGGGCTATCTGACCGGCAAGCTGTGCAAGCTGCCCCTGGCCCAGCGCAAGTCGCTGGCGCTGGAGGTGGGAATGCAGAACTCAGGCTTGGGCGCGGCCCTGGCAGCGGCACATTTCTCACCGCTGGCGGCGGTGCCCAGCGCGCTGTTCAGCGTCTGGCACAACATCTCCGGGGCCTTGCTCTCGACCTGGTTCAGGCGCATGGATGAACCTCTCGACATCAGGGGGCATGCGTCCGAAAGCCGGTGAGATCATCGCCGGGTTGCGCCTGAAAAAACGTACTCGCAATCCGATGCCCTGATTGGGCAGTTTTCCTGGTGCCTGGCTCCCAGGCATTGGAATACCGTGCGCTGGCCTGACTTTCACAGGCATCAATCAGGAGCAGACAAATGGACGAATCAAGGCTCGATACTTCAAAGACATTCACCGCTCAGCTGTCGCTGGTCCAAGGCGATATAGATCGTCCCGTGCGCATCAACGACAGTGGCTGGCTGGAGATACTCGACGGACACATTCTTCCCACCACCCTATGGTTCGGCTGTTATCGGGATGACGGCCAGGATGTCTACATCATCAAGGAGTTCACTAAAGGCGGTAGCAAGCACGGCGCGGTCCTGAGCATGAACAGCAATGGCTATCTGGGCTTCTACTCCGACTCCCAGAGGCCTTGGGTGATTCTTAACCAGGATGACAGCGCACTGACACCCATAGGCACGCCGAATGCTCTGGTTTCGATCTCGACCAAAGGCGGCAGACGCTGGACTGCAACCGATAACGATTTCAGGGCCCTGACAGGCAATGGCAGCACACTGCGTCTGAAGATTCAAAGGATCGGTGTCTACCATTTCTGAAATCTTTGCTGACGAACAGCCTGAAGCCCACCGACTCCCGACTTGCTCCAAAGCCAACAGATGTGCAATATAGTGCGCACTGTGAGGACGGCCTCACGACGCAAGGCGTGACCAATCCGGGGACGGCCCCATCTTTCAACGATGGAGAATCATCATGTCCTGGATCATCCTGTTCTTCGCCGGCCTGTTCGAAGTCGGCTGGGCTATCGGCCTCAAATACACCGATGGCTTCACTCGCCCACTCCCAACCGCACTGACCGTCGCCGCCATGGCCGTGAGCCTGGGCCTGCTGGGCCTGGCCATGAAGGAATTGCCGCTGGGCACTGCCTACGCCATCTGGACCGGCGTCGGCGCAGTCGGCACGGTAATCGCCGGCATCATCCTGTTCGGCGAATCCATGGCATTGGTGCGCCTGATCAGCGTTGCGCTGATCGTCGCCGGCCTGATCGGCCTGAAGGTCAGCGCCAGCTGACCTTCCACCCTCCCCTCAACGCAAGTCGCCGCGCAAGGCACTGACTTCCTCGCGCAGCGCTTCAGGCTGGGCCGCCTCCACCGGGATGGCGGCACCCGCCACCAGGGTCACCCGCGACCACAGTCGACGCAGGAAGCCCTTGGCCGGATCACGGCTGAAGAAACTCCCCCACAACCCCTGCAACGCCAGCGGAATCACCGGCACCGGCGTCTCCTGGAGAATCCGGCTTACGCCACCCTTGAACACATCGATCTCACCATCGGCGGTCAGCTTGCCTTCCGGGAAGATGCACACCACCTCACCGGCCTGCAGGTACTCGGCAATGCGCGCAAAGGCCCGCTCGTACGTCGCCTCGTCCTCGCTGCGCCCGGCAATCGGGATGGCCCCGGCAGTGCGGAACACGAAGTTGAGCACCGGCAGGTTGTAGATCTTGTAGTACATGACGAAACGGATCGGTCGACGGATCGCACCGCCGATCAGCAGCGCATCGACGAACGACACATGGTTGCACACCAACAGCGCCGCCCCCTCGTCAGGGATACGATCGAGATCGCGATGCTCGACGCGGTACATCGAATGGCTGAGCAACCAGATCAGGAAGCGCATGGTGAATTCAGGAACAATGCGGAAGATGTAGGCGTTGACCGCAATGTTGAGCAGCGACACCACCAGGAACAGCTGCGGGATGCTGAGGTCGGCCAGGCTCAAGAGGACGATGGTGACGATCGCCGAGACCACCATGAACAGGGCATTGAGGATGTTGTTCGCGGCGATCACCCGGGCGCGCTGGTCTTCAGGCGTACGCGCCTGGATCAGGGCGTAGAGCGGCACGATGTAGAAACCGCCGAACACACCAAGCCCGACGATCGAGACCATGATCCACCAGGCCTGGCTCATGCCCAACAGGCTCAGCCAATCGTGCGGCGCAGCAGCGGCCGGCACGTCACCCGAATGCCACCACCAGAGCAGACCGAACAGGGTCAGGCCGAACGACCCGAACGGTACCAGGCCGATTTCCACCTTGCGCCCGCTCAGGCGTTCGCACAGCAGCGAACCGACGGCAATGCCCACCGAGAACAGCGTCAGCACCAGCGTGACCACGGTCTCGTCGCCGTGCAGCCAGTCCTTGGCATAGGCCGGGATCTGCGTGAGGTAGATCGCCCCGACGAACCAGAACCACGAGTTGCCGACGATCGAGCGCGACACCGCCGGGGTTTGCCCCAGGCCCAGGCGCAGGGTGGCCCAGGACTGCTTGAAGATATTCCAATCCAGCTTCATCTGCGGCGCCACCGCCGCCGCCCGCGGGATCCAGCGGCTGGCCAGGTAGCCGAGCACCGCAGTGCCGACGATGCCTCCGGCCACCACCGTGGCGTAGTTGCCCGAGGACATCATCACCCCGGCACCGATGGTGCCGGCCAGGATCGCCAGGAAGGTGCCCATTTCCACCAGCCCGTTGCCGCCGACCAGTTCGTCCTCGCGCAAGGCCTGGGGCAGGATCGAGTACTTCACCGGCCCGAACAGCGCCGAATGAGTGCCCATGGCGAACAATGTCAGCAGCATCAGCTCCAGGTGATCACTGAGAAAGCCCACCGCGCCGATCAACATGATCACCACTTCAGCCAGCTTGATCGCACGGATCAACGCATCCTTGGCGAACTTCTCGCCAAACTGCCCGGCCAGCGCCGAAAACAGGAAGAACGGCAGGATGAACAGCAGCGCGCAAAGGTTGACCCAGATCGAACGGTCGCCCTCCAGGCTCAACTTGTAGAGGATCGCCAGGATCAGTGACTGCTTGAACAGGTTGTCGTTGAAGGCACCCAGCGACTGGGTGATGAAGAACGGCAGGAAGCGCCGCTTGCCGAGCAAGGTGAATTGCGAGGAATGACTCATCGTCCTTGTTCCTGAGAGGGCGTTGTCAATTGGAGGTCCGCTCATCGCGAGAAGCCACAAATCTGCACGCGATTGCCCACCTCTGGCAACAGGCCTGCGAAGCGCATCACGCCGACGAACCAATTAATGGCTATATGCCATTATTTTTTCTGCAACCCCTTTTCAGAATGTTGCAAGGCTGCCGATAATTCATATAGATGACTACATCCGGTAACAGGATCAGCCTTCGGCTCTCCTCCAACGCACAAGAAAAGGAGCACAGCAGCAGATGTTCACCTGGTTCGGCGATCTGAAGATCGCACACAAACTCGGGCTCGGTTTTGGCCTGGTCCTCGTGCTGACCCTGGCCCAGTCGCTGATCGGCTGGGACGCTTTGGGCAGCCTGGTGCGGCGCAGCGAAGTGGTCAGCGACGTCTCCGCACTCAACGATGCCCTGGGCGATCTGCGCGAGGCGCGCTTGCGCCACGCCATGTCCAATGGTGACGAAGAACAAGGCAAGGCGTTGCAGCAGACACTGGCGGCCTTCCAGGCACCCCTGGCGAAACTCCACGGCATCCTGCGCAACGCGACCAACCTGCAGACCCTCGACAAGGCCGAGCAGGCCCTGCAGGCCTATGCCCGCAACCAGGAACAGAGCCTGCAGTCGTACCGCACCATGCGCGCGGCGCAAAAGGAGATGGGTGGGCTTGCCACCCAGTCGTTCGCCACGATCGACAGCATCCGCAAGCAGGTCCGCGCGTTGCCCGATGCCGAACAGCGCTACGTGCGCAGCGAAGCGATCAACCAGATTCGCGAGAACCTGATCCTGCTGCGCTACCAGGTGCGTGGCTACACCGGCAACACCAACACCGACACCGAGCAGGCGATGAATGCGCAGATCGCCACCACGGTGAACGACTTGCCAGCCCTGACCGCGGCATTCAATGGCCAGTTCGCCGAGCAATTCCGCCAACTGAACGAACAGGTGCGCGCCTACGCCGCCGCCGTCGAGGCCTTCCGCGGCGAAACCCGCAAACTGATGGACTACCGCGCCAACATGGGCAATGACGTCGCGACCCTCAACACCCTGATCGGGCAATTGCTCGACAGTCAGGCAGTGGCCGTGGTCAATGACAGTCAGTTCGCCAAGACGCTGCAGTTCGCCACCACCGCCCTCGCCCTGCTGCTCGGTGCCCTGCTGGCGATACTGATCGCCCGGCAGATCAGCCAGCCGCTGCAAAGGGTGCTGCGCGCCATGGAGCAGGTGGCCGACGGCAACCTGGGCGAACAACCCAGCAGCAATCGCCGCGATGAACTCGGCCAGTTGCAGAACAGCCTGCATGGCATGACTGCCAAGCTGCGCCAGCTGATCGGCGGCGTGCGCGACGGCATCTCGCAGATTGCCAGTGCCACCGAAGAGCTCTCGGCGATCACCGCGCAGACCAGCGCCGGCGCCAGCAGCCAGCGCCAGGAGACCGACCAGGTCGCCACTGCGATGCAGGAAATGGCCGCCACCGTGCAGGAAGTGGCGCGCAATGCCGGCGAAGCCTCGGTGGCCGCCAGCGCCACCGATCTCGAGGCCCGCGAAGGCGACAGTGTGGTCACCCGCGCCGTGACCCAGATCGGCCGCCTGGCCAGCCAGGTCGACGCCACCAATGAGGCGATGGACGCCCTGCGCAACGAAAGCCAACGCATCGGCAAGGTGATGGACGTGATCAAGGCCGTGGCCGAGCAGACCAACCTGCTGGCGCTCAACGCCGCCATCGAGGCCGCCCGCGCTGGCGAGGCCGGTCGTGGCTTTGCCGTGGTCGCCGACGAGGTACGCAGCCTGGCCCAGCGCACCCAGGCCTCGACCGAAGAAATCGAATCGGCGATCAGCAGCCTGGAGCAAGGCACGCGCTCGGTCAGCGACCTGATGGAAGAAAGCCAGAGCCTGACCGAAAGCAGCGTGGCACTGGTACGCGAGGCCGGCGTTGCGCTGGAGGGCATCACTCAGCGGGTGTCGGGCATCCAGTTGATGAACCAGCAGATCGCCGCCGCCTCCGAGCAGCAGAGCGCCGTGGCCGAGGAGATCAGCCGCAGCGTGGTGACGGTGAGGGACATTTCCGAACAGACCGCCGAGGCCAGTGAGCAGACCTCGGTGTCCAGCGTCGAACTGGCGCGGCTGGGTGGGCAATTGCAGCAGATGATCAGCCGGTTCCAACTCTGACAGCCCGAGCACCTCTTGTAGGAGCGGGCTTGCCCGCGAAAAAGACACCACGGTGCCTGGCACGGGCTACGCCCGTGTTCGCGGGCAAGCCCGCTCCTACGGAGGGATTGGGCTGGCCTTTAGATTTTGAAAAAGACAGTTGCCCCTACGCGAACCCGAACAACCCCCGCGCCGTGTCCACCAATAGCGCCCGACGCAACGACGCCGAGCAGCCCAGAGCATCGAACTGCTCGACCACCGCGGTAAAGCTCATCACCGATTCATGCTGGGTATGCGGCCAGTCGCTGCCCCACATCAACCGGTCCGCGCCATAGTGCGCCTCCAGGGCGCACAGAGCCTGGCGGGCGAAATCCAGGTTCTGCCCAGGCGAGCCGCCCAATCGATAGATCCCCGATACCTTCATCCACACCTTGCCCTGCCCGCCGAGGGTCAGCAGCTCGGCAAATCCCGGCTGCCCCAACCCCAGGCGCGCATCCGGCCTGCCGAAGTGATCGATCACGATATCCACACCATATGGCTGCAAGGCACGCACCAGTGCCGGTATATCGGCCACCTGTCGATGCAGCTCGACATGCCAGCCCAGATCGCCGATCAGCTCCAGCAGTGGCCGCCAACCGGCGTCGCGCAGATCAGGCAGGGCCTGCCCCATCAGATTCAGGCGCACACCGCGTACACCGAGGCGCGCCATCTGCTCAAGGGTGTCGCGCGCAACGCCAGGCTCGAGCATCACCACGCCGCGCAATTGCCTGGGCGCGGTTTGCAGCGCCGCCAGCAGGTAGCTGTTGTCGGTGCCGAGAAAGCTCGGCTGCACCAGTACGCCATGGCTGAAACCGTGCCCGGCCAGCTGGGCGAGGTAGTCGCCCAGCGGCGCATCGTAGGTGGGTGCGTAACGGCGCTCCGCTGCCAGGTTCAGCCCACGGCTGAACACGTGGGCGTGGCTGTCGATCGCGGTGAACGGGGATACAGGGGTTTGCGGCATGATGCTCATTCGGGACGATTGAAGGTTACTTGGCGACCGCAACCGCAACCTGCGGCGAGACCGGGGCCTCGAGGTTGCGACCGCGGGTTTCCGGCAGACACAGTGCAGCGATCACCGCCACGCCGTAGGCGATGCCGGCATCGATGCCGATGGCGGCCCCCAACGACATGGATTCGCTCATGTGACCGACCAGGAACGGGAACACGGCCGACAGCACCCGGCCGAAGTTGTAGCAGAAGCCCACCCCGGCACCGCGCACATCGGCCGGGTACAGCTCGTTGAAGAACGCCCCCAGGCTCGCGGGAATGCCGGCGGCGAAGAAGCCCAGCGGGAAGCCGAGGAACAGCATCTGCGTGTTGCTCAGCGGGAAGAACACATAGGCCTGTACCGTCAGCACGCAGCACAGGGCGAACAACAGGATGTTCTTGCGCCGGCCAATACGATCGATGAGCAGGCCACTGACCACGCAACCACACCAGAAGGCGAAGATGATCACCGCCAGGTAGCCGCCGGAGTTGAGCACCGAGAGGTTGCGCTCGGTCTTGAGGAAGGTCGGCAGCCAGGTCATCACCGCGTGGTAGCCACCATGGGCACCCAAACCCAGCAGCCCGCCCAGCAGGGTCACGCGCAGCAGTTCAGGACGGAAGATGCCGGCCATGGACTTGGTGAAGCTGACGGGAATGGCCTTTTCCTTCTGCAGGCGCTGGAAGCTGTCCGGCTCGGGTACGTTGCGCCGCACCCAGATGATCAGCAGCGACGGCAGCAGGCCGACGAAGAACATCACGCGCCAGGCGAACTCCTGCGGCACCAGCGAATAGATCAGCGCAAACAGCCCCACCGCCAGGCCCCAGCCCACGGCCCAGGCGCTCTGCACCGTGCCCATGACCTTGCCGCGGTATTTCGGGTTGATGGTCTCGGCCATCAGCACCGCGCCTGCGGCCCACTCGCCACCAATGCCGAAGCCCTGCATGGCCTTGACGAACAGCAGCGGGTAGAAGCCGGTGACGAAGGCCGACAGGAAGGTGAAGAAGGAGAACCAGAGGATCATCCACTGCAGGGTACGCACCCGGCCGTAACGGTCGGACAACGTACCGCCAAGCCAGCCACCGATCGCCGAGGTGACCAGCGTCAGGCCACTGATCAGCCCAGCATCGCCCTTGGTCAGGGAAAACGCGGCGATCAGCGCCGGGATGGCCAGGCCGAACATCTGCACTTCAAGGGCGTCGAGCGACCAGCCACCAAAGCAGGCCCAGAACGTCTTGCGTTCGCGCGAGGTGATTTCGCGATACCAACTGAACATGATTTCTTATCCTTCTATGTCGTGTGTGCGAGGTCAGAGGCAGCCGGACGCACGCCGGCCAGGCAGGCAGAACCACGGCACCGTGCTGGCACGGCGCCGGACGTCACAACGGGGCGTGGAACGCCCGGTCAGCGAATATCGATGCGGTAGCGGAAATGCTGCGCATGGCCGCGCGAGCGGCGCCACTCCAGCGGTTTGCCGGCGTAGTCGCGGGCCAGGCGCTCGATCACCACCACCGGGCTGCCCTCCGGCATCTGCAGCAGGCGCCCGTGAATGGCGTCGACCGACTCGGCCGTGAGGGTTTCCTCGGCATAAGCCACCACCTGACCGCACAGTTCTTCGTAGATCGGGTAGAGCAGCGGGCCCTTGCGGTCCAGCTCGACCTCAAGCAGCGGCTGGAACGTCTGCCGTGGCAGCCAGATTTCCTCGGCCAATACCGGCTGGGCACCGAGCAGACGCAGGCGCACGATGTGAATGACTTCGGCTTCCGGCGCCAAGCCCAGGGCACTGGCAACCGCCGAGGGCGCCGGGACTGGCTCGATGGACAGGATGCGGCTCTCGGGCACGGCACGTTCGCCATTGGCCGACTCGAAGCGGAAGAAGCGGAACAGCGAGGAATGGAACTGCGGCCGACGAATGAAGGTGCCGCGGCCTTGCTGGCGCTCCAGCACGCCCTCGGTCACCAGCACATCGACGGCCTTGCGCACGGTGCCGACCGACATGTCGAACTCGCTGGCCAGGGCCGATTCGGTGGGAATGGCCTCACCGGGGCGCCAGCGGTTGTTGGCGATCTGCTCGACCATATGGTCGCGCAGCTGTTGGTAGCGGGGCAGACGCGCATCACCGGGCAGTGTGTTCATGGGGCCTGTCTCTCGTCTTGTTATATAAACATATATATGAATTTTTCCGAGAGTATTCCTGCTGCCCTGAACGCTGTCAATCCTCCGCCTATCGGCTTGAAAGCCACGGTGGCTTCTTCGCGGGTAAACCCGCTCCCACAGGTGCACAGCGTTCTTGAGCACTGCCAGGTAACCGGGGAGCGCGACCACCCACTAAAAGGTCAGCACATTCAACGATTTGCGATACAGGGCGAGGTGAACAGCTCACCACGCCAGGCGCCCTTGAGCGTGCGGCTCGCCACCACCAGCCAGAGCAGCGCCAGCATCACCACCAGCACCTGCCCGAATACCGTGAAGAAACCCAGGCCCAGCCAGGCCGCCAGCTTCAAGGTGGCGAGGCTGTACACCCCCAGCGGGAAGGTAAAACCCCACCAGCCCAGGTTGAATGGCATGCCCTGGCGCATGTAGCGCAGGGTGATCAGTACCGCGGTCAGCAGCCACCACAGGCCGGCTCCCCACAACACCATCCCGGCCACCAGCCCCAACCCGCGTGCTACTTCACCCAGGTTCCCCAGGCCATTGGCCGCGAACACCGCCGGTGCATCGCCACCCAGCAGCAGCATGCCCAGCGCCCCGGTGCCGATCGGGCCCAGCGCCAGCCAGCTGGATGCGGCCATGTTGGCCGGCGGCAGCTTGTGCAGCGCCATGCGCAGCATGAGGATGGTCAGGATACTGAACGCCACCGGCAGCGACACCGCCCACAGTACGTAGCTGGTCACCACCACCAGGAACTGCGCATGGACATCCGCCAGGTGCGGCGCCAGCAGGCCACCACTGGCCGCCGCCACCTCGGCCGCCACCACCGGCAGCAACCACACTGCAGTCATCTGGTCGATGCTGTGCTCCTGGCGGGTGAACATCAGATAAGGGATTGCCACGCCACACAGCAATGCCAGTGCCACGTCAACCCACCAGAGCGCCTCGACCCAAGGCACCACGCCGTCGCCCCAGCGCTCGAGGCCAAACACCAGCGCGCCATTGAGGATGGTCGCCAGGCCCATGGGGATGGTGCCGAAGAACATCGAGACCGTGGAGTGGGCGAAGATCCGCCGTGCCTCGTCGAAGAACAGCAGCCAGCGCGCGCCGTACAGGGCGCAGAACAAGATGAACAGGCCGATGGTCAGCCACCACAAACCCTCTGCCGCACCGTGCAGAGCCGGAATCTCCAATTGTCGCAAGGCCAGGGCCAGAACGCCGGTGCCCATGGTCGCGGCAAACCAGTTCGGAGTGAACTGACGGATCACTTCCAGCGGGCGGGCCAACTGGTGGAAGGGCCGCAAGGACGCAGCGCGAGTCTGTGGGCAGGTCATGGCAAAGATTCCTCGTGTAAGGTGGAATCATCTTATGCCTGCAAAGAATATCCATATAACGGTTATTTTCTCTATCTGTTATCTATTTTGCAGATATAGCGCAAGCCAGAGCCGGTGGCTTATGCTTGCTGCCTGCGACAACTCCAACAACAAGGACGTGGCAATGCTCGCCGCACTCAAACGCTACCCTTCCGCTGTCCGCCTGCTGCTGCTCACCACCTTCGTGCTGACCCTGGCGCGCGCGATCACCCTGCCCTATCTGGTCGTCTATCTGTCGGACAGCTTCCAGCTGTCGGTCAGCCATATCGGCCTGCTGATCGGCGGGGCACTGATCGTCGCCTCGTTGTTGAGCCTGTATGGCGGTCATCTGGTCGACACGCTGCGCAACCATACGGTGATCATCGTCGCAACCCTGGTGTTCACGCTGTCGTTCGCCGTCGCCATGTTCAGCCCCTCGGTGGCGCTGTTCTTCCTGTGCCTGGTGCTGATCAACCTCGCCCTGGCGGTGGTCGACATCGCCAGCAAGGCCGGATTCTGCGCCCTGCTGCCGGTGGAGGAGCGCGCCGAGGTGTTCGCCATCAAGTACACCCTCAGCAACATCGGCTACGCCGTCGGCCCGTTGCTGGGGGTGGCGCTGATCGAGCTCGATGGCCATCTGCCGTTCCTGGTCTCGGCGCTGATCGGCCTGCTCATGTGCCTGGTCTACCAGCGTCTGGGCGATCGGCAGTTACGCCCCAGCGAGCCGCAACTGCCCGGCGTCGGCTTCATGCAAGTGGCTATCGGGCTGGCGCGGGACCGGCGCCTGGTGTGCTTCACCCTGGGCGGCGCCCTCAGTGCAGTGGTGTTCGGCCAGTTCACCGCCTACCTGTCGCAATACCTGGTGGTGACGGCCCACGCCAGCGAAGCGGCGCGGTTGGTCGGGGTGCTGGTGACGACCAACGCCGTGACGGTGATCGCCCTGCAATACCTGATCGGCAGACGCATCAGCCGTCAGTACCTGATGCCCTGGCTGATGGCCGGGATGGCGCTGTTCGTCGCCGGGCTGCTGGGCTTCTCGCTGGCAGGCTCGGTGCTGGGCTGGTGCCTGGCAATGCTGGTGTTCACCCTCGGCGAGATCATCGTGATCCCGGCGGAGTACATGTTCATCGACCTGATCGCACCGGAGCATCTGCGCGGCGTCTACTATGGCGCGCAGAACCTCTCCAACCTCGGCGCGGCACTGGGGCCGGTACTGGTCGGGTTTGCCCTGGGGTATGTAGTGCCGGTGGCGGTGTTCTACCTGCTGGTGCTGTCGGTGCTGCTGGCGGCACTCTTCTATTACCTGGGGACGCGAGGGGCGAAGGTCTAGAGCGCCCCCTGCGACCACCTGCCACTGCGACCATCGTCTGCGCTGACGAACCCGCGCCCGCGTGCCAGACTGATTGATCGGGACCGCGTTTTCATTTTTGCTCCGGAGTTTGCATGTCGTTGTCCAGCGGGCTGATCGCCGTGGTCGCCCTGGCCTATATGGCCGTCATGTTCGCCATCGCCTTCTACGGCGACCGTCGCAGCACGCCGTTGCCGCCGCGCCTGCGCGCCTGGGTGTACAGCCTGTCGCTGGCGGTGTACTGCACCAGCTGGACCTTCTTCGGCGCCGTCGGCCAGGCGGCCGAGCAACTCTGGGCGTTCCTGCCGATCTACCTGGGCCCGGTGCTGCTGCTGATCTTCGCACCCTGGGTGCTGCAGAAGATGGTGCTGATCAGCAAGCAGCAGAACATCACCTCGATCGCCGACTTCATTGCCGCCCGCTACGGCAAGTCGCAGACGCTCGCGGTGGTGGTTGCACTGATCTGTCTGGTCGGCGTGCTGCCTTACATCGCCCTGCAGCTCAAGGGCATCGTGCTCGGCGTCAACTTGCTGATCGGGGCCACTCCCGACGCTACCGGCACCCGGGTGCAGGACACGGCGCTGGTGGTGTCGCTGGTGCTGGCGCTGTTCGCCATCGTCTTCGGCACGCGCAGCCTGGATGTCACCGAGCACCATCGCGGCATGGTGCTGGCCATCGCCTTCGAGTCCCTGATCAAGCTGCTGGCGTTTCTTGCCGTGGGCGCCTTCGTGGTGTTCAACCTGTATGACGGCTTCGACGACCTGTTCAGCCAGGCGCGCCAGTCGATCCACCTGGAAAGCTATTGGCAGGAGACGATCAACTGGCCATCGATGGTGGTGCAGACCGCCGTGGCGATGATGGCGATCATCTGTCTGCCGCGGCAGTTCCACGTCACCGTGGTCGAGAACATCGAGCCTCAGGACATGCGCCTGGCCCGCTGGGTGTTCCCGCTGTACCTGGTGCTGGCGGCACTGTTCGTGGTGCCGATCGCCCTGGCCGGGCAGATGATGCTGCCAGGCACGGTGATCTCCGACTCCTTCGTCATCAGTCTGCCGCTGGCCGAAGCCCACCCGAGCCTGGCCCTGCTGGCCTTCATCGGCGGCGCCTCGGCCGCTACCGGCATGGTGATCGTCGAGGCGGTGGCGCTGTCGACCATGGTCTCCAACGACATGCTGCTGCCCTGGCTGCTGCGACGCACCAACGCCGAGCGCCCGTTCGAGGCGTTCCGCCACTGGATGCTCTCGGTGCGCCGGGTGGCCATCGTGGTCATCCTGCTGCTGGCCTACGTCAGCTATCGCCTGCTCGGCTCCACCGCCAGCCTTGCGACCATCGGCCAGATCGCCTTCGCCGCAGTCACCCAGCTGACCCCGGCGATGCTCGGTGCCCTGTACTGGAAGCAGGCCAACCGCCGCGGCGTGTTCGCCGGCCTCGCTGCGGGCATCTTCCTGTGGTTCTACACCTTGGTGCTGCCGATCGCCGCCCATAGCCTGGGCTGGTCGCTGCAGTTGTTCCCCGGCCTTGCCTGGCTGCACGGCAACCCGCTGGACCTGCCGATCACCCCGCTGACACAAGGGGTGGTGCTGTCGCTGGCGGGCAACTTCATGCTCTTTGCCTGGGTCTCGATTCTGTCGCGCACCCGGGTTTCCGAGCACTGGCAGGCCGGGCGCTTCATCGGCCAGCAAACCAGCGCCCGCCCCAGCAGCCGCCCTCTGCTGGCCGTGCAGATCGACGATCTGCTCAACCTTGCCGCGCGTTTCGTCGGCGAGGAACGCGCGCGGCAGAGCTTCATCCGCTTCGCCTACCGCCAGGGCAAGGGCTTCAACCCCAACCAGAACGCCGACGGCGACTGGATCGAACACACCGAGCGCCTGCTCGCTGGCGTGCTCGGCACCTCCTCCACCCGTGCGGTGGTCAAGGCCGCCATCGAAGGCCGCGACATGCAGCTCGAAGACGTGGTGCGCATCGCCGACGAAGCCAGCGAGGTTTTGCAATTCAACCGCGCCCTGCTGCAAGGCGCCATCGAGAACATCAACCAGGGCATCAGTGTGGTCGACCAGAACCTGCACCTGGTGGCCTGGAACCGTCGATATCTCGAACTGTTCAACTACCCCGACGGGCTGATCAGTGTCGGCCGACCGATCGCCGACATCATCCGCTACAACGCCGAGCGCGGCCTGTGCGGCCCGGGCGAGGCGCAGGTGCACGTGGCGAGGCGCCTGCACTGGATGCGCCAGGGCCGGGCGCACACCTCGGAACGGTTGTTCCCCAACGGGCGGGTGATCGAACTGATCGGCAATCCCATGCCCGGCGGTGGCTTCGTCATGAGCTTTACCGACATCACCCCGTTCCGCGAAGCCGAACAGGCGCTCAAGGACGCCAACGAGGGCCTGGAGCAGCGCGTGGCCGAGCGCACACACGAGCTGTCGCAGTTGAACCAGGCGTTGTCGGAGGCCAAGAGCCATGCCGAGGCGGTCAGCCAGTCCAAGACCCGCTTCCTCGCTGCCGTCAGCCACGACCTGATGCAACCGCTGAATGCCGCGCGGCTGTTCTCCGCCGCCCTGTCGCAACAGGCCGAGGGCCTGAGTGAAGAGGCCCAGCAACTGGTGCAGCACATGGACAGCTCGCTGCGCTCGGCAGAGGAATTGATCAGCGACCTGCTGGACATCTCGCGCCTGGAGAATGGCAAGGTCACCCCCGACATCAAGCCCTTCGCGCTCAACGAACTGTTCGACACCCTGGGCGCCGAGTTCAAGGTACTGGCGGCCGAGAAAGGCCTGGAATTCCGCCTGCGCGGCAGCCGGCTGCAAGTCGCCAGCGACATGAAACTGTTGCGCCGGGTGCTGCAGAACTTCCTCACCAACGCCCTGCGTTACGGCAAGAGCCCGATCCTGCTGGGCGCTCGACGCGAAGGCGAGCACCTTTGGCTGGAGGTCTGGGACCGCGGTCCGGGCATCGCCGACGACAAACTGCAGGTGATCTTCCAGGAGTTCAAACGCCTGGACAGCCATCAGACCCGCGCCGAAAAAGGCCTGGGCCTGGGCCTGGCAATCGCCGATGGCCTGTGCCGGGTGCTCGGGCATCGACTGGAAGTGCGCTCGTGGCCAGGCAAGGGCAGCGTGTTCCGGGTCAGCGTGCCGATCGCCAGGCATCCGGTGGCAGCGCCCGCAGCGCCCGTGGAACCGGGCGGGCAACCGCTCGCCGGGCTGCAGGTACTGTGCGTGGACAACGAAGACAGCATCCTGATCGGCATGAACAGCCTGCTCGGGCGCTGGGGCTGCCAGGTCTGGACCGCACGCAACCAGGCCGAGTGCGAGGCGCTGCTATTGAAGGGCATGCGCCCGCACCTGGCGCTGGTGGACTACCACCTGGACGACGGCGAAACCGGTACTGGCCTGATGGCCTGGCTACGCACGCGCCTGGGCGAACCCGTTCCAGGCGTGGTGATCAGTGCCGACGGGCGCAACGAAACCATCGCCCAGGTGCATGCTGCAGGGCTGGACTACCTGGCCAAGCCGGTCAAGCCCGCCGCCCTGCGTGCGTTGCTCAATCGGCATCTGAGCCTGGTTCAGTAAGCGTTGCATCGGCCAGCGCCTCATCCGACAGCGCACGCTCCAGCAGGTCGGCAGGCAAGCTCTTGCTGGCGCGCGCGCCCAGCAGCTTGAGCTGCTCGCTGCGGCTGATCAGATTGCCGCGCCCTTCGCACAGTTTGTTGCGCGCTGCGGCGTAGGCCTTGTCGACCTGCTGCAGGCGCGCACCGAGCTCGTCCAGGTCCTGGATGAACAGCACGAACTTGTCGTACAGCCAACCCGCACGCTCGGCGATCTCGCGGGCGTTCTGGCCCTGACGCTCCTGCTTCCACAGGCTGTCGATGACCCTCAGGGTCGCGAGCAAGGTGGTGGGGCTGACAATGACGATCTGTCGGTCGAAGGCTTCCTGGAACAGGCCCGGCTCCGCTTGCAGCGCTGCCGAGAAGGCCGCTTCGATGGGTACGAACAGCAATACGAAATCCAGGCTGTGCAAGCCATCCAGCCGGCTGTAATCCTTGCTGGAGAGGCCTTTGACGTGACTGCGCAAGGACTGCACGTGCTGTTTGAGCGCCGCCTCGTCATTGCCGGAGACGAACTGTTGATAGGCGGTGAGGCTGACCTTGGCATCGACCACCACCTGCTTGTCCCCCGGCAGCATGATCAGCACATCGGGCTGGAAACGCTCGCCATCGGCGCTCTTCAGGCTGACCTGGGTCTGGTACTCGCGGCCTTTCTCAAGGCCCGCATGCTCCAGTACCCGCTCGAGAATCAACTCGCCCCAGTTGCCCTGGGTCTTCTGGCCCTTGAGCGCCTGGGTGAGATTGGTGGCCTCATCAGACAGACGCAGGTTGAGTTGCTGCAGGCGCTCAAGCTCCTTGCCCAGCGAGAAGCGCTCGCGGGCCTCCTGCTGGTAGCTCTCTTCCACACGCTTTTCGAAGGCCTGGATGCGCTCCTTGAGCGGATCGAGCAATTGTCCCAGGTGCTGCTGACTGGTCTGGGCGAAGCGCTGCTCGCGCTCGTCGAAAATCTTGGTGGCCATCTCGGCGAACTGGGCACGTAGCGTATCGCGGGCTTCCTGCAAGTCGTCCAGGCGCTGGGCGTGGCTTTCCTGCTGCTCGCGCAGTTCGGCGTCCAGCCGCGCAGCCTGAGCCTCCAGGCGACGCAGTTCGGCTTCGCGGGTAGCGCGCTCCAGGCTCCAGGCATGGGCGGCATCGCGCGCGTTGTCGCGCTCGTTCTGCAACAGTTCCAGCTCGCGATTCTGCGCAGCAAGTGTCGCCTGTTTGTGGCTGTTGGCTTCGCTGAGGTCGCTGATCTCGTCGCGGCAGGCTTCGAGCTGCGCCTGCAGGCCAGCCTGGGCCAACTGCGCGGCACTCAGGCGTTCCTGCATCAGGCCGGTTTCGGTTTGGCGGGCGGCGAGCCGACGCTGGACCTGCAACACCCACCCCAGGCACGGCACCGCGGCAGCCACGATGCCCAATAGAATACTGGCCAGGTCCACTGCCATGCTTGCTCCGGTCAACGCTTAGATTGTGCGCAGCTTACAGGTTTTTTGCCGGTGCTATTGCACCGAAGGCAGCAGGCCAAGCAGCCGCCGCGCCTCCTGCGAACCCTGTCCCGCCGCCAGCTCCAGCCAGTACCGCGCTTGCTCGGGATCCTGCGCCTGGCACAACCGGCCATATTCGAGCTGAGCCCGACTGTCACCGGCGCGGGCGGCCTGGCGCAGCAGCTCATGGCCGATACGCCGATCCCGCGCAGTGCCACAGTCACGGCAGAGCATCTGCCCCAGGCGACTCTGCGCTACCACCACGCCCTGCCGGGCGGGTTGCTTGAGCATGCGCCCAGCGAGGTGCTTGACGCTGGGCTTGTCAGCCAGGCGCGGGTTGTCGAGCAGCCACAGGGCCACTTTCAGGGAAAAGCGCTTGGGAGAAACCAACGGCGCAATGGCGGGGGAACCGGCGGGGGATTTACCACGAAACTTCATGACAACAGCGATGGTGATTCGAGAGGCGCGCCACTCTACTCGATTTTTTCGACAAAGGCCCGGGGCAACATTGGGGCGTCGGAAAAAAATATTTCATGGTTCTTTTCTTGACGTTTTCACCCCAGAGAAAGGCGGTAAGTATTTTCCATGGCTAGGTGTCGGACCCTTCCGAAAACAGCTGGCACGCCCGTCCTAGAGCAAGCCCTAGGGACAATCCACAGAACCTGTGGATAACTCGGTGGACAACCCCCCCTTGGCGCCCGCAAACCCCTGTGGAATGGGGCTTACAGTCAAACTGACGATTTTTTCACCAGCCTAAATAAGTGTTTTTTTTCATTGACTTAAGGGCTCAGTCAAGTCATTGGCGGCGTCCGGGGAAGACGTTGCAGAACAGTTACAAGTCATGCTCCAAGTGTGCACAAGTGCGCCAACAAAGTGCGCAGGCTCGCACCACGGCGGGAAAACAGCATCGTGTTACCGCAACCCATCCCTTCACAGATGCACCACGAACAGAGATAATGCTCGGCTTCGCTGAAGAAAATCAAAAAACGCTTGCCATGCCGCAAACCTTCCAGTAGTGTGGCCGCCGTTAGTACCAAGCTGAACGTCAATTCTGGCCGCAACGTCCTTGCGAATGGCCACCCTCCCCGGGTAGCACCGCTGAAACCAGGACCGGCCCACTCGATGATTCCCTCGACGGCAACAGCCGCTCCAGCACGAATCACCTAATGACAGATTGATCGGGATCTTCACCCAGTGGCCTCGAACCTGGTCCGTGGGATGCTGCCCGCCTTCCGAAGTACCTACCAGTCAGCCCGGCGCCTTACTTGTGCTTGCGCTACCTCTGGCTGCTCTGTTCCGGTCAGGTTTTTCGCCTCCCTTAATAAAGGCGTCACCGGAACGTTTCTATTGTGCATGGATCGAAACCCGTGTCTTGAGCAGGAAATCTAAAAAAATGACTAATCACCATCAGATCCAGCGCGCCTTCGGCACGCTTTCTCAGGCCTTCGCCCCACTGAAGTGCCTCATCGTTGCCCCTCGCAAGGGCAGCTTCAGCTTCACCCTGGTCGACGAACACGGCGTGGCCTGCCACACCGAGCGCCTGTATCCAGAGCAATACACCCACGCAGAGCCGCTGCAGGCGGTGATCGATCGCACCCGCCAGTCGTTGGTCGCATGAATGAATGGGTGAGGATTCACCCCATGAATGACCGCCCCTGATTGCTGCCCGAAACGCTCTTTGCTTAATTGCCACAAGGCATATGGCAGAGGCGCTGCGGCAGCAATCGATTTAAAAACAGCCCTTTACACCATGATTATCACACTACACTTCAACTCGAGCGGTGCGAGCCGCTTCCGGCGGGCCTGATCATCCATTAGCTGCCAAGCTCCAGCGCCCGTCGGCCCCTGACAGTTCGAGGGCATCATGGGTATCGCTGCGAACGAGTTGAGTCAATATGTGATCCGCCCCACGCTGATCTACCTGGATCGCCATAGCGCGAGCGCCGAAGCCTTGCTGCTGGGCGTCGCAGCTAGCCAGTCCAGCCTTGGAGCAGCCCTGCATGACCGTCGCGGTCACGGCTTGTACAGGATCGGCGAGACGCGCCATCAAACCCTCTGGGACGATTACCTGGCCCGCGATCCCGAGCTGGCAAGCCTGGTCCGCGGGCTTGCCAGTCAGCATGCCTTCCTTGGTGGCCCGCACCTGGAGCTGACGGTCAACCTGCGCTATGCCACCGCCATCGCCTGGATGCTCATCGAAGAACAGGCCACGCCTCTACCCGCCCCCGACGATCTTCTAGGGCTCGCACGAATCTGGCGACAGACCTTCCACCCCCAGGGACGCCTCCGCGACTTCACGCAGGCCTGGCACTGCTGGGTAAATCCGATAATGTCCCAGGCATCTTAAGAACCGTCCTACAAGCAAACCGGAAAAAAGGGAATTTTGGTCGGATTGTCCTACAAAACCGCTCTATCTCCGCCGATACAGGCTATGGCGTAGTGCGTGATTTGTTGGTAGCTTTTCGCCCCGGAGATCCCAAGGAGTTCTAATAATGAAAACAGTCATGCTCAAAACCTCTCTCGGCGTCGCTATCGCGCTCGCTTCCAGCCAACTGTTCGCCAGCGGCTTCGCCCTCAACGAACAGAGCGTCAGTGGCATGGGGACAGGTTTTGCGGGTCGTTCTTCCTCTGCCGACGATGCCAGCACCATTTACGGAAACCCTGCCGGCATGTCGCGCCTCAAGCGCGAACAGATCACCGTAGGCGGCGCAGCCGTCATCGCCAAGACCGACATTTCCGGCCGCGGCAGCAACCTGGGCGGGAAAATGGACGGTGACATGGTGCCGTTCGTAGGCGTGCCCATGGGCTACTACGTCAAGCCAATCGACGATCACTGGAGCCTGGGCTTCGGCGTCTACGTGCCCTTCGGCCTGGTCACCGACTACGGCAGCAACCACGCGGCACGCTACTGGGGCAAGAAGAGCCACGTCGAAGTGGTCACCTTCCAGCCGACCGTCAGCTACGCCTTCAACGACAAGGTGTCGATCGGTTTCGGCCCGACCATCAACCGCATCGAGGGCGAGCTGGGTTCGAGCACCATCAACCCGCGCTCCCCTGGCCGCAACGATGGCGAAGTGAAGATCAAGGGTGATGACACCGCCGTTGGCTACAACATCGGTATCCTGGTGCAGGCCACCGACCGCACCCGCCTCGGCCTGACCTACCACTCGATGGTCGACTACAAGCTCGAAGGCAAGACCAAGATCAACAACGCGTTGATCGGCCCGTTCAGCGGCAGCAAATTCGACGCCGACCTGAAGATCAAGACGCCCGAGTCGGTGGACTTCTCGGTCACCCACGAACTCGACGACCAGTGGACCCTGTACGCAGGCAGCACCTGGACCCGTTGGAGCCGTCTGAAGGACATCACCGTCACCAACGACGTCCCTGCACCGCTGGCCGGCCAGTTCGGCACCATCAGCGAAGAGCAGAACTGGCACGACACCTGGGCTCACGCCATCGGTGCCTCGTACAAGGTGAACAAGGAGTGGACCCTGCGCACCGGCTTCACCGTCGACCAGTCGCCAACCAACAACCACGACCGCTCTCCGCGCATCCCTACTGGCGATCGCAAGATCTTCAGCCTGGGTGCCGGCTATAGCCCGACCGACGACGTGACCATCGACGTGGCCTACTCCTACCTGTGGGAAGAGGACACCAAGGTGAACCTGGCCAGCGCCACCAAAGGCACCTACCAGGCCAAGTACGAGAACAGCGCTCACGGCATCGGAGCGTCGCTCACCTACCGCTTCTGAGTGGGTTCAGGCTGCATGAAAAACCGCCTTCGTGGCGGTTTTTTCATGCCTGCACGCGCCAATGCTCGCCAAGGCTCGCCTGCAGGTACTCCATGAATACCCGCACTTTGGTGGTCATGGCAAAGCGATCGGCCACGCACAGGAACACATCCATCGGTTCGGTCTGCGCATAGGCCTCGCCAGGTTGGGCAGAGTCGAACAACGGCACCAACTGACCGCTGTCCAGGTGCGGACGCACAAGGAACTCGGCCAGGCGCGTCACCCCACCATCATTGAGCGCCATTTCCGCCAGGGCCTCGATGTCGTCGCTGATCAATACATTGTCGAACTCCGCCTCGAAGCGCATGCCATCACGCACAAAGCCCCAGCGCAGCAGGCGACCATCGACCGGATAACGCAACACCAGGCAGCGATGATCACGCAGCGCCTCGGGCGTGGTGGGTCGGCCAGCCCTGGCCAGATATCCCGGCGAGGCGCAACAGATGAACGGAATCCGGGCGATATGTCGCGCCAGCAGATGATCTTCCAGCTGCGGCGTAATACGCAGACTGACATCGACATCTTCGCGGGCATGACTGACCCGGCGATCACTCGCAACCATTTCTATCGAAAGCAGCGGATAGCGCGCACTGAAGGCAGGAATCAGGGGCGCCAGGATGCGGCGCCCGAACGCCGATGAGGCGGCAATGCACAAGCGCCCCTGCGGCTCGGTATCGGGGGTGGTGACCTCCTGTTCGGCCAGGATCAGGTCACGTTCTACATGCTTGACCCGGCTGTAATACTGGCTGCCAGCAGGCGTGAGCGCCATGCTGCGCGTGCTGCGCGACAGCAGACGGACCTGCAGGTGCGCCTCCAGGCGCGCCAGGTTCTGGCTGACCGCTGCCGCACTCAGGCCCAGTGTGCGCGCTGCACCGGCAATGCTGCCAGCCTCGACGACCTTGATGAAACTGCGGATGGCATTGAGCAGATCCATGGCTGCGCTCTTGGGATTCGTAAGAATCTCTTTATAAAGAACTCAACCCGGCTGGTCTACAGCGCACAACTGACCATTGTTAACCTGCGCTTCTCATGTCCAACCGAGAGGCGCCCTCATGACCCCTTTGCCCCAGCCACGCCGTCGCAAGCTCCGCGCCAGTGCCACACCCTATGTCTTCGCCTTCTACATGTCGGCGATCATGGCGATGCTGATGTGCTTCGTGATCACCGCTGCCACGGCCGGCATCGACCAAGGCTACTTGCGCAAGGTGCTCCAGGCCTACCAACTGGCGATGCCGGTGGCGTTCGTCTGCGTGCTCATGGTGCGGCCCGTGGTGATGCGCCTGGTGGCCATCACCGTGCATCCGCACTGACCGCCCGCACGAGACAGCACCGCATCAGGGCTGCGAAGCTATGGCCTTCTCGATAGCCGCCCGGAACGCCGGATCATCCGGCTTGGTCAGGCTGGAAAAATTGCCGATCACCTTGCCTCGCCGGTCCACCACGTACTTGTAGAAATTCCACTTGGGTGCACTGCTCTGCTTTGCCAGCTCGACGAACAGCGGGATCGCATCCTTGCCGCGCACCGGCTGAGTCTTGGTCATGGTGAAGGTGACACCGTAGTTGGCGTAGCAGACCTTGGCGGTCTTCTCGCTGTCGGCATCTTCCTGCTTGAAATCGTTGGAGGGCACGCCGAGCATTTCCAGCCCCTGCTCGTGGTACTCCTTGTAGGCAGCCTCCAGCCCCTCGAACTGCGGCGCGAAGCCGCAGTAGCTGGCGGTATTGATCACCACCAGCGGCTTGCCAGCGTACCGCTGGCACAGATCGACCTGGCCCTTGCCGCGTAGCTCCGGCAGGCTGCCTTGCAGCAGCGCCGGACAATCGGCGGCCCAGCTGGAGGAAGTGGCCGCCAAAGCGAGCAAGGGTACTGCGAGCCAACGCGTAAGCATGTTCCCAATCTCCTACAAGACAATTCCTTGCAGGGTAGCGCTTAACAAACGCCCATGCCCAGCTGCATCAATGCCAATCCGCCCTGATGCCAGCCCCACCAGGCAAGCGCCAGCACCAGCAGCGCACCCGCCACCAGCAGCCCGCGCAGCCAGGAGCGGTTCATGCCGCCTTGGCCTGCAGGCGCGCAACCGGGCGTTCGCGCACCGGCCAATTGAGGGCCGCCGCCAGCAGGCTGAGCAGAATGGAGATCTGCCAGACCAGGTCATAGCTGCCCGTGTGGTCATAGACCACCCCGCCCAGCCAGCCACCGAGGAAGGCGCCAAGCTGGTGGAACAGGAACACGATGCCCCCCAGCATCGACAGGTTACGCACCCCGAACAGGGTCGCCACCGTGCCGTTGGTCAGCGGCACCGTCGACAACCACAACAGGCCCATGGCGATGCCGAACAGGTAGGCGCTGAATTCGGTCACCGGTGCCCACAGGAACAGCACGATCACCACCGCCCGCAGCAGATACAGGCTGGTCAGCAGACGCGGCTTGGACATGCGCCCGCCCAGCCAGCCGGCGGTGTAGGTGCCGACAATGTTGAACAACCCGACCAGTGCCAGCACCGTGGTACCGATGGTCGCCGGCAAGTGCTGGTCGACCAGATAGGCCGGCAGGTGCACACCGATGAACACCACCTGGAAGCCACAGACGAAAAAGCCCAGGGCCAGCAACCAGAAACCGGAGTGCGAGCACGCCTCGCGCAGTGCCTGGCCCAGCGTCTGCTCGCCGCCTTGACTGGGTAGCGGCCGATCACGCAGCAGCCCGACGAAAGGCACGATCAGCGCCACCATCAAACCCAACACCAGCAACGCTGCCGACCAGCCCAGCCACTGGATCAGCCCAAGCGTACCCGGCAGCATGGCGAACTGGCCGAACGATCCCGCCGCGCTGGCAATACCCATGGCCATGCTGCGTTTCTCCGGCGGC
The DNA here is from genome assembly GCF_009650575.1 of Pseudomonas sp. MNR3A. Taxonomy (NCBI): domain Bacteria; kingdom Pseudomonadati; phylum Pseudomonadota; class Gammaproteobacteria; order Pseudomonadales; family Pseudomonadaceae; genus Pseudomonas; species Pseudomonas sp. MNR3A. The sequence goes on along the minus strand of NZ_VZZS01000006.1, from coordinate 21,309 downwards.
ACCGCACGGCCAACCACACCGAGGATTACCGAGAACGAGGTACCGGAAAGCCCGATGCCGATCAGCAAGCCAGCACTCAGCGACAACGACCAGATCGAATCGGCCATGCCCATCAGTACCAGGCCGGCAGCGTAGAGAATGCCGCCAATGATCACCACCCGCGCCGCGCCCAGGCGATCGGCCAGCGCGCCGGCGAACGGCTGGGCCAATCCCCAGATCAGGTTCTGCAGGGCAATGGCGAAGGCGAAGACTTCGCGCCCCCAGCCAAAATCGGCGCTCATGGGGGCCAGGAACAGGCCAAAGCCATGTCGCACACCCAGCGACAGCGCCAGGATCAGCGCCGCCCCGAGCAGCACCCAGCCACTGGTTCGCCAAACAGAAGTCATTGTTGTTGTCTCCTAGCCATCGCAAGGTTTGTGCGGGTATATACCCGCTTTATAGGGCACATTTCAGGCCAAACGCTCCAGCAAGCGAACCAGTTCATCGCGCTGACTCTCGCCCAGATGCTCGACCAACTGTAGCTGAGCCTGCTCCCAGGCAGGATGTGCGGCAGCCAGGCACGCCTTGCCTGCTTCGGTCAGGCACACCAGGCGATTGCGCTGGTCGCTGCCCTCGCCGAGCGTCACCAGCCCGTCAGCTTCCAGCACACGCAGGTTGCGGCCCAGGGTACTGCGATCCAGGCCCATGGCCTCAGCCAGGCTGGTAATACTCGGCTGGTCGAGCCGCTGCAGATGACGCAACAAGGAAAACTGCGCGACATTGATCCCGAAATCCGCCAAGGCTTCGTCGTAATGTCGGCTCACCCCACGGGCGGCACGACGTAGATGGGTGCAGATGCATTCACTGGTCAACATAAATGCGTGTATATACCCGCACCTTGGATGTTGCAAGAAATTTCTGCGCCTGCTCAGGGCTTGCGTGAGGGCTGGCAGGTGCTCGTCGAAAGTCTTTCAGCGTCTATGAGATCGAGCGCCGCCCGCGCGGCGCTTCGCGGGCAAGCCCGCTCCCACATCTATTTCGGGCCAATTATTCCTGAGTGATTGGCGGGTGCCCCTTATCTGCTCTATCCGTTATCACATTTGAGCGATCGCCTTTCATCCATATCCAGCCATGCGCCAAGGCGGCGGGCACCGATGGAAACAGGAGAAACTGACCCGAAACAAATGTGGGAGCGGGCTTGCCCGCGAAGCGCCGCGCGGGCGGCGCTCGATCTCACAGGCGCTGAAAACCTTTCGGCAAGCACATGCCAGCCTCTACGCAAACACCTTGAAAGGCACGTGTATCAATACGAAAGCGCCAGCCCCACCACCACCGTCAACTCAAGCAGCTCCAGCAAAGCGCCTGCGGTATCACCTGTGGTACCACCCAATCGTCGGCACATCTGCCGCCGCAGCCCAGCGAATACCGCCAGTGCCAGCAACATTACCCACAACGCCACCCAACCGCCCAGCACCAGGCAAACCCCGGCAGTACCCAGCAGTACCCAGCCCGCCGCACGCCTGGGCAGGTGTTCGGCCAGTGCCGAGCCCAGCCCCCCGGCACGCACATAAGGTGTACAGAGGAACAAACCGAGCATCGCAGCCCGCCCGACCACTGGCGCCAGAACCAGCCAGGCACCCGCGCCACGCTCGACCAGCACCCACAGGGCACAGAACTTCAGCAGCAGCACCAACACCAGGGTGACCACGGCAATCGGGCCACTGCGCGGGTCTTTCATGATCTGCAAGGTGCGCTCGCGATCGCCGAAGCCACCCAACCAGGCGTCGGCACTGTCGGCCAGGCCATCCAGGTGCAGGGCGCCGCTGAGCAGCACCCACAAGGCCAGCAGCAGTGCAGCCTGCAACGGTGCCGCAACGCCCTGCAGCAGCGCGCTGGCAGCCCACAACAGCAGGCCGAACAGCAACCCGACTGCCGGGTAGAACAGCAGCGAACGGCTCATCTGCCGCGGCTCCGGCATGCCCGGCAGGCTTACCGGCAGGCTGCTGAGAAACTGCAGGGCAATCCAGAACGGCAGCATCAAACCACCTCACGCAACTGGCCGTCGGCCTGCAGCGCCAGACGCATCAGCGCAGCGTGCCGCACCTCGACCTGCAGCAACTGCTCGCGCGGCAATCCACGGGCGCGGGCCAGCAACAGGCGCATGACACCGCCGTGGGTCACCAGCAGCACGCGCTTGCCGGAGTGTTGCCGGGCCAGGGTTTCGACCGCTGTCAGCACACGCTCGGCGAAGTCGGCCACCGGCTCGCCTGCAGGCGGCGTGAAGGCGTAGGGGTCGGCCCAGAAACGCCCCAACGCGTCCGCTTCGGTCTGCATGATCTGCGCCGCGCTGCGTCCTTCCCACTCGCCAAAGTGCAGCTCGCGCACACCCGCTTCCAGTTGCACCGGCAGTTGGAGACTTGCGCCCAGTTCGTCGGCGAAACGTGCGCAACGCTGCAACGGCGAACTGACCAGCACATCCCAAGGCCCACCCACCGCGACAGCCGCGCGCATCTGCGCCCAGCCCTGCGCGGTCAGGGCGTCGTCCAGGCTGCCGCGCAAGCCGCCGCCCAGTTCGGTCTCACCATGACGCAGCAGATCGAGGATCATGCCGGACGATCCGCCACCGCCGCTTCGGCGAAGGTCGCCATCTGCCCGTGCAGGGCGCAGGCCAGGCGCATCAGCGGCACCGCCAGCGCGGCACCACTGCCCTCGCCCAGGCGCAGCCCGAGGGCCAGCAACGGTTCAGCCTGCAGCGCCTCGAGCAAGACACGATGTCCAGGCTCGGCGCCCTGGTGGGCGAAAAGCAGCCACTGACGGCACTGCGGATTGAGGCGTACGGCAACCAAGGCCGCCACGCTGCAGATGAAGCCGTCGACCAGCACCGCGACCCCACTCTGCGCGCAGGCCAGGTATGCACCCGCCAGCGCCGCGATCTCGAAACCACCGACGCAGGCCAATGCCCGCAGCGGGTCAGCGTTCTGCAGGCCATGCAGTGCCAGGGCTCGCTCGATCACCTCGGCCTTGTGCCGCACGCCGGCACTGTCGAGCCCAGTACCCGGGCCGCTCAGGGCATCGGCCGGGCACCCCAGCAATGCGCTGGCCAGGGCTGCCGCTGCCGTGGTGTTGCCAATCCCCATCTCGCCACCGATAAACAGCTGTGCGCCCTGGCCTGCGGCGCGCAAGGCACTGTCGCGCCCGGCCCCGAGCGCGGCGCGCAGTTGCGCGTCGGTCATCGCCGGCTGGCGGGCGAAGTTGGCAGTGCCGGCGCCCAGGCGCAGGTGATGCACGCCCGGCAGTTGCAGTTCCGGGTCGATGGTCCCCAGGTCGACCACGTCCAGCGTCGCCTCCAATTGACGCGCCAACACACTGATCGCCGCCCCACCGCCGACGAAATTGCGCAACATCTGGCCAGTCACAGCCTGGGGATAGGCGGAGATACCCTCCTCCACCACGCCATGGTCACCGGCAAACAAGCCGATCGCCACGCGCTCGAGGGTCGGACGCTCGCGACCTTGCAGGCCGGCCAGGGTAATCGCCAGCGCTTCCAGTTGGCCCAGCGATCCGGCGGGCTTGGTCAGTTGCTGCTGACGGGTGCGCGCCTGCTCCATGGCATCGTTGTCGAGGGGTTGGCAGGCATCGAGCCACCAGGAGGTGTTCATAGAGCAGGTCCTTTGAGCATGAGAGGAAGGCCGGCAACCGTGAGCACCACGCGCTCACAGCGTTCGGCCACGGCCTGGTGCAGCCAGCCGGCCAGGTCGACGTAACGGCGGGTCAGCTCGCCCATGGGCACCACGCCCAGGCCGGTTTCGTTGCTGACCAGGATCAGCGTGCCAGGCAGGCTGGCCAGGCAGTCGAGCAGCGCGTCACGCTCCTCGACCAGGCGCTGCGGGTCATCGAGCATCAGCAGATTGGTCAGCCACAGGGTCAGGCAATCCACCAGCAGGCAACGCCTTTCGTCTGCTTCGGCGCGCAGCACGCGGGCCAGGGCCAGAGGCTCTTCGATCAGCCCCCAGTCAGAAGGCCGGCGCTCGCGGTGCAGGCGCACGCGTTCATTCATCTCGCCGTCCAGCGGCTCGCTGGTGGCGATATAGGTGACCGGCAAACCACTGGCCACGGCCAGTTGCTCGGCCAGGCGGCTCTTGCCCGAGCGGGCACCACCGAGGATCAGGTTGCGCATCTCAGGCCACTCCACACAAGGCGCGCAACCGCGCGGTGTCCAGGTGCTGCTCGATGAGGTCGGCCAGGCGTTCGATATCGCGTTCGCGCAGCGCCTCGTAATCGACCACCTCGACGTCATCCAGCCCGGCCCAGCGCAGCAGCGCGGCGCACGACTGGCTACCCTCGAACAAACCGTGCAGGTAGGTGGCGAGGATCTGCCCGTCAGCGCTGATCGCGCCATCGGCACGTCCATCTTCGAGCATCACCGCAGGCTGCTCCAGCGCAGGCCCCTGGGTGACGCCTGCATGAATTTCGTAGCCCGACACCGGTGCCTGCTCGAGGCTCAGCACGCCTTCGACATTGCGCAGCTGCTTTTCGGCTTCCAGCACGGTGGCGTAGTCGAACAGGCCCAGCCCAGCGCTCGAACCCGCCGGCCCTTCCAGCCCCAGCGGGTCGTGCACCTGGCGCCCCAGCATCTGCAGCCCGCCGCAGATGCCGATGAGCTTGCCGCCGTAACGCAGGTGACGGGCAATGGCGCTGTCCCAACCGCGCTCGCGCAACTGCGCCAGGTCACCGCGCACGCTCTTAGAGCCGGGCAGGATGATCAGGTCGGCAGGCGGAATCGGCTGGCCGGGGCCGATGAACTGCAAGTCCACCTGCGGGTGCAGGCGCAGCGGGTCGAAGTCGGTGTGGTTGCTGATGCGCGGCAATACCGGAACGATCACCTTGAGCACACGATCGCTCTTGAGCGACTGGCGCCGGTCGATGCCGTCCTCGGCCTCCAGGTGCAGGTCAGTGACGTAGGGCAACACGCCCAGCACCGGTTTGCCGGTACGCTGCTCGAGCCAGTCCAGGCCCGGTTGCAGCAAGGCGATGTCTCCGCGAAAACGGTTGATGACAAACCCCTTCACCCGCGCCTGCTCACTGGGCGACAGCAGTTCGAGGGTGCCGACCAGGTGGGCGAACACGCCGCCACGGTTGATATCGGCAACCAGGATCACCGGGCAGTCCACCGCCTCGGCAAACCCCATGTTGGCGATATCGCCGGCCCGCAGGTTGATCTCGGCAGGCGAGCCTGCGCCTTCGACCATCACCACCGGGTAGGCAGCGCTCAGGCGCTGGTGCGAGGCCAGGACCGCCCGCATGGCGATGGCCTTGTAGTCGTGATACGCGACGGCGTTCATGCTGGTCACCGCGCGGCCATGGACGATGACCTGGGCGCCGGTGTCACTGTTGGGTTTGAGCAGTACCGGGTTCATGTCGGTATGCGGTGCCAGCAGGCAGGCCTGGGCCTGCACCGCCTGGGCGCGGCCAATCTCGCCACCGTCGGCGGTCACCGCGCTGTTGAGCGCCATGTTCTGCGGCTTGAACGGCACCACGCCGACACCCTGGCGCAACAGCCAACGGCACAGGGCGGTGACCAGCGTGCTCTTGCCGGCATCGGAGGTGGTGCCTTGCACCATGAGGGTGGTCATGCCGATTCCTTCTGGTAGTCCTGCAGCGCCTGGCGCAGGCGCTGTTCATCCGCCGCACTGGCAGGCAAGCCAAGACGCACGGCGGCAGGCGCCTCGAACAGGCGCACGAGAATGCCGCGGCGGGCGAGAAAGTCGTGAAGCTGGGCGGCGCGCGGATCGCGCAAGTACTGGAACAGGTCGCAGCCGCCAGTGGCGGGCAAGCCAGACTCGGCCAGCAGTGCTGCAAGGCGTGCGCTGGCTTCGGCGCAGCGCACGATCTGCGCCCGCTGCGCCTGGCCATCGGCAAGGCACGACTGGCCGATGATCCGGGTCGGGCCGCTGACCGTCCACGGCCCCAGCATCTCGGCCAGGCGCTGCAGCAGTGGCGCCTCGGCCATCACGAAGCCCAGGCGCACACCGGCCAAGCCAAAGAACTTGCCGAACGAACGCAGCACGATCAATCCGCCACGCCCACTCTGATCGGTGATGCTGTGTGCCGGGGTGTTGTCCATGAACGCCTCGTCCACCACCAGCCAGCCGCCGCGTCGAGCCAGGCGTGCGTGCCAGTCGAGCAGGCGCTCGCGCGGCACGCAGCGCCCCGTGGGGTTGTTCGGGTTGACCAGCAGCAGCACATCGAGGCGGTCCAGGGCCGCTTCAACCTGGTCGTCATCGAGCTCGACAAGCTCATGCCCGGCGCGCTGCCAGGCATGCGGATGCTCGGCATAGCACGGCGACAACACGCCGACCCGCCCGCGCGTGCGCAAGTGCGGCAAGGCCTGGATCGCTGCCTGAGAGCCCGCCACCGCGAGCAGTTCATCGACACCATAGTAGGCGCGCGCGACCTGCTCCAGGCCATCCTCGACCTCAGGCAGGCGCGCCCAGACCTCCAGCGGAATCGATGGGATGGAGAAGGACCAGGGGGCGATACCGCTGGACAGGTCGAGCCAGTCTTCGCGTGCGATACCGTACTGGTGCACAGCGCGCAGCAGGCGGCCACCATGTTCAAGCATAGAGCCAGGCCCCCGTGCAGATCACCAGCAGCCACAGCCATACGCCGCGCTGCACCAGGCTCCAGCCGCGCTCGATGGCATCGGCGTCGGCCACCGGCCCCTCGCCCAGGCGCGCTCGTTCGTGCAGCTCACCGTGGTACACCGCCGGACCTCCCAGCTCCACGCCGAGGGCACCGGCCCCTGCGGCCATCACCGGGCCTGCGTTGGGGCTGTCCCACAGCGGCGCCTGGTTGCGCCAGCAACTGAGCGCCAGGCGAGTCTTGCCCAGCAATGCGTAGGTCAAGGCCACCAGCCTGGCCGGCAGGTAGTTGAGTACATCGTCGATACGCGCTGCGGCCCAGCCGAAGCGCTCGAAACGTTCGTTGCGATAACCCCACATGGCATCCAGGGTATTGCTCAGGCGGTACAGCACCACGCCCGGCGCACCGGCCACGACGAACCAGAACAGCGCGGCGAATACCGCATCGCTTCCATTCTCCAGCACCGACTCGGTCGCGGCGCGGGCCACGGCAGGCTCGTCGAGCTCGCGGGTCTCGCGGCTGACCAGATAGCCCACCCGCCGCCGTGCTTCATCCAGATCCCCTTGGCGCAGGGCCTGGGCCACGGGCAATACATGCTCGCCCAGGCTGCGCATGCCCAGCGCGCAATACAGCGCCAGGGCATCCACCAGCCAACCGATGTAGGGCAGCCACGACAGGATCAGCGCCAGCAAGGTCAGGGGCACCACGGCCAGGAACCAGGCGCTGACCCCATGGCTGCGCCAGCCGCGGCCACCGGCATTCAAGCGTTGCTCCAGACGCCCGGCGAAATTGCCGAATGCCACCAGCGGATGACGCCGCTGCGGCTCGCCCAGCAGCGCATCCAGCGCCACACCGGCAACAGTCAGCAAGGCGATGCTCATGCCTGCTCTCCCCATTGGTTCTCGTAGAGCATCTCGCTCAGCGGCCGCTCACGCGCCCAGTCTTCCAGCACCAGCATGGGCGCCTCGTAGAATTTCGCCACCGGCCCCAGGCACAACACCGCCACAGGCTTGGCCCCGGCCGGCATGCCCAGCAGCTCGCCCAGCGCCTGCGGGTCGAACAGCGACACCCAGCCCATCCCCAGGCCTTCGGCGCGTGCGGCCAGCCAGAGGTTCTGGATCGCGCAGGCCATCGACGCCAAATCCATTTCCGGCAGGGTCCGGCGGCCAAAGATGTGCGGCTCGCGCTTGTCCATCAAGGCGGCAACCAGCACCTCGGCGCACTCGCCAATGCCTTCGACCTTGAGCTGCATGAATGCGTCGGAGCGCTCGCCGAGGGCCTCGGCGGTGCGAATCCGCTCCTCCTCCACCAGCGCCTGGATGCGCAGGCGCAGGTCGCGCTGGCTGATACGAATGAAGCGCCAGGGCTGCATCAGCCCGACGCTGGGCGCCTGGTGCGCGGCGGCCAGCAGCCTGGCGAGCAGCTCAGGCGCCACATCGCCGCCGATGAAGTGGCGCATGTCGCGACGCTCACCGATCGCTCGGTAGACCGCAGCGCGCTCGGCCTCGCTGAAAGCGTGTTCGTTCATGGTCGCAACAGCGCCGCCGCCGCTTCGGGGTTGGAAGGGAAATAGAAGTGCACGTAGGACGCCGTCAAGCGCCCCAGACGATAGACCGCCTCGTTGCCACGTCCGCCATTGGGGCTCAGGCCACGGGCGATGGGCGCAAGCTCGGTGGTGGTCAGCGAGTGGTGGTAGGTATGGCCACGCAGGGTGCCTTCAGGCAATTCGACGGCCTGCAGCGCCAACGCGGCGAGGCGCTTCTGCATCACGGCCTCGCCGGGCAACAGGCCCAGCAGCTCGGCACGTTCGCCCGCAACGTCGGTCAAGGCCTCAAGCAGGTAGAGCATGCCGCCGCATTCGGCCAACAAGGGTTTGCCTTCGTCATGGTGGCCGCGGATCGCCTCGCGCATCGGCGCGTTGGCCGCCAGGGCGTGGTGATGCAATTCGGGGTAGCCGCCGGGCAAATACAGGCTGTCGACCGCAGGCAGGTGCCGGTCGTGCAACGGCGAGAAGAACACGAGCTCCGCGCCCTGATCGCGCAGCAGGTCGAGGTTGGCGCCATAGAGGAAGGCGAACGCCTCGTCGCGGGCCACACCGATGCGCACACCGGCAAGGCTTGCGGTCGAGGGGGCGGCGTGTGGTTCGACAAAGGCCACCGGCGGCGGCAAGGCAGCATCGCAGCTGGCGCCCAAGGCCTCGGCGGCAGCGTCCAGACGTGCATCCAGATCGTTCAGCTCACTGGCCTGGACCAGGCCGAGGTGACGGCTGGGCAACTCGATGCCGCGCTCGCGAGACAACCCGCCATACCAGCGCAAGCCTTCGGTCAGGCTACCTTCGAGCAGTTGCGCATGGCGCAGGCTGCCGACCCGGTTGGCCAGCACGCCAGCGAATGGCAGGTCAGGCTGGTAGCGCGCCAGGCCCAGGGCCAGAGCCCCGAAGGTCTGGGCCATGGCCGTGCCATCGATCACCGCCAGCACCGGCACGCCGAAGTGCCGCGCCAGGTCAGCGCTCGACGGCGTACCGTCGAACAGCCCCATGACACCTTCGATGAGGATCAGGTCGGCGTCAGCGGCAGCGTCCCACAACAGACGGCGGCTCTCCTGTTCGCCGATCATCCACATGTCCAACTGGTACACCGGCGCGCCGCTGGCGCGCTCCAGGATCATCGGGTCGAGAAAATCCGGCCCGCACTTGAACACCCGCACCTTGCGCCCGAGGTTGCGGTGCAGGCGCGCCAAGGCGGCGGTGACGGTGGTCTTGCCCTGGCCGGAGGCTGGTGCGGCAATCAGCACCGCCGGGCAATGACGGGTGGCTCGACTCACAGTTCAACGCCCTTCTGTGCGCGGATACCGGCCTGGAAGGCGTGCTTGAGCATGCCCATCTCGGTCACGGTGTCGGCCAGCTCGATCATTTCCGGCTTGGCGGCGCGGCCAGTGACGATCACGTGTTGCATCGGAGGACGGGCCTGGATGTCCGAGAGCACCTGGTCCAGGTCGAGGTAGCCGTGCTTGAGGGCGATATTCAGCTCATCGAGCACTACAAACTGCACCGACGGGTCCTGCAGCAACTGGCGGGAGACGGCCCAGGCCGCCTCTGCTGCGGCGATGTCGCGCTGGCGGTCCTGGGTTTCCCAAGTGAAGCCCTCGCCCATCACGTGGTAGCGCACTTCGTTGGGAAAGCGGCGGAAGAACAGCTCCTCGCCGGTGCTGTTACGGCCCTTGATGAACTGAACAACCCCGCACTGCATGCCATGCCCCAGCGCACGGGCAAGCATGCCGAAGGCCGAGCTGCTCTTGCCCTTGCCATTGCCAGTGAGCACCAGCAGCAGGCCGCACTCATTCGGGGAATTGGCGATACGTTCGTCGATGATCGCTTTTTTGCGCTGCATGCGTGCCAGGTGGCGTTCGTCGCGCTCGATGGATTCGCTCATCAGGGGTTCTCCGCAGGCTGTCGACGCGCCGGTCGGGCACTCGCGGGCGGGCACCAGGCAACGACAGATAAACAAGGCAGGCAGGCGAAGGGAGCGCGCAAAGGCCGTGGCGATACCACGGGGCAGCGCGCATCACCCTCCGTGATGCCGTTGACAGTGACAGGCCGGTCTCCGGGCTCGTGAGCCGGGCCTTGGCCCGAAACCGCGCGCCTTCCCGGGTGCGGACACCCAGTGGCCTTGCGCGGCCTTGACTCACCTACCGTTGCGGGGGCAGCGCCGGATTCGCGCCCTGCTGGCGCCCACCGGCTTCCCAGTTTCACCCTGCCGGAGCTGATCCGCAGAGCACCTGAAACACGCCGCGAAGGTTAGAGGGTTGCACAGGGAGCGTCAATTAAACGCGGACGATGAACGGTTGATCTGGATGCTTGTCTCACTATTGAAGCAGTGATATCACATAGCCATCACCGGCTGTACGCGACCATAATAAAAGGAGAGCGCGGCATGCAAGGCTTGATCATCAACAACCCGCACCTGGAATTCCTGCGCCCGGCCCTGGAGCGCTGGATCGACTGCATCGACCGCTTCAACCAGATCCATGGCGATGGCGATGCGCCCTATTGGCACGGCGCCCAGGCCAATGCCGGTATCCTCGCCGCCGCTGCCTGGCAGGCCGAGCTGGTGGCGCTGCAGCACTATCAGAGCAAGAAGCAGCGTGACGAAGGCGAGCGCGAAGGCCGCTGCGATTTGTCGATTGCTGGCGCCGAACAATCCATTCATCTGCACACTGAGCAGCGCTGGCCGAAGATCGCCCGCCTGGACCTGGCGGGCGCCCTGCAGGAGGCGGCGACGTTGGCGCGGCTGGCAGCCTATCCCAGCCAGCTCAAGGCCGGGGCGCTGTTTGTCAGCCCGTGGAAGGCGGGGCAGCATGCAAGCCCCGAGGAACTACAGGATATGGTCGATGACTTGAACAAGCACACGGCCTGCGCGATTGCCTGGTACTTCCCATATGCGTACCGCAAGCTGCATAACGAGTCAGGGCAATACCACCCGGGTGTGGCGTTGTTGCTCAAGCAGGCTTGAATGTACGCCGGGGCTGCTGCGCAGCCCCGACAATCTCAGGGATTCTGCGCCAGATGCCCCGGCGCCAACACCCGCTTGGCCTGCAAGTAGGCCTTGGACCAGTAGCTGTTCGACAGGTAGTCCAAGCGCACCGTACCGCCGGTGGACGGCGCATGCACGAAGCGCCCCTCCCCCACGTAGATCCCGGCATGGCTTACCTGCGAGCCACCGCCGGTGGCGAAGAACACCAAGTCACCGGATTGCAGCGAATTGATGTCCACGGTCGGTGCACGCATGACGATCATCTCGCGGGTCGAGCGTGGCAGGTTGATGTTGGCCGCGCCGCGGTAGACGTAACCGATCAGGCCACTGCAATCGAAACCCGAATCCGGGGTGTTGCCGCCCCAGCGGTACGGGGTGCCGACCAGACCGATGGCACGGATCAACACATCGTCAGCCACAGGCGACGAGGAAGGTTGGTCGATGAAGGTGATCTGCGGCTTGGCCACAGGTGCCGGTGCCGGAGCACGGCTGGAACAGGCGGCAAGCAGTGCCACCAAGGAAAGGAATGCGAAGCGCGTCATCATCGCCATGGGTCAGAACCTGTCTGAGACCAATCGGCCGCAGCCGAAAAAAGAGTTAAGGATTTAGATTAGACGCTATTCGTAAATGCGCACGGCGGCTAGCTTTTCAGCTACGCCGCCATGCGAGGATACATCATTTTGATATCAGTTGCGCGACAGGGTAGTGGTCGGCGCCATGGCCAAGGCACGCTTGGCTTCGATGAAGGTCTTGCTCCAGTAGCGGTCATCGAGGTTATCGATGCGCACACCACCGCTGCGGCGGCTGCTGGAGTGGATGAACTGGTTGTCACCCAGGTAGATGCCGGCATGGCTGACACGGCCACGGCCGTTGGTGCTGAAGAACAGCAGGTCACCCGGCTTGAGCTTGTTGCGTGCGACCTTGGGGGCGTCGACGTTGATCATCTCGCGGGTCGAGCGCGGCAGGTTCATGCCGGCCTCTTCACGGAACAGGTAGCCGATGAAGCCGCTGCAATCGAAGCCGGACTGCTCGGAGGTACCGCCGAAACGATAACGGGTGCCGATCAGCGACATGCCACGCTCCAGAATGCTGTCTGCAAGGACGGGCAGCTGGTAGGGCTTGCTGTTGCTGGAGAAGGCTTGAAGGTCTTCATCGGTGGCGAGGTCTTCTTCATCGAATACCGACGAATGCGAAGCCTTGGCCTTGACCGCGGTTTGCGCGGTGACCGATGGGTGATCCTGGGGCTGGGAAATCGGGCCTTGGGCCGCGCAGCCAAAAAGCAGGGTCACGAGTGCGAGTGGCACGAGGGGTGCGAAGCGCTTGAGCATGGGCACGACCGTGTCTGTAATCCTTTAGAAGGGGGAAACTATGCCTTCTATCGGACCTATTTGCAAATTTTATCGAAAAAAATGTGACTTTTGCGTTTTGCCGCTCTGGCCCGGTGTTTTCAGGGTTACCAGCCGAGGGTTTCCTTGAGGAAGGGAATGGTCAACTTGCGCTGGGCTTGCAGCGAGGCCTGGTCGAGGCGTTCGAGCAGATCGAACAGTGCACTCATGCTGCGCGTTCCACGGGTGAGAATGAAGTGCCCGACCTCATCGGTCAGGTGCAGGCCACGGCGCGAGGCGCGCAATTGCAAGGCACGCAGCTTGTCTTCGTCGGACAGGCCACGCATCTGGAAAATCAGTGCCAGGGTGAGCCTTGACTTGAGGTCGGCGAGCTTGATCGGCAGCTCGCGCGGCGAACTCGAGGCCGCCAGCAGCAGACGCCTGCCGCTGTCACGCAGGCGATTGAACAGATGGAACATCGCCTCTTCCCAGTCGGCCTTGCCGGCAATCACGTGCAGGTCGTCGATGCACACCAGCTCGTACTGCTCCAGATGGTCGAGCAACTCTACGCCTCGGTCGAGCAACTGCGCCAACGGCAGGTAGACGGCGGGTTCGCCCAGTTGCTGGAAACGGTGGGTGGCAGCCTGCAGCAGGTGGGTGCGCCCTGCGCCCTGCTTGCCCCACAGATAGATGAGGCTCTCGGTCCAGCCCGCGTCGGCTTCGCACAGCCGCTCGACATAGCCCAGTGCCGCGGCATTGGCGCCCGGATAGTAGTTGATGAAGGTGGCGTCATCGCGCAGGCGCACACCCAGGGGCAACTGGATTGGTTTCATGCTGGCTGGCGGTCGCGAGGACCAAAGGGGGCCTTTGGTGAAGAGTGCGCAAAGTCTATACCCGCAGCGCGGGCGGCACAATCGGGGAAGGAAATAGCGCAAGTAAAATCAACAAGTTGCGTGATTTTTGAGCAATCAGAGCATCACCTCGGCCAAGCGCCCCGCCCAATAGCGTGCCAGACTCGAAGTCGCCTGGGTGCAAAAGCAGGTCGCCTGGGTGCGATTTTTCCACTCGCCCGACTCATAACCTGAACGGCAGCCACCGCCGCGCGGGGCGTCATGACATAACAACGATAATCACCGTCTCGTGAGGGGAAAAGTCATGCAGCGATCGATCAAGGCGGCCACCTGCGCCGCACTCCTGGGTATCAGCGCAGCCAGCTGGGGCGCAGAACCCGCCGCTTGCCAGAACGTGCGCATGGGCTCGGTGAACTGGACCGACGTCGTCGCCAGCAGCGCCGTCGCCGAAGCCCTGCTCGACAGCCTGGGCTACAAGGTCAAGCAGACCAGCGCCTCGCAGCAGATCATCCTGGCCGGCATGGCGGAAAAACGCCTCGATGTGTTTCTCGGTTACTGGCAGCCAACCATGCAATCGGTGGCCAAGCCTTTCCTGGACAAACAGCAGATCGACGTGATCAGCCCCGCCACCCTCGCCGATGCACAGTCCACCTATGCCGTGCCCGCCTACGCCTACGACGCGGGCCTGAAGACCTTCGCCGACATCGCCAGGTTTCGCGACAAGCTCAAGAACCAGTTGTACCTGATCGAACCCGGCAGCGGCATGAACCGCATCACCGCACAGATGATCGCCGAAGACAAATTCGGCCTGAAGGGTTTCAAGGGCATCGAGTCCAGCGAGGCCGGCATGCTGACGGCGGTCAAGCGTGCCGTGCAGAAGAACGAGTGGGTGGTGTTCGCCGGCTGGAAGCCGCATCCGATGAACCTGCAGATCGACATGCGCTACCTCTCCGGCAGCGACGACGCCTTCGGCCCCAACGAAGGCTCGGCCACCGTCTCGATCATGACCGCAGCCGGTTACCAGCAACAATGCGCCAACGTCGCCAAGCTGCTGCACAACCTGCGCTTTACCAGCGAAGGTGTCAGCCAGGTCATGGAGCCGATCCTCGACCGCAAAGCACCGCTCGATGCCGCTCGAGACTGGCTCAAGGCGCACCCCGAGCAGGTCTCGGCCTGGCTCGAGGGCGTGACCACGTTCGACGGCAAGCCCGCCAATGCGGCATTGGTCGCGCAACAGTAATGCAGCGCTACCCTCTCTCGGCCGACATGCAGGCCTTCATCGAACGGACCCGCGCCTTCAGCGTGGCCGATCCTGCACTGGCAGCCCAGCGCGCGGCCTATTCGCGCATGGCCGCAGCCTTCACCCCGCCATGCCCGGAAGGCGTGCAGGTGCGAGATCTGAATATGCCGGGACTGGTGCCCTTGCGCGTGTTCCAACCGGCACAAGCAGCACCGGCCGGAGGGTGGCCAGCGCTGCTATTTATGCATGGCGGTGGCTGGATGCTCGGTGGGCTCGACTCACACGCGTTCTTCTGCGCCGAACTGACGGCGCGCCTGGGAGTGGCGGTGGTCGCGGTGGATTACCGACTCGCGCCGGAACACCCCTTCCCCGCCGCGCTGCACGACAGCCTCGCCGTCTGGCGCGCCCTGCGCGATGGCGCGCTGGATGTACCGGTTGACCCCACACGACTGGTAGCCATCGGCGACAGCGCCGGGGGCAATCTCGCCGCCGCCCTGTGCCTGGCACTGCGTGAAGCGGATGAGCCGCAGCCGCGCATGCAGGCGCTGATCTATCCCGCGCTGGGTGACGAGGACAGCGTGTCGCGACGCGAATGTGCCGATGCACCGCTGTTGTCTGTCGACGACATGCGCGCCTGCCTGAACGCCTACCTGCCCTCCACTACTCTCAGCCCGCTGGCGCTGCCATTGCTCGCCCGCGACCTCACGAGGCTGGCGCCCGCTTTCATTGCCGTGGCCGAGTTCGACCCACTGCGCGATGACGGCCTGCGCTATGCACAACGGTTGAGAGACGACGGAGTGGCGGTCGATTACTTCCCAGGCCATGGGTTGGTCCATGGCTGCCTGCGGGCCAGGGGGTTGCCGGAGGTGGAGGCCCTGTACGAGGCGCTGTTTGCAGCGCTCAGGAACAGCCTCGATTGAGCCCCTTTTACCGAAACCGCCCGACCTGCAAGCGCGGGCTCGTCACGAGAGGGAAGCGCCTACCTAATGAAAGTTTCATGTTTTGACCCATGCTCTTTCTGCAAGAATCTTTTGTTACAACCTCTTACAAAGATTCGCTGAATAGCTGGAGCACGTGATGAATCCCCCCCTCCCTGCCAAAGCACCGTCCAAAGCCGGAAGAGTCTTCCGGGTGACCTCCGGCAATTTTCTCGAACAGTTCGACTTCTTCCTGTTCGGTTTCTACGCCACCCAGATCGCTGCCGCGTTCTTCCCTGCAAGCAACGAATTCGCCTCATTGATGATGACCTTCGCCGTATTCGGCGCAGGCTTTCTGATGCGCCCGCTGGGGGCGATCATCCTCGGCGCCTACATCGATGACGTCGGCAGACGCAAAGGCCTGATCGTGACCTTGGCGATCATGGCCAGCGGTACCTTGCTGATCGTGTTCGTGCCCGGCTATGCCAGCATCGGCCTGTGGGCGCCGGCCCTGGTGTTGCTCGGCAGGCTGCTGCAAGGGTTCTCGGCCGGTGCCGAGCTCGGTGGCGTTTCTGTTTACCTGGCGGAGATGGCCACGCCCGGGCGCAAAGGCTTCTACGCCAGTTGGCAATCGGCCAGCCAGCAGGTCTCCATCATGGTTGCCGCAGCCCTGGGCTATGGCCTGAATCAGTGGTTGTCCGCCGAGGAGTTGTCCCAGTGGGGATGGCGGATTCCGTTTGCCGTGGGCTGCCTGATCGTCCCGTGCATCTTCCTGCTGCGCCGCAACTTGCAGGAGACCGAAGAGTTCGCCAAACGCGAGCATCGCCCGACCATGAGCCAGGTGTTCAAGACACTGTGCGCCAACGCATCGGTGGTGATCCTGGGCATGCTGATGGTGGCCATGACCACCACCGCCTTCTACATGATCACCGTGTACGCCCCGACCTTTGGCAAGACCGTACTGCAGCTCGATACCAGTGATGCATTGATGGTGACCTTGCTGGTCGCCGTGTCCAATTTCCTGTGGCTGCCGATCGGCGGCACATTGAGCGATCGCCTGGGACGCAAACCGCTGCTGGCGGCAATGTCCCTGCTGACCGTACTCACGGCATACCCTGCGCTGTCCTACCTGGCCCAGGCCCCCAGCTTCGCTCACATGCTGGAAGTGCTGCTGTGGTTCTCGTGCCTCTATGGCATGTACAACGGCGCACTGATCCCTGCCCTGACCGAAATCATGCCCACCGAAGTGCGCGTTGCCGGATTCTCCCTGGCTTATAGCCTCGCCACCGCGGTGTTCGGCGGCTTCACCCCGGCGGTGTCCACCTGGGCGATCCATGCCACGTCAGACAAGGCCGCCCCGGCTTACTGGCTGATGTTCGCAGCGCTGTGTGCGTTCACTGCAACGCTTGTGCTGTATCGCCGCCGACCTGCCCGCAGCACGGCCGTTGCCTGAGGGTGTGACGGGTTCTTACGAGTGCTGTGCAGAGCGCTGGAAAGTAACTCCGCATAACTGAAAAAGCGCGCCCGAGAATCTCGGGCGCGCTTTCGGCTTAGTCCTGGTTCATTCCCAGCTCAGCATCATCCAGCAGTGCTTTGGCCATACCCGCCAGGTAATAACCTGCCCAGGCCAAGTCGGTGTCGCTCTCCATGACACCCAAAAATGTCAGTCGCCTGACACTACCGAGCAATTCCGACGCATGCTCGCGAGCATGCTTGCAGGGAATACCCTGCTCGACGCGAAAGAGTGGCCGCCCCGAACCATCCCCTGCACTGAATGCAGTGAGTCCCGGCGTCGCTGGTGCCTGCACAACATCGCTCATTGATGCTCTCCTCCATTGACACCCCGTTGCCATACCGCAACCTTGGGGAACACCGCCCAACCTGTAGGAGCGGGCTGGTCCCGCGATGGGGTCGCCGCTATCGGCAAAGACCCATAGCGATCTATTGGCATCCTGGTCAAAGCCATCCTGACCAGACCTCTGGCCGCGGCCAGCTCCTGACCCAAAACACAAGGCAATCGTCGGTCTGCAATGCTCAAGGCAACACCCAGATCCTGAGCAATCTGTTTTAAAAGGAATTCGAGCGAACGGGTGGGATATTCGAGCGGGGGTGGATCGGGGACAATCTTCAGCATACTCACCTCAGTGTCATTGAGGCTGCCATCACCCGCTGTCAAACAGGAAGGTGGCAGCTGTGCGCGGGTTGACAGACCGAGGACACTGAAACTCGGCGCACACGAAGGTGCCCCACGCACAGCCGCCATAGCGCTTGCACGTGTTTCAGTGATCGAAGCGGCCTGTCAAAGCCGGTCGTTGAATTGGCAACGACCCGGCGAGACTAGAGGCCGGTTTGGAGCACTGCAATGGCGGAATGGCAGCGGGAGTATGTTTGGGAAATGGACTACAGGGAATAAGGAAAAGCTGATTGGTAGGATTCGATGGAAAGGCGGCGGAGTCATTTTAAGCACTGATATCTGCCTCGAACTCTCGCGAGCCTCAGCCTACTACCGTCGAAATTTTGCCCATAAAAAAGCCCCGCTGATTCTCATCAGCGGGGCTTTTCATGTATGGCGGAGAGATAGGGATTTGAACCCGCCCGACTTACTCACGAGGCCGGGATAGGCCCACAATATCAGCTAAGATCCCATGGGTAGTAGGGCTGGCGTGGCCTGAAGCGCCCTGAAAAACGCCCTAAACTTGCCCTAAAAATCTCAGCAATGGACCTCACCTATGGACGAAAAAGCTTCTTTCACCGCTGACACGCTTGAGCTTTTGTTTCTGAACCAGGTAGCTATAAGGGCTGCTCTGGAGGAGCTATCGCTATGGGTTAGCCAGAGAGGATCTGCCCAGATCCACGAGAATGTCATGGGTGCCCTGCGAGCCTTGGACGTGAACGCCGACGCGATCTCAGCCAACATAGCGGTGCTGCGTGAGTAAGCTGGCCGAGCTGGTTAAGCCAATGATGGATTGGGCTAATAAAAATTTAACTTTATGATTTTCTTAAGATTTATCGAGAATTTTCCTTGATCGTACCACTTTTATAGCACCTCATTTGCCATCCTGCACTCCAGCTCAGCTCCGAAGGCATGGTGCTGAGCGTCCATCGTTACCCTAATCTATACCGAATGCTAACGTAGTGGTGGCATACTGGCACCTAGCCAACAGCCACCGCAATGGATAGCCATGCATCTCATTATCAAAAAAAATATCGAACAATTAAAAAAGAATACCAATACCCTAAAAAAACTCCTAAATCCAAGCTGTTCGAATATTTTTGTAACTATTGCATTACTTCAAAGCATTACCTTGGCAGCTTTAATCAAAGGAATCTGGCATGAATGCAGGTGAAATTGGCACCGAAGCCGGGCGCATTTTCGCATACAATTTACCAAGTGCTTGGATCTACCGCAGCCAAGAGGATCAAAATGATTTTGGCATTGACGGCGAAATTGAATTAAAAGACAGCAACGGGAAGGCACTTGGTAAAGAAAGCATCTTTAAAGTCCAAATAAAGGGGGAGGAATTTTCCACCTACATCAATAACAATCAAACTCTATCATTCACCCTAACAACAGAACGACTGAAATATTACTACAACTTTAAAATCCCAGTGGTACTAGTTGTCGTAGAGGTATCCACCCAGAAAATATTCTGGAAGGCCTTAACTATCGACGAAGAACTCAAGAGCAAAGTACTCACCGCAACAGATCAAAGTTACATTCAGGTTCATCTTCCGACGACAAATACACTATCGAGAGGCTCACCGTCATTAGCAGAGAGCCTTCTGACATCTGTTAACTTATGCTGGGATCATCTTAGTATTCTTGGGATAAAAGCATCCATCGCTCAGTATCCTAGGATGACCTCAGCGGAGCTCGATCATAAAATACATGTAATTGGTGACGCTCTTTACAAGGCGCACCACCAACAACTTGACAACTTGCTCCACGCAAAGGATTACAATTCCCTCTATGATAAAGCTGAAACGCTATCTGCATCTCCTGTAGTACCTTCAGAAGATCGGTTTGTCGCCACCCTGTACTACTGGCACGCATTTCAGATAGCCCCTAACACTCGAAACCAGCAAGATTACTTTGATCGCCTTTTCCGAATCTGTCACAATCTTATTTACTTGGCTCGGCTCGATCGATCAAAACCACTCAGACTAATCGCCTTAGGGAAAGCGCGTCGCACGCAGTTTAAAATCAGCATGGATACATTATTTTCTGCACATCATGCAACGAATCATTTTAACGATTCTTCGTTGGAATACTTGATCTTCGATGGGCAGACACAACAAGTTTATAGAGCATGCTGTTTTGCTTTGCAAAAACTGGTCGACCTTTGCAACAGGCTTTTTAATAGCAGCCAGTATCATATACTTGCTGACCTATTCATTGAGATATCACCCTCTATATTAGTTTTCCGTCAAATACATGAGGCAAGAGGCACCACTGAGTCAATTGAATTTATTGAACACTGGCACCAAAGCCTTTCATCACTAGTACTTCATTACTGTGTATACACAAACAACACCTATTACACACAATGCATATACCGCCTCATAGCCTCAGACCCAGAAAACACTAAAACCAAACCCGAAGCCAAAGCTTTCATAATAAAGAATCTCCCTGAATTGTCCCCCGCTCTAGGACGCATTGAAGAGGAATGCAAAAAAGTCCTCAATCCAACTTCCTTTCTTGACGCGAGCGTCGACGAGCAAAAAAAATTCTTTATTGATATGGCCAAAAACCTTGGAATGGATCCTGACGACCCGAATAACGAACTGGGAGAAATCGTATCTCTGGCACTGGCCAACTATGACCCTTCAGAGATAATGAAAACATGCGAACATTTATTCGTAGACTATAGACCAGGCGGAATAGTCGCTCAGTCGTTGCAAATGCATTCAGCTGGAGGAATTAAGCTGCTTATATGTTTGAAGCATAAGTACGCGATGGCCAGCGGGGGGAGCATCAAAGATCTGTATTTGGGCACTCACTCTGTCCCTGCACTTAGCTTTGAGAATAAACACTGCCAAAACTGCAACGATTGCTCTCCCAGACCCAGTGAGTGGAAGTGGAGCTTTAAATGGCATTACGAGATCAGAAACTTAAATAAGGACATAATCGACACGTACCAGTTTTAACTGCCTTGGACTACCACCTAGAGATTCGGCAAAGACATCAAACAGTAATGATTAACCAACCTAGCGCGCAGGGACAGTCCATAACTGGTCGAGCCGAGTCGTATAAGATTGACTCTTCATCTCCCGGCGCATCCCCCAATCGGGGGTGCGGGGGACGCTACCCGACCTCATTGTCCCTCGCCCATACCGCTCGTTGATCTGGTCCACCACCGACATCAGTCTGCCGCTCGCCATGGGCTGCGAGATCGCGAACAGATCGTCCGTGAAGTCACCTGGCTGGCACAAGTCGAGTAGTAACACTTCCGCCTTGCTGTACCGGTAGCCCTCCCTGAAAACACGCTCCACCGCATTTGTCGCCGCCCTGGTGAGCAGCAGCGTATCGTTCGTGGGGTAAGGCAGCTCCACAAGCGCTCCCTGTGCATGGTGCAGCTCACCAGGGTTGAACATGCCGGTACGGATACTCACTCGCATGCGCTTGCATACCGAGCCCTGAGCCCGCAGTTTTTCAGCCGCTCGCCCGGTGTAGGTGGC
Source organism: Pseudomonas sp. MNR3A (assembly GCF_009650575.1). NCBI lineage: Bacteria > Pseudomonadati > Pseudomonadota > Gammaproteobacteria > Pseudomonadales > Pseudomonadaceae > Pseudomonas > Pseudomonas sp. MNR3A. The sequence goes on along the minus strand of NZ_VZZS01000006.1, from coordinate 144 downwards.
CACGGCCTGCTTGATCGGGGCGAGCTCTGTCAGCCGCTTGCCGAACATCCTACTGCAGCAGATCTCCTGCTTCGGTGGCGCCGCCTCATCCAGTTCGAGGCAGGGAACGCCAGCCAGCTCGCGCGCGGTCTTCTCCACCACCAC
>NZ_VZZS01000048.1:0-9959 GCF_009650575.1 Pseudomonas sp. MNR3A | reverse complement strand
CGCCCAAGGCGCTGTTCCAGCACCAGACCGTCCAAGGGCTGGCGACCGTTGCCCAGGAAGGCGAGGGTGCGCAACTGATCGAGCAGGGCCCGCTAACTGGCGAGATGCCGCTTTTGCCGATCCAGCAAGCGTTCTTCGACACCGATATCCCCGAGCGTCACCACTGGAACCAGTCGGTGCTGCTCAAGCCGGCCCAGCCGCTGCATGCGGGTTACCTGGAGCAAGCGTTGCAGGCACTGGTTGCACACCACGATGCGCTGCGCCTGAGCTTCACCGAAAGCGAGACCGGCTGGCAGGCGCATTACCGTCCGCTCGGCGAGCAGCCGACTGAGCTGCTGTGGCAGCGCACCCTGAACACTGCCGACGAACTGGAAGCCCTGGCCGAATCGGCCCAGCGCAGCCTGTCGCTGGGCGATGGCCCGCTGCTGCGCGCCGTACTGGCCGATCTGCCGGACGGCAGCCAGCGCCTGTTGCTGGTGATCCACCACCTGGCGGTGGACGGCGTGTCGTGGCGCATCCTGTTCGAAGACCTGCAACTGGCCTTCGAACAACTGAGCAGCGGCAAACCCCTGGTCTTGCCGGGCAAGACCAGCTCGCAGCGTGACTGGGCCGAGCAATTGCGTCGTTACGCCACCGAGCACAGCGCTGAGCTGGGCTACTGGCAGCAACGCCTGCAGGGCACCGCCGAGTTGCCGTGCGCCGCACCAACGGCAGTGCTGGACAACGCCCATGCGGCGATGGTCCATACGCGCCTGGACAAAACCACGACCCAGCGCCTGTTGCAGGAAGCGCCCGCCGCCTATCGCACCCAGGTCAACGATCTGCTGCTGACCGCCCTGGCCCGCACCCTGTGCCGCTGGAGCGGGCAGGGCAGCGTGCTGGTGGAGCTCGAGGGCCATGGCCGTGAAGAACTGGCCGAGCACCTCGACCTGACCCGTACCGTGGGCTGGTTCACCAGCGTCTTCCCGGTGTGTCTGACCCCGGCCAAAGCGCTGGGCGACTCGCTCAAGCAGATCAAGGAGCAGTTGCGCGGCGTGCCCAACAAAGGGCTGGGCTTCGGTGCCCTGCGCCGCTTCGCCGATGCCGCGACCCGTGAAGCGCTGCAGGCCTTGCCGGTGGCGCGGGTGACCTTCAACTACCTGGGCCAGTTCGATGGCAGCTTCCAGGCCGACGATGGCGCGCTGTTCAGCCCGAGCGGCGAGGCCAGTGGCGCCGAGCAGAGCGCCCAGGCGCCGCTGGCCAACTGGCTGGGCATCAACGGCCAGGTGTACGACGGCGAACTGGACCTGACCTGGACCTACAGCACACAGATGTTCGACCACGCCACCCTGCAAGCCCTGGCCCGCGATTTCGCCGAGCAGTTGCAGGCCCTGGTCGAGCATTGCTGCCAGCCCGGCCAAGCAGGCGTGACACCTTCGGACTTCCCGCTCTACCCGCTGGCCCAGGCGCAACTGGATGCGCTGCCGGTCGCTGCGCGGCAGATCGAAGACATCGTGCCGTTGTCGCCGATGCAGCAGGGCATGCTGTTCCACAGCCTGTACCAGCAGGACGCCAGCGACTACGTGAACCAGATGCGGGTGGACATCGACGGCCTGGACCCGGCGCGTTTCCGCGAGGCCTGGCAGCAGGCGCTGGACGCCCACGACAGCCTGCGCAGCGTGTTCCTCTGGCAGGGCGATGTCGAGCGGCCGCTGCAACTGGTGCACAAGCAGGTCGAGGTGCCGTTCCGCGTGCTCGACCTGCGCGGCGACCAGGACCTGGCCGCCGCCCTCGATCGCCTGGCGGCCGAGGAACAGGCCCAGGGCTTCGACCTTGCCCGCGCGCCGCTGCTGCGCCTGGTGCTGGTACGTACTGCTGATGAGCGTCACCACCTGATCTACACCCATCACCACATCCTGCTCGACGGCTGGAGCAATTCGCAGTTGCTGGGTGAGGTGCTGCAGCGCTACGCCGCGCGCCGCGAGATCGGCCATGTCGGGCGTTACCGCGACTACCTGGCCTGGCTGCAGGCCCAGGATGCCGGGCTGAGCGAGCGTTTCTGGACCGAGCAACTGAGTGTGCTCGAGGCCCCGACCCGACTGGCCCAGGCCTTCGTGCGCCGCGAAGCCGTGGCGCAAGCGCCGTTTGGCGACCACTACCAGCAGTTCGATGCCGCATTCACCCAGCGCCTGGGCGAGCTGGCGCGCCGTCACAAGGTGACCGTCAACACCCTGCTGCAGGGCGCCTGGCTGATCCTCCTGCAGCGCTACACCGGCCAGCAGGCGCTGTGCTTCGGCGCCACGGTTTCGGGGCGTCCGGCGGAGATCGTCGGTGTCGAACGCCAGGTCGGGCTGTTCATCAACACCCTGCCGGTGGTGGCGCAGGTGCGTGCCGAGCAGGCGCTGGGCGAATGGCTTGCCGAGTTGCAGCAGCACAACCTGGCCCTGCGCGAGCACGAGCACACCGCGCTGTACGATATCCAGCGCTGGGCCGGGCAGGGCGGCGAGGCGCTGTTCGACACCCTGGTGGTGTTCGAGAACTACCCGGTGGCCGAGGCCCTGCGCCAGGCCGAAGTGCCCGCCCTGGGCTTTGGCGCCATCGACAGCCACGAGCGCACCAACTACCCGCTGACCCTGGCCATCGCCCTGGAGCAGACCCTGCAGGTGCACTACAGCTACCTGCGCGAAGCGTTCGACGATGCGCGCATCGTGCAGGTCGCCGGGCACCTGCGCCAGGTCCTCGAGCAATTGCTCGAGGCGGCTCCAGGCCAGGCCATCGGTGCGCTGGAGCTGATCACCGGGCAGGAGCGTGCGCAACTGGTGGAGCAGTGGAATCACGTCGATGCACGCTTCGATTCGCCACGTGCAGTGCACCAGCTGTTCGAGGCCCAGGCGCAGCGCACGCCGGAGGCGGTGGCGGTGTTGTTCGGCGAGCAGCAAATGAGTTATGCCGAGCTCGACCAGCAGGCCAACCGCCTGGCTCATGGCTTGATCGAGGCAGGGCTGGGCGCCGAGGCGCTGGTGGGGGTGGCGCTGGAGCGTGGCCCGCAGATGCTGGTTGCGTTGCTGGCGGTGCTCAAGGCCGGCGCGGCCTATGTGCCGCTCGACCCGGAGTACCCCGAAGAGCGCCTGGCCTACCTCATGCAGGACTCGCGCATGGCGCTGTTGCTCACCCATTCGCAGTTGCTGGCGCGCCTGCCCGCGGCGCAAACCGTGGCGACCCTGTGCATCGACCAGTTGGCCGGCGCCTCGCTGCCGAGCAGCGCGCCGCAGCGCCTGGTGCACGCCGAGGGCCTGGCGTACGTGATCTACACCTCCGGCTCCACCGGCCAGCCCAAGGGCGTGGCCGTGGCCCATGGCCCGTTGGCCATGCACTGCCTGGCGATCGGTGAGCGCTACGCCATGAGCGAGCGTGACTGCGAGCTGCACTTCATGTCGTTCGCCTTCGACGGTGCCCATGAACGCTGGCTGACCTGCCTGTTGCACGGCGGTCGCCTGCTGATTCGCGACCCGCAGCTGTGGACCGCCGAGCAGGCCTGTGCGGCCATGCACCGGCATGGCGTCACCGTCGCCGCATTCCCGCCGGTATACCTGCAGCAGCTGGCCGAACACGTGCGCGAGCACGGCAACCCGCCGTCGGTGCGCATCTACTGCTTCGGTGGCGACGCGGTGCCGGAAGCCGCGTTCGAGCTGGTCAAGGCTGTGCTTGCGCCCGAGCACATCATCAATGGCTATGGCCCGACCGAAACCGTGGTCACCCCGCTGATCTGGAAAGCCGATCGCGCCGAACGTTGCCAGGCAGCCTATGCGCCGATCGGCAGCCGCATCGGCAACCGCAGTGCCTATGTGCTCGACGATTCGGCGGCGTTGCTGCCCCAGGGCGTCGCGGGCGAGCTGTACCTCGGCGGCACAGGGGTGGCGCGCGGCTACCTGCACCGCCCCTCGCTCACCGCCGAGCGCTTCGTGCCGGACCCTTACGGTGTGCCGGGCGCACGCCTGTACCGCAGTGGCGACCTGGTGCGCCAGCGCGCCGATGGTGTGGTCGACTACCTGGGACGGGTCGATCACCAGGTCAAGATCCGCGGCTTCCGCATCGAACTGGGTGAGATCGAGGCGCGCCTGCAGGCCCAGGACGGCGTGCGTGAAGCGGTGGTGCTGGCCCGCCCTGGCGTCGGTGGCCCGCAACTGGTGGGCTACGTGCTGGCCAGCGCGCAAGGCCTGGCGCTCGGCGAGGCTAAATTGCGCGAGCAGCTCAACGTTCGTCTTAAGGAGACACTGCCGGGTTACATGGTCCCCACCTATCTGGTCTTCCTCGACGCACTGCCCCTGACACCCAACGGCAAGCTGGACCGCAAGGCCCTGCCAGCCCCGGATGCCAGCCTGATGCAACGCGACTACCGCGCGCCGCAAGGCGAGCTGGAAAGCGCCATCGCCGATATCTGGGCTGCGGTGCTGAAGGTCGACCGCTTGGGGCGTGACGACAACTTCTTCGAGCTGGGCGGGCATTCGCTGCTGGCGACACAAGCCACGGCAGCCGCACAGGCGCAACTGCAGGTACAGGTGCCGCTGGAACTGATCTTCCAGGCCGACGACCTGCAGGGCTATGCGCAAGCGCTGGAAGGGTTGCGGACCACCGATCTCGAGCAGGATCTGAGCGATATGCATGACTTCCTCACCGAGTTGGAGACGAACTGAGATGGCTGTAATGGATAACATCGCGCTGGTTCAGCGATTCATCAGGTTGCCGCTGTCACAGCGCAGGGCCTTCCTGGAAAAGCTGGCCGGCAAGGGCCTGACCCTGGGGCAGTTGCCGATTCCGGCGGCCCGTGAAGGCCTCGATGTTATCCCGCTGTCCTACGCCCAGCAGCGCCAGTGGTTCCTCTGGCAACTGGAGCCGCACAGCAGTGCCTACCACATCCCCAGTGCCCTGCGCCTGAAAGGCACGCTGGATGTGCCGGCCTTGGCCCGCAGCTTCCAGTGGCTGCTCGGGCGGCACGAGTCGTTGCGCACGCGCTTCGTCGAGACGGCCGAGGGCGTGCGCCAGGTGATCGAGGCGCCGGCATCGGCCTTCGAGCTGCCGCTGCAGCACCTGCCCGCTGATGCCGGCGCCGACACCGAGCAGGCCGTGCGCGACTTCGTCGAGGCCCGTACCCAGGCGCTGTTCGACCTGCAGCAGGGCCCGCTGTTGCGGGTCGACCTGCTGCGCCTGGCCGATGACGACCATGTGCTGGTGATGACCCAGCACCATATCGTCTCCGACGGCTGGTCGATGCAGGTGCTGGTCGAGGAACTGGTACACGCCTATGCGGCCTTCAGCGGCGGTGGTGAACCTACGCTGGCGGCGGCATCGATCCAGTACGCCGACTACGCGATCTGGCAGCAGGCGTGGATGGAGGCGGGGGAGAGCGAGCGCCAGCTGGGCTATTGGGCTGCGCGTCTGGGCGGCGAGCAACCGGTGCTGGAGTTGCCGTTCGATCACTCGCGCCCGCAGCAGCCCAGCCATCGCGGCGAACGCCTGGCGGTAACGCTGCCGGGCGAGTTGCAGCGTGGCCTGCGCAGTCTGGCCCAGTCGCAGGGGATGACGCCGTTCATGCTCCTGCTGGCCAGCTTCCAGTTGCTGTTGCATCGCTACAGCGGCCAGCGCGAGATCCGCGTCGGCGTGCCGGTGGCCAACCGTCAGCACCCCGATACCAAGGCGCTGATCGGCTTCTTCATCAACACCCAGGTGCTGGATGTCAGCATCGACCCGCAGAATACCTTCCGTGAACTGCTGCAGCAGGTGCGTACGGCGGTGCTCGGCGCCCAGGCCCACCAGGCGCTGCCGTTCGAGCAACTGGTCGAAGCCCTGGCGCCGGAGCGCAATGCCGGGGTCAACCCGCTGTTCCAGGTCATGCACAACCACCTTGGCGGCGATGGCGTCTCGGCGCTGCGCCTGCCGGGCTTGCACATCGAGGGGCTGGACGTGCGCACGGTCACCGCGCAGTTCGACCTGACCTTGGACACCGCCGAGGCTGGCGAGCAGTTGTCGGCAGCCTTCACCTACGCCACCGACCTGTTCGAGCGGGCCACGGTCGAGCGCATGGCGCGGCACTGGCTGCAACTGCTCGGGCAGATGGTCGCAGCGCCGGATACACCCCTGGTGCAGGTGCCGTTGCTCACTGCGCAGGAGCGCGCGGACATCATCGCCGAGTGGAATCCGCGGCCGGCTGAGTATCCGGTGCAGCAGTGCATTCACCAGCGCATCGAGGAGCAGGCGCGCCTGCGCCCCGAGGCCATCGCGGTCACGCTGGATGATCGCCAGCTCAGCTACGGCCAGCTCGAAGCCCAGGCCAACCACCTGGCCCATCGCCTGCTGGCGCAGGGTGTCGGCCCTGAGGTACGGGTCGGCCTGGTGGCCGAGCGCAGCCTGGAAATGATCGTGGCCATTCTCGCCACGCTCAAGGCCGGTGCAGCCTATGTGCCCATGGACCCCAGCGCGCCGGCCCAGCGCCTGGCCTACATGATGGCCGACAGCGGCATCGCCCTGCTGCTGGTGCAGCCGCACCTGGCGGCACGTGTGCAGGGTGCGCAGGACGTGCGCCAGCTGATGCTGGAGCCGCTGTCGCCACAGCCGCTTGCCGACCCCGGCGCGCCGCAACTGGCCTGCGACCCGCGCCAGCTCGCCTATGTCATCTACACCTCCGGTTCCACCGGCCAGCCCAAGGGCGTGCTGCTGCCCCACGACAACGTCATGCGCCTGTTCGCCGCCACCGAGCGCTGGTTCGACTTCGGTGTCGACGATGTCTGGACCCTGTTCCACTCCTATGCCTTCGACTTCTCGGTGTGGGAGATCTTCGGCGCCCTGATGCATGGTGGGCGACTGGTGATCGTGCCGCACGAGACCAGCCGCAGCACCGAGGATTTCCATGCGCTGCTGCACCGCGAAGGCGTCACGGTACTGAACCAGACCCCTTCGGCGTTCAAGCAGCTGATGCAGGTGGCCTGCACGCGTGACGCCGCCGAGCTCGGCGCCCTGCGCCAGGTGATCTTTGGCGGCGAGGCCCTGGAGGTGCAGGCGCTGCGCCCGTGGTACGGGCATTTCGCTGCGCAGGGGCCGCGCCTGGTGAACATGTATGGCATCACCGAAACCACCGTGCATGTCACCTACCGTCCGCTGAGCCCGCGTGATCTCGAAGGGGCAGCCAGCAGCCCGATCGGCGAGCCGATCGACGACCTGTCCTGGTACCTGCTCGACGGCCAGCTGGAGCCGGTCGCGCCGGGATGCATCGGCGAACTGTATGTCGGCGGAGCCGGCCTTGCGCACGGCTATCATCGCCGCAGCGACCTCAGCGCCCAGCGCTTCGTGCCCGATCTGTTCGGCAATGGCGGGCGCCTGTACCGCACCGGTGACCTGGCGCGCTACCGCAACGACGGAGTAATCGAGTACGTCGGGCGTATCGACCAGCAGGTGAAGATCCGTGGTTTCCGTATCGAGCTGGGCGAGATCGAGGCCCGCTTGCTGCAACTGCCGGGCGTGCGCGAGGCGGTGGTGCTCGCTCGCGACGGCAGTGCCGGTACGCAGTTGGTGGCCTATGTGGTGGCGCAGCATGACAGCGGCGAGGCGTCGGCGCTTGTCGAGCGCCTGCGCAGCGGCCTCAAGGCCGACCTGCCGGAATACATGCTGCCAGCGCATATCCTGTGCCTGGACAGCCTGCCGCTGACCCTCAACGGCAAGCTCGACCGTGCGGCGCTGCCGGCCCCGACCCTGCGCCAGGAGGATTACCAGGCGCCGCGCACGGCGCTGGAGCAGCAAGTCGCGCAAATCTGGCAGCAGGTGCTGGAGGTCGAGCGGGTCGGTCTGCAGGACGATTTCTTTGCCCTGGGCGGGCATTCGCTGCTGGCCACCCAGGTGGTGTCGCGCCTGCGTCACGGCCTGGGCCTGCAAGTGGCGCTGCGCACTCTGTTCGAACAGACCACCCTGCAGGCGTTCGTCGCAAGCCTCACGCCAACTGCAGACGCCGCACAGCCTGCGCTGCTGCCAGTACCGCGTGGCGAGCTGGCGCCGCTGTCCTACGCCCAGGAACGCCAGTGGTTCCTCTGGCAACTCGACCCGAGCAGCAGCGCCTACAACATCCCCAGCGCCTTGCGCCTGCGCGGCGCGCTGAATGTGCCCGCGTTGCAGCGCAGCTTCGACAGCCTGCTGGCGCGTCACGAGTCGCTGCGTACCACGTTCGCCCAGGCGCCGCAGGGTGCACAGCAGCGCATTCACGCCGCCGTACCGCTGGCGCTGCCGATCGAAACGGTCGCCGAGGCCGAATTGGCCGCACGGGTGCAGGCCGAGGTGGCGCAGGTGTTCGATCTGGAGCAGGGGCCGCTGTTGCGTGTGCGCCTGCTGCGTGTGGCGCAGGACGACCATGTGTTGGTCGTCACCCAGCATCACAGCGTCTCCGATGGTTGGTCGATGCAGGTGCTGGTCGAGGAACTGGTGCAATGCTACGCCGCCTTCAGCCAGGGCGAAGCGCCCACGCTGCCGGTATTGCCGCTGCAGTACGCCGACTATGCGATCTGGCAGCGGCAGTGGATGGAGGCCGGCGAGCGCGAGCGTCAGCTCGGCTACTGGACCGAACGCCTTGCCGGCGAGCAGTTCCTGCAACTGCCTACCGATCATCCACGCCCGGCCGAACAGTCGTTCCGTGGCGCGCAGCTTGCGCTGGCGCTGCCGGACAACCTGGCCCAGGGCCTGCAACAGCGGGCGCGTGAGCTGCGGGTGACGCCGTTCATGCTGCTGCTGGCCACGTTCCAGGTGCTGTTGCACCGCTACAGTGGCCAGGGTGATATCCGCGTCGGCGTGCCGGTGGCCAACCGCAACCGCCTGGAGACCGAGCGTCTGATCGGCTTCTTCGTCAACACCCAGGTCCTGCGCGCCGAGGTCGAGCCGGGCATGGCCTTCACCCGCCTGCTCGAGCAGGTACGCCACAGCGCCCTGGAAGCCCAGGCCCATCAGGACCTGCCGTTCGAGCAACTGGTCGAGGCCCTGCACCCTGAGCGCAGCCTGAGCCACAGCCCGCTGTTCCAGGTGATGTTCAACCACCAGGGCGAGCGCGCCGCCGAGGCGTCCATGGTGCAGGTGCCGGGCCTGCAGGTCGAGGCGCTGGCGTGGGACAGCCACACCGCGCAGTTCGACCTGACCCTCAATACCTTCGAGTCGGGTACGGCGTGGTCGGCGATCTGGACCTACGCCACCGACCTGTTCCTGCCAGAGACCATCGAGCGCTTGTCGCAGCACTGGCTGAACCTGTTGCAGGCGATCGTCGCAGCGCCAGAGCAGCGCGTCGGCGAGCTGGCGATGCTCGAGGACAGCGAGCGCGAGCGCATCGAACGCCAGTGGAATGCCAACGGCCTGGCCTTCGACCGCAGCCAGTGCATCCATCGCCTGATCGAAGCCCAGGTACGCCGCACACCGCAGGCGTTGGCGGCGATCTGGGGCGACGAACAGCTGGACTACGCCACCCTCAATGCCCGCGCCAACCGCCTGGCCCGCCACCTGGTGAGCCTGGGTGTCGGCCCCGAAGTGCGGGTCGGCGTGGCCTTGCCGCGCGGCATGTCGATGCTGGTGGCGCTGCTGGCGGTGCTCAAGGCCGGTGGTGCTTATGTGCCGCTGGACCCGGACTATCCGGCCGAGCGTGTCAGCTACATGCTCGACGACAGCGCCGCCCGCGTACTGATCAGTGAACGCGCGGTGCTCGATGCACTGGCGGTCGATGGCGCGTTCGCGAGCGTGCTGCTCGATGAGCTGACGCTGGACGGCGACGACAGTGACCTGCCAGCCCGCGCCGTGGCCGATAACCTGGCCTACGTGATCTACACCTCCGGTTCCACTGGCCGCCCGAAAGGCGTGGCCATTGCCCACCGCAACGTCGCCGCACTGGTGGCCTGGTCGCAGCAGGTCTACAGCCAGGCGGACATCCAAGGCGTGCTGGCCAGCACCTCGATCTGCTTCGA
>NZ_VZZS01000005.1:0-179064 GCF_009650575.1 Pseudomonas sp. MNR3A | reverse complement strand
TCGACAGGCACATAGCTCAGTTGGTTAGAGCACCACCTTGACATGGTGGGGGTCGTTGGTTCGAGTCCAATTGTGCCTACCAAATCGATGAGAGGGGCGATCCGCAAGGGTCGCCCCTTTTGTTTTGGCCTCAGGCAATGCCGGCTTGGCTGCGACACGCCCTGCGACAGCCTGGCCGTCGGCGCTCTGTATCCTCCATGCTAGAATCCGGTCCTTCAAATTAGGAGATAGGTGCGTGCGCAAACTGGCGGTGGTAATGGCGGTGCTGGCCCTGGCTGGCTGTGAGAACGAGGTCGAGGGCGTGCACAACCAGGTGGCCGAACACCTGCACAATCCCAAGACGGCCAAGTTCGCCAACGTGCGGATCGACACTCAGGGTTCGATCTGCGGTCAGGTCCGCGGCAAGGACGACGCCGGCCAGTACGAAGCCTATCGCAGCTATGTGGCGATCAAGCACGATGGCCAGTACGAGATCCTGGTCGACGATAGCGGCAACAATCTGCGCATCCGTGAGATCTGCGGCGGTGCCGAGCTGCAGCGCCGTGCCGATGCCCTGGCTGGCGAACCGGCGCCGGAAGGCTGGGATGTCGAAGTCGTGCAGGGGCCCAATATGGGCGCACTCACCGACATGACTGCGCGCCTGATCGAAAAAGGCATCCCTTCCTGGGTCGAATACCGCGACGGCAAGCCTGTCGTGCTGATGGGGCCTTTCCCCACCAAGGACGAGGCCGATGCGCGCAAGGCCGACGTCATGGCGCGCCTGGGCACGGATTCGATCGTCATTCAGCACGGCATCAAGCGCTGATACTCCCGCGCCCGGGCAGGGGCGTTGCATAGCCTCGGTCATAGCCCCCTGTATTGCGGCCTCTACTGCCAAGGAGGCCGATCACGCCCGCCTTACCATTCGATAGGCCTCGATACAGCGACAACGAACCGGCACCGATCTTGTACAAGCGCCATGGCTTTGAAGTCGAAGGACATTTACTGGACTATGCTTTGCGTGACGGCATCCTTGTCGATGCTGTTGCAATGGCGCGTGTGCGACGACGTACGGGGTGAAAGGAGGGGTCATGTCTAGCCTGGAACGAGCAATCGTGGTGGCGACCAGAGCCCACGAAGGGCAGATCGACAAAGGCGGCGCCGCATACATCCTGCATCCGCTGCGGGTGATGGAACGGGTCTCGACGCCCGAGCAGCGAATCGTCGCGGTGCTTCACGATGTGCTGGAGGATACGCCGCTGACCCTGTCCGACCTGGCCCGCGAGGGCTTCACTCTGAAAATCCTGGCGGCGCTGCTGGCGTTGAGTCGGCGTGAGGGTGAGCGCTACGAGGATTTCGTCGTGCGGCTGGGCAGTGATCCGCTGGCGCGCGAAGTGAAGCTGGCCGACCTCGCCGACAACAGTGACCTCTCGCGAATCGTATGTCCGGGGCCCGCCGATATCGCCCGGCTGAGCCGTTATCGAGAGGCCAGCGCCTATCTGCAGGCGCTGGCGTGATAGCGCACGCCCTTGGCGGGGGCGTCTGGTCACGATACGGGGCCGACTCTACAGGGAGTCAGCTGCTTCAGCCTCCGGGTCATTGAGCGTGGTCATGCACGCATCCATCAGTACATGCAGCGCGCTGATGCGCTCGAGCCCTAGCGTGTCCTGCAATGAGTCTTGGGCCGCCTGCCACGCCTGACTGCCTTCCTCGCGTTTTTCTATCCCGGCCTCGGTGATCTGCACCGCACGGCTGCGCGCGTCGCCGCCTGCCGAAATGGTCAGCCAGCCCTGGGCTACCAGTGGTTGCATGTTGCGCGTCAGGGTCGAAGGTTCCATCTGCATGGCCTTGGCCAACTCACCTGGACGCAACGGGCCGAGCCGCAGCACATGGGAAAGCAGGGCGTACTGGGTGTTCTTCAGGCCTATGGCAGCCAAGTGCTGGTCGTAGTGGCGGGTGACCATGCGCGTCAATTGGCGCAGTTTGAGGTTTGTGCAGCCGGAGGGCTTGATTGATGTGTTCATGTGAAATATTGTACCTGCAACATTTGTATATGCAAATGTTCTGTTGGCCGGGGGCGATCCACCCTGGCGCCTGTTGGAACGGTATTCATCGGCTCAGGAGCATCCATGCGCTACACACCCTTTGGCAAGACCGGATTACAACTGTCCCAGCTGGCATTGGGTACAGGCAACTTTGGCACCGCCTGGGGTCATGGCGCCGACCCCGATGCATGCAAGGCGATGTTTGACACCTATCTTGAGGCTGGCGGCAATCTCATCGATACGGCGGACATCTATCAGTTCGGTGAGTCTGAAACGCATCTGGGGCGCTTGCTGGCAGGGCGCCGCGATGAGGTGGTGCTGTCGACCAAGTTCACCCAGGGCGCCTCGCCCACTGCGGGCGTGCTGGCCACCGGCAATAGCCGCAAAGCCATGGTCACGTCTTTGGAGGCCAGTCTCAAGCGTTTGAACACGGACCGTGTCGATCTGTACTGGGCTCACTTCCCCGATCATGTGACCCCGACCGAAGAGCTGCTGCGTGGTCTGGAAGACCTCTCGCGATCAGGCAAGGTGCTGTATGTCGGCCTGTCCAATTTCCCTGCCTGGCGTGTGGCCCATGCGGCCACCTATGCCCAGCTTGCTCGCGCCGTGCCTATTGCTGCTGCACAGTTCGAACACAGCCTGGTGCGCCGCGAATGCGAGCTGGACCTGCTGCCGACCTGTCGAGCATTGGGGTTGGGCATGATGACTTTCTCGCCCTTGGGCGGCGGCATGCTGACCGGCAAGTACCGCCAGGGCGAGGCCGGGCGAGCTCAGGGCCTGGGCGGCAAGGTGTTCCAGGCAGAGAATTCGCCGCAGCGCAGCGCGATCCTCGATGCGCTGCTAGGTGTGGCGCAGGAGCATGGCGTACCGGCAGATCAGGTGGCGATCGCCTGGGCCGCCAGTCACGACACATTGCCGCTGATAGGGCCGCGCTCGCTGGCGCAGTTGCAATCGAACCTGGCGGCGCTTGAGGTGAAGCTCAGCAGCGAGCAGTTGCAGCGCCTGGATGACGTCAGCCAGCTCGTGTCGCTGCAGGTCGAGCGGACTGCTCGCATTCCGGTGGCATGACTGATCTTGCTTCCGGGGCGCCGTAAAGGCGCTCCCGGTTCATGAGGCTCAGCGGCAGTTGCCGGCCTTGCGGTAACCGGCCGCCCGGGCTTGCGACTCGGACTCGAAGCTCACCTGGTTCTTGGCCGACACCTGATTGTAGCCAGGGCAGCCGCTGGGCAGATGGTAGACGTGGCTGTTCTGGTTGCCGATGATCGTGCCCGTCATGCTGGCCTTGGCCAGGGTGGGCTGAGGTGTGGCCTTGATGGGTTTGTCGGCAACGCCACTGACCACACCGTCGCCGACGGTCTTGGAGCCGACTGTCCAGCGCCGCTCACCGCTCACGAACGGGTTGGCGTGCCCCATGATGCCGGCGATGCGACGGTCGCGCTCGCGCTCCCAGGCGGTGACCGGATACTGCTTGTCCCAGGCCATCAGTAGTTGTTGCTGCTGGCGAGACATGTTCAGGCCATAGCGATCGAACATATAGAAGGTGGTGCGGGCGACCAGGCCTTTGACTTCATCGCGCGGCTCAGCAGCGCGCTGGTTGAAATCGACGCGAGTCTTGCACTGGCCGTACTGCTGCCCCACACCCGAGGCCATGCCATAGTTGAAGTTGCTGCGATCGCCATTCACCTCGCCTACGGCCGGGTACAGGTTGAACAGGTCGGCTTCCATGGCACGGAATACCGGGTCGTCGTCGGCGCAGTGCTCGCGGCCACCGTTCTTCCAGCATTGACGTTGATGACCCAGGGTCCAGGCCGGCACGATGTGTTCCCACTCGGTGCGGTCGGCGCGGGTCTGTTGCTTTCGGGCTTGCAGGCCGCAGGAGGCGGGGTCGATGCGCCCGCCGGACTTGCCCACCCAGGTCCACTTGCAGCCGCAGTAGAGCTCACCCATGGCGCTGCTGGCCTGGTCGAGATAGATCTTCTGTTTGGCCACGACCTTGGCTTCGGCAAAGGTGGCGGGAGGGTTGGCGAGCGCTGGAGTGGCGACGGACAGGAGCAGGGCAACGGCAGACAGCAGTTTTTTCATGGGCGAGCGCAAATCATCTTTCGGTGGAAGAGGCGGGGCGGGGAGGAAGGATCAGTCTTCTTTGGGGACGGTCCAGAAGATCTGGATGCCGCCATCGTCACGGTGGGCGAGGGTGACGTTGTCGTTCTCGGCGATTTCTTCGAGCAGGGTTTCCCAGTCGTCGGGTGACTCGTGCTCCAGGCGGAAGATCAGCGCCGCGCGGCTGCGCTGGGCGGTGGGGCTGTTGATGATCTTCTGGATGCGTACGCCCAGTTGTTCATAACTGCTGAGCGCTGCGGCGGTGCTGGCCATGGAACTTTCCTTATTTTGCTGTATGTGCGTACAGTATTTCACTGTCAGTTTTTTCGCAACAGCATGTCAGGCAAAAAGCATCCAAAGGCTAATGCGGTTGTAGCAGGAGCGGCACAGGGCCGCTCCAACTCAAACCTGAATCAATATTCCCAGAAGATCCGCTGCAATTCTTTGCTGTCCTGGGTCTTGGTCATGGCGACCATTGCCAGGATCCGCGCCTTCTGCGGGTTCAGGTCATGGGCCACGACCCAGTCATTCTTGTCGTCCGGCTGTTCGGCGTTACGCAGCACGAAACCGCCCTGGTTGACGTGCGAGGAACGAATGATCTGCACGCCTTCCTTGCGCAGTTCCTGCAGTGCCGGGACTACGCGCGACGACACCGAGCCGTTGCCGGTGCCGGCATGGATGATCGCCTTGGCGCCACCCTGGGCCAGGGCCTTGTAAGCGGTATCGGTCACGTTGCCGTAGCCATAGGCGATGTCCACTTGGGGCAGGCTGCTGATCTGCTTGATGTCGAACTCGGAGTTGCTGGTGTGGCGCTTGGCCGGCAGGCGGAACCAGTACGATTTGCCTTCCACGACCATGCCCATCGGACCCCAGGCGCTCTTGAACGCCTCGGTCTTGATGTTGACCGACTTGCTGACGTCACGACCGGACTGGATCTCGTCGTTCATGGTCACCAGTACGCCCTTGCCACGTGACTGCTTGTCGCCAGCCACGGCCACGGCGTTGTACAGGTTGAGCATGCCGTCGGCAGACATCGCGGTGCCCGGACGCATCGAGCCGACGACCACGATCGGCTTGTCGGTCTTCTCGACCAGATTGAGGAAGTAGGCTGTCTCTTCCAGGGTGTCGGTGCCGTGGGTGATGACGATACCGTCGACATCCTTGCTGTCGGCCAGCTCTGCGACACGTTTGGCCAGCTTGAGCAGGTCGTCGTTGCTGATGCTTTCGGAGGCGATCTGCATCACCTGTTCGCCACGTACATTGGCGATGTCGGCCAGTTCCGGCACGCCGGCAATCAGCTTGTCGATGCCCAACTTGGCAGCTTGGTAGGTCGCGCTGTTGGCAGCGCTGGCGCCGGCCCCGGCAATGGTGCCGC
This sequence comes from Pseudomonas sp. MNR3A, assembly GCF_009650575.1. Classification (NCBI taxonomy): domain Bacteria; kingdom Pseudomonadati; phylum Pseudomonadota; class Gammaproteobacteria; order Pseudomonadales; family Pseudomonadaceae; genus Pseudomonas; species Pseudomonas sp. MNR3A. The sequence goes on along the minus strand of NZ_VZZS01000005.1, from coordinate 173,565 downwards.
CAGTGGCGAGGATGACCACATTGGCGAGCTTCTGCTGTTGTTCTGCTTCCTTGGCGGAAACGGTCATTGGCAGTGCAAGCAGCAGGGCGAGTGCGCCCGGTGCAAAGGTTTTCAGTGCGGTGTTCATTATTTTTTCTTCTCTCTTCCAAATGAGATGTTTATTCGCACAGGGTTATAGGCAGGTTCCGTACCAAGGGGGCGGCAGTGGTGAGGCGCAGGGAGAATTGAGTCGGATTTTTCACGGCCAAACCCGCTCCCAGCAGTGTGTGGAGCACTCAACGACGGCGCTGCCATGTTAGGCACGGGTTTTCCCGCGAGGCGGGTTGCAGAGGGTTTTGCTATTCGGAAATCCGAACAATCTCTACAGTAGCTATTCGGTTTTCCGACTATTTGCCGGATAATCTCCGAGCAGTACGACGGGAGCTGGAACCCCGGAAAGTCATTTGACAAAACCTGTTCCTGTTCCCATAGTAAGGCAGCGCAAACGTTTGCGGTCCGATAAAAACCACAAGATTCGGAGTTATCCATGAAGCTGCCGTTCCCAGGTCGTCTGCTGGCTATTGCCATTCTCTCCTCCCTGTCTCTCGCCATCCCGCTGTCCCAGGCCCATGCCGAGGACAAGCCCAAGGTTGCGCTGGTCATGAAGTCGCTGGCTAACGAGTTCTTCCGCACCATGGAGGATGGCGCCAAGGCCTACCAGAAAGAACACCCCAACGATTTTGAACTTGTCGCCAACGGCATCAAGGACGAAACCGACACCGGCAACCAGATCCGTATCGTCGAGCAGATGATCGCCACCGGCGCCAAGGCCCTGGTCATCGCTCCGGCCGACTCCAAGGCTTTGGTGCCCGTGATCAAGAAGGCCATGGACGCGGGCATCACCGTGGTCAACATCGACAACCGCCTCGACCCCGAAGTGCTCAAGAGCAAAGGTATCAGCGTGCCGTTCGTTGGCCCCGACAACCGCAAGGGCGCGCGTCTGGTTGGCGATTACCTGGTGAAAGAGAAGCTCAAGGCCGGCGATCAGGTTGGCATCATCGAAGGTGTGCCGACCACCACCAACGCCCAGCAGCGCACCGCGGGCTTCAAGGATGCGATGGAGGCTGCCCAGATGAAGATCGTTTCGGTGCAGTCTGGCAACTGGGAGATCGACAAGGGCAACGCCGTTGCTGCCTCGATGCTCAACGAATACCCCGATCTCAAGGCGCTGCTGGCGGGTAACGACAGCATGGCCCTGGGCGCGGTCTCGGCTGTGCGTGCTGCCGGCAAGACCGGCCAGGTACAGGTGGTCGGCTACGACAACATCAACGCCATCAAGCCGATGCTCAAGGACGGCCGTGTGCTCGCCACGCTCGACCAGGCAGCCAGCCAGCAGGCCGTGTTCGGTATCCAGGCGGCGCTGAAGATGGTCAAGGGCGAGAAGCCTGATGTCGATGCCGACAATGTCATCCAGACACCGGTAGAACTGATCACCAAGTGATGCTGGCAGTGCGCTGAGTCCGATGCAGCGGTGGTTCGCCGCTCCCGCAGAGTCAGCGCCAGTTCAAGCAGTTGCAGCGCGTTCCATGAGAGAGGTGGCCATGTCGGCCCATGAATCCGTGCTCAGTGTCACCGGCCTGGGCAAGACGTACGCCCAGCCCGTGCTCGGCGATGTCACGCTAGACCTGCGCGGTGGCGAGGTGCTCGCCCTGACTGGCGAGAATGGCGCCGGCAAGAGCACCTTGTCCAAGCTCATCAGTGGCCTGGAAACCCCCACCACCGGGCAGATGACCTACCGCGGCCAGCCTTATAGCCCCGCGAGTCGCAGCGAGGCTGAGCGCCTCGGAGTGCGCATGGTGATGCAGGAGCTCAACCTGCTGCCCACGCTCACCGTTGCCGAGAACCTGTTCCTCGACAACCTGCCCAGCCGCGCTGGCTGGATCAGCCAGAAGCGCCTGCGCCAGTTGGCCACCGCGGCCATGGCCCAGGTCGGGCTGGACGCCATCGATCCGGACACCCCGGTCGGCGAGCTGGGCATTGGCCATCAGCAGATGGTCGAGATCGCCCGCAACCTGATCGGCGACTGCCACGTGCTGATCTTCGACGAGCCCACTGCGATGCTTACTGCGCGCGAAGTGGAGCTGTTGTTCACGCAGATCGAACGTCTGCGCCAGCGCGGCGTGGCCATCGTCTATATCTCGCACCGGCTCGAAGAGCTGCAGCGTGTCTCGCAGCGCATCGCCGTGCTGCGCGACGGCAAGCTGGTGTGCGCCGAGCCGATTGCTCGCTACAGCAGCAACGAATTGGTCAACCTGATGGTCGGCCGCGAAGTCGGCGAGCACATCGACCTTGGCCGCCGCGAAATCGGTGCGCCGTTGCTCAAGGTCGAACACATGACCCGTGGCGACAAGGTGCGCGATGTGTCGTTCGAGGTCAGGGCAGGGGAGATCTTCGGTATCTCCGGGCTGATCGGTGCCGGGCGTACCGAGCTGTTGCGGCTGATCTACGGTGCCGATCGCGCCGACAGTGGCAGCATCCAGCTCGGACGCCCGCTGCAGCCGGTGGTCATCGACTCGCCCAAAGCCGCTGTGCGCGCCGGTATCGCGCTGATCACCGAGGACCGCAAGGGCGAAGGCCTGCTGCTGCCGCATTCGATCAGCGCCAATGTCGCCCTGGGCAACCTGGGTGCGGTATCGCGGGCCGGGATCCTCGACGCCACTGCCGAGCGTGAGCTTGCCGAGCGGCAGATCAGCGCCATGCGTATCCGTAGCGCGAGCCCCGCCCAGGCGGTCGGCGAGCTGTCTGGTGGCAATCAGCAGAAGGTGGTGATCGGTCGCTGGTTGGAGCGCGACTGCCAGGTGCTGATGTTCGATGAACCCACCCGCGGCATCGACGTCGGCGCCAAGTTCGACATCTATGGGTTGCTGGCCGAGCTTGCCCGCCAGGGCAAGGCCCTGGTGGTGGTGTCCAGTGACCTGCGCGAGCTGATGCTGATCTGCGACCGCATCGCCGTGCTTTCTGCTGGCCAACTGATCGAGACCTTCGACCGTGATGGCTGGAGCCAGGACCAGATCCTTGCCGCCGCCTTCGCCGGTTATCAGAAACGTGACGCACTGCTGCACGACGCAGCTCCCAGGATGGATGTATGAAGACCCCCTCCCTCGACTCCGCCGGCAGCACGCCGGCCCGCCGCAGCGGCACCTATTTCGGCCTGGGTACCTACCTGGGGCTGGCCGGCGCCTTGCTGGCGATGATCGTGCTGTTCTCGTTCCTGAGCAGCCACTTCCTCTCGTACGCCACCTTCAGCACCCTGGCCAACCAGATTCCCGACCTCATGGTGTTGGCCGTCGGTATGACCTTCGTGCTGATCATCGGTGGTATCGACCTGTCGGTCGGTTCGGTACTTGCCCTGGCCGCCTCGACCGTCAGCGTCGCCATCCTCGGCTGGGGCTGGAGTGTGCTGCCTGCCGCGCTCCTGGGCATGGCCATCGCCGCCCTGGCCGGTAGCATCACCGGTGCGGTCACCGTGGCCTGGCGCATTCCGTCGTTCATCGTCTCGCTCGGCGTGCTGGAAATGGCCCGCGGCCTGGCCTACCAGTTCACCGATTCACGCACCGCCTATATCGGCGACGCATTCTCCTGGTTCTCCAACCCGATCGCCTTCGGGATCTCCCCGGCATTCATCATCGCCTTGCTGGTGATCGTGCTCGCCCAGCTGGTGCTGACCCGCACCGTATTCGGTCGTTACCTGATCGGCATCGGCACCAATGAAGAGGCCGTGCGCCTGGCAGGCATCGACCCGCGTCCGTACAAGATCGGCGTGTTTGCTCTGATGGGGTTGCTGGCCGGTCTTGCCGCGCTGTTCCAGATTTCCCGCCTTGAGGCTGCTGACCCGAATGCGGGCTCGGGCCTTGAGCTGCAGGTGATTGCCGCCGTGGTGATCGGCGGCACCAGCCTGATGGGCGGGCGAGGCTCGATCATCAGCACGTTCTTCGGTGTGCTGATCATTTCCGTACTGGCTGCGGGCTTGGCGCAGATCGGCGCTTCCGAGCCAACCAAGCGCATCATCACTGGCGCTGTGATCGTCATCGCCGTGGTCCTCGATACCTATCGCAGCCGACGTGCGACCCGGCGGAACTGACCCATGGCAACCATCAAAGACGTCGCGGCACTGGCGGGTATTTCCTACACCACTGTGTCCCATGTATTGAACAAGACCCGTCCGGTCAGCGAGCACGTGCGGCTGAAGGTCGAGGCCGCCATCGCCGAACTGGACTATGTTCCAAGCGCCGTGGCCCGCTCGCTCAAGGCGCGCAGCACCGCGACCATCGGCTTGCTGGTGCCCAGCAGCGTCAACCCGTACTTCGCCGAGCTGGCGCGCGGTATCGAGGACGGCTGCGAGCGCAACGGTTATTGCGTGATCCTGTGCAATTCGGACGATGATCCGAAGAAGCAGCGCAGCTACCTGAGGGTGCTGCTGGAAAAACGCATCGATGGCCTGATCGTCGCCTCGGTGGGCGAAGACCGTGACCTGCTCGAAAGCCTGGCTGCCGTGCGCACGCCAATGGTCATCGTCGACCGAGCCCTCGAAGGTGTCGATGCCGACCTTGTGCGTATCGATCACGAGCTGGGGGCCTATCTGGCTACGCGCCACCTGCTTGAGCTCGGCCATACCGACATTGCCTGCATCGGGGGGCCGGCCGAGACTGGCGTCAGCCAACTACGTGTTACCGGTTTTCGTCGCGCCATGGCCGAGGCCGGGCTGGACGTGGCCGCGGATCGCGTGCTGCATAGCGACTTTACCAGCCCTGGTGGGCACGCAGCGGCTGCGCAGTTGCTCGAAGACAGGCCGCCGACGGCGATCTTTGCGGGCAACGACATGATCGGCTTCGGTGTGTTGCGTGCTGCGGCCGAGCGCAATATCGACGTCCCTGGCCAGCTATCGGTAATCGGTTTCGATGACATCGAGCTGAGCCGCTATGTGTATCCGCCGCTGACCACTGTCGGCCAGTCGATCCGCGAGCTGGGCGACAGCGCTGCGCAGTTGCTGCTGTCGCGCATCGCCACACCGCGCCGCGATACGGCGCAGCAACGTATCGTCGCGCCGCGTATCGTGCTGCGCGAATCCACCGGGCCGCGCCCGGACCTGTTCAATGATTACCGCTAAGGAAGACCCATGCATGCCAAGGTCGTAGTGGTCGGCAGCCTCAACATGGACCTGGTGGCCCGTGCCGAGCGTCTGCCGCGTGGCGGCGAAACCCTCGCCGGCGACAGTTTTTTCACCGTGCCCGGCGGCAAGGGTGCCAACCAGGCCGTCGCTGCCGCGCGCCTGGGGGCGAGCGTGGCCATGGTCGGCAATGTCGGCGATGACGCCTATGGCCAGCAGTTGCGCCAGGCCCTGGAGAGCGAAAATATCGATTGCCAGGCGGTGGGCGTCTGCGCGGGCGTGTCCAGTGGCGTGGCGTTGATCGTGGTGGATGCCGCCAGCCAGAACGCCATCGTCATCATCCCGGGCGGCAATGGCCTGTTGACCCCCGAGTCGGTGCAGCGCTTCGATGCGTTGCTGCAGAACGCCGAGGTGATCATCTGCCAGCTCGAGGTGCCACCTGCCACCGTGGCGTGGACTCTGGCTCGCGGTCGCGAGCTGGGCAAGACGGTCATTCTCAACCCGGCCCCAGCGACGGACCCGCTGCCCAGAGCGTGGTTCGCCCATATCGACTACCTCATCCCCAACGAGAGCGAGGCCGAGGCCTTGACCGGCCTGCCGGTGAACGATATCGACAGTGCTCGCTGTGCCGCCGAGCGCCTGCGCGAATGGGGCGCGGGCAAGGTGATCGTCACCCTGGGCGCTGAAGGTGCATTGTTCGTCAGCGAGCATGGCAGCCGTCATTTCCCGGCGACCAAGGTCAAGCCGCTGGACACCACGGCGGCAGGCGACACCTTCGTTGGTGGCTTCGCGGCGGGGCTTGCCTGTGGGCTGGAGGAGGGTGAGGCGATCGTGCGGGGGCAGCGTGCTGCAGCCATCTCGGTCACCCGTGCAGGGGCGCAGCCATCCATTCCCTTCCTCAAGGAGTTGGCGCCATGAAGAAGACCGCGCTGCTCAATATCGCCCTGTCGCGCACCATTGCCGGCTTGGGCCATGGCGACATCCTGGTGATCGGCGATGCCGGCCTGCCGGTGCCGCCAGGGGTGGAATTGATCGACCTGGCATTGACGCCGGGCATTCCGGATTTTGCCAGCGTGTTGCGCGTGGTGCTCAGCGAGATGCAGGTGGAGCGGCACGTGTTGGCCGACGAGATTTTCAGCGCCGCACCGCCCGGGCTGGTGGAGGTCGAGGAGCAGCATGCGCTGGGCTTGCTCGGTGAGCGTGAGCGCATGCCTCACGAGGCGTTCAAGGCCTTGAGCCAGCGGGCGCGGGCGGTGATCCGCACCGGGGAGTGCAAGCCCTACAGCAATATCGCGTTGATCGCGGGCGTCACGTTCTAGGTAGAGGGCGCCTTTACCGGCCCGCCCACCCGAAACAGACCAAACAACAAAAGCAAAGGAGTGAAGCGGGATGTTGATCAACAAAGCCAAACGTTTGCTACAAGGAGTCGTGCTCATGTCGACGATGGCCGCCGCCAGTGCATTCGCCGCCCCGCGGGACCTGATCATCGACACTGACCCCGGCGCCGACGATGTCGTGGCCTTGTTTCTGGCCATGGCCTCGCCCGAGGAGTTGAAGATCCGCGCCATCACCACCGTCGCCGGCAATGTGCGCCTCGACAAGACCTCCCGCAACGCACGCCTGGCACGCGAATGGGCCGGCCGTGAAGACATTCCAGTCTACGCCGGGGCAGGGCGCCCCCTGGTGCGCACGCCGATCTACGCCGCCGATGTCCATGGCGAGGAAGGCTTGACGGGTGTCGCGGTGCATGAGCCCAAGCAGCCTCTGGCCAAAGGCAATGCCGTGCAGTACCTGGTCGACACCCTCGATGCCGCCGAGCCCCACAGCATTACCATCGCCATGCTCGGCCCGCAGACCAACCTCGCTCTGGCGCTGATCCAGAAGCCGGAAATCGTCAAGGGCATCAAGGAAGTGGTGATCATGGGTGGCGCCCACTTCAATGGCGGCAACATCACCCCGGTGGCCGAGTTCAACCTCTACGCCGATCCGCATGCTGCCGAAGTGGTGTTGGCCAGTGGCGTCAAGCTGACTTACCTGCCGCTGGACGTGACCCACAAGATCATCACCAGCGACGCTCGCCTCAAGCAGCTCGCCGCTGTCGGCAACGACGCCAGCAAGAAGGTGGTGGACATTCTCAACGCCTACATCAAGTACGACATGGACAAGTACGGCATGAGCGGTGGCCCGGTGCACGACGCCACGGTCATCGCCTACCTGCTCAAGCCAGAGCTGTTCAGTGGCAAGCAGATCCACATGACGGTCGACAGCCGCGAAGGCCCGACCTTCGCCCAGACTGTCGCCGACTGGTACGGCGTGCTCAAGCAGCCGGCCAACGTGATGTGGATCGAGAACGGCGATGCCCAGGGCTTCTTCGACCTGCTCAGCGCTCGCCTGGCTCGATTGAAATAACGGCGTGCGGCGCGTAGCGCTCGAACACTTGTTCGATGAAGCTGCGCGCTGCTTCACTGCCCCGATCACGGACCAGCAGGTCGATGGCGATCAGCAGTAATTCTTCCGGAGTGCCCGGGCTGTAGGCGCTCTGGCCCTCGGCCCATTTGACCTTGATGTCGGCGTCTATGCTGTGGGTGTTCATGGGGGTACTCGCGACTGTGCCTGGTGCCTGGGGTCGAACACCGGCTCCTGGCGTTCGCGGGGGAGGCGAGACGCACTCCACGTCTGCCAAGTAAATCATGCCTTTGCCGCCGTTGCGCTGCGACTTAAGCATAAGCAGGCCGCCCGCCCTAACCAATCGCCACGATGCAAAATCCGGTCACGATTGCTTTTGGCCTGATCGGGCGAGATCAGGCAGACTTGAGCGGTTTTGCAACAAACTGTGAGCGGAGCGGTCGCATATGACAGTTCCCGAGATCGATTAGGAGGATTCATGTTTCGTACCCGCGCTTCCCTGGCGACCTTGCTGATGGCTGCCGTTCTGGCTGGTTGCAGCACCGGTGGCTCGTCTGATGGCGGCAGCGCCGCGCCGGCGGCCCCTGCTGGTGGCGATGGCCGTTGCAGCGCCGGTGGTGCCGATTTCGCTGTCGGCAAGCAGGGCACGCCCGAGCTGCTCGAGCAGGCCCGCAAGGCAACTGGCGCGCAGACCGCTCGCATCCTCAAGCCCCATGATGTCGTCACCCTGGAATACCGTTCCGATCGTTTGAACCTGAACGTCGACGAGCAGGGCAAGGTCATCCGCGCCAACTGCGGCTGATCGCCCGAGGGAGATGGTTGTCCGGATAAATCCGAATCCATAAAAAAACCCGCCGGTGAAGGCGGGTTTTTTTACTGCGGTATCCGAATTACTCCGGACGAACCTGAGCAGCCTGCATGCCCTTCTGGCCTTTTTCGGCAACGAAGGAAACAGTCTGGCCTTCTTTCAGGCTCTTGAAGCCGTCGGATTCGATGGCCTTGAAGTGTACGAACAGGTCGTCGCCGCCGCCTGCTGGGGTGATGAAGCCGTAGCCTTTCTCATCATTGAACCATTTGACGGTGCCTTGTTGGCGATTGGACATGAGGTGAATCTCCAGAACATTTAGTTTTTCAGTGGTGCAATGCGGCCGAGGCTACGGAGCACCGGCAACATCATAGTCTAATTCTGCTTATGTAGCGCTGTTTACCTTAGCCGGATACTGATCTGGCGCAAACAATGCGCGATCGGTGCGGCTCGGCGGGTCATCATTTAGGCTTGCAGGCGGCCTGTACCACGCTCTGGGCTTTCGCCATCAACTTGGCGTCGACGCCGTCCGTGCTGTCGAGGTCCTGGATCTCCTTATCGGTGAAATTCTTTTTGATGGCTTGGGCGCCGCAATCGCAGTGCTTCTTCGCCGTTGCCGCGTCCACGCCCTGGCCGGTCGCGACTTGCTGGCACTGGGTCATGTAGGCTGCCTCCTTGCCGGCGGGGAAGTTACCTGCGGTGGCGGCCAGTGGCAGCAGCAGGACGCTCGCGGCACACGCGGCCAGAAGAGACTGAACTCGCATAACCAGACACTCCTTGGGTTAGGTCTCATCAAGAGTAGGATGCTTCAGAGGGTCTGATAGGAATTTTTCCGTACAAGTTCACCGCTCCGGCGTAAATTCCAAATATTTCTGCGTCACGCGCAGGCCGCGTGCTAGCATGGTCGGCTTGCAGCTGTTCACGTCCAGCGCGCAAGTTTTCTTTCCAGTCACTCTGGTTCGCCCCTGACAGGCCGAAAGGCTTCTGCCGCTGTGAGGCAGGCTTTCCTCCGGGAAAGGCAGGTCGGATCTTGTACTGGCTCATCCCAACCCACGTGACCTTTGGTAGGGGTCACCACTAGGAGAGGAGGCGCCATGCCCACCATTACTCTTCCCGATGGCAGTCAACGTTCGTTCGACAAGGCCGTAACCGTAGCTGAAGTTGCCGCATCCATTGGTGCAGGCCTCGCCAAGGCCACCTTGGCCGGCAAGGTCGACGGCAAACTGGTCGATGCCTGCGACCTGATCGAACACGACGCTACCCTGCAGATCATCACCCCCAAAGATGAAGAGGGACTGGAGATCATCCGTCACTCGTGCGCCCACCTGATCGGCCACGCGGTGAAGCAGCTGTACCCGACCGCCAAGATGGTGATCGGCCCGGTGATCGACGAAGGCTTCTATTACGACATCGCCTACGAGCGTCCTTTCACCCCCGAGGACCTCGCTGCGATCGAACAGCGTATGCATCAGCTGATCGACAAGGACTACGACGTCGTCAAGAAGATGACCCCGCGCGCCGAAGTCATCGATGTGTTCAGCACCCGTGGCGAAGACTACAAGCTGCGTCTGGTCGAAGACATGCCGGACGAGCAGGCCATGGGCCTGTACTATCACGAAGAATACGTCGACATGTGCCGTGGCCCGCACGTGCCGAACACCCGTTTCCTCAAGGCGTTCAAGCTGACCAAGCTGTCCGGCGCCTACTGGCGCGGCGACGCCAAGAACGAGCAGTTGCAGCGCGTGTACGGTACCGCCTGGGCTGACAAGAAGCAGCTGGCGGCCTATATCCAGCGCATCGAAGAAGCCGAAAAGCGCGACCACCGCAAGATCGGCAAGCAGCTCGACCTCTTCCACCTTCAGGAAGAGGCCCCGGGCATGGTGTTCTGGCACGCCAACGGCTGGACCGTGTACCAGGTGCTCGAGCAGTACATGCGCCAGGTCCAGCGCGAGAACGGCTACCAGGAAATCAAGACCCCGCAGGTCGTCGACCGCATCCTCTGGGAGCGCTCCGGCCACTGGTCCAACTACGCCGAGAACATGTTCACCACTTCGTCGGAAAACCGCGACTACGCGGTAAAACCGATGAACTGCCCGTGCCACGTGCAGGTGTTCAACCAGGGCCTGAAGTCGTACCGCGATCTGCCGCTGCGCCTGGCCGAATTCGGTGCCTGCCACCGCAACGAACCGTCTGGTGCTTTGCACGGCATCATGCGCGTGCGTGGCTTCGTGCAGGACGACGCCCACATCTTCTGCACCGAAGAGCAGGTGAAGAAGGAAGCGGCCGACTTCATCAAGCTGACCCTGGACGTATACAAGGACTTCGGTTTCACCGACGTCGCCATGAAGCTGTCCACTCGTCCGGCCAAGCGTGTCGGTTCCGAAGAGCTGTGGGACCGCGCTGAAGGTGCGCTGGCCGACGCCTTGAACGAATCCGGTCTGGCCTGGGAATACCAGCCGGGCGAGGGCGCGTTCTATGGTCCGAAGATCGAGTTCACCCTGCGCGACTGCCTCGGTCGTAACTGGCAGTGCGGTACGCTGCAGTACGATCCGAATCTTCCGGAGCGTCTGGATGCCAGCTATATCGCCGAAGATAACGCCCGTAAGCGTCCTGTGATGCTGCACCGCGCCATCCTCGGCTCGTTCGAGCGTTTCATCGGTATGCTGATCGAGCACTACGCCGGTGTGTTCCCTGCGTGGCTGGCGCCGACCCAGGCAGTGATCATGAATATCACCGACAAGCAGGCCGATTTCGCCCTCGAGGTGGAAAAAACGCTGAATGGAAGCGGTTTCCGTGCCAAGTCCGACTTGAGAAATGAGAAGATCGGCTTTAAAATCCGCGAGCATACGTTGCTGAGGGTCCCGTACCTTTTGGTTATAGGGGACCGCGAAGTCGAAACGCAAACCGTCGCTGTGCGTACTCGCGAAGGCGCAGACCTGGGCTCCATGCCCGTCGCGCAGTTCGCTGAGCTTCTGTCGCATGCGGTTTCCCGGCGTGGTCGCCAAGAATCGGAGTAATGACTATTAAGCGTGAAATGAGAAACGATAAACGAACTGCACCTAAGGCACCGATCAACGAGAATATCTCGGCACGCGAGGTTCGGTTAATTGGCGCTGATGGCGAGCAGATTGGCATCGTCTCGATTGATGAAGCGCTTCGTATCGCTGATGAAGCGAAGCTGGATCTGGTGGAAATCTCCGCTGACGCTGTCCCGCCTGTTTGCAAGGTGATGGACTACGGCAAGCACCTCTTCGAGAAGAAGAAGCAGGCCAACGAAGCGAAGAAGAACCAGAAGCAGATCCAGATTAAAGAAATCAAGTTTCGTCCAGGGACGGAAGAAGGGGATTACCAGGTAAAACTACGCAACCTGGTACGTTTCCTTACCGATGGGGACAAGGCCAAGATCTCTCTGAGATTCCGCGGCCGTGAGATGGCCCACCAGGAGCTGGGTATGGAACTGTTGAAGCGGGTCGAAACCGACCTCGTCGAATACGGGACCGTCGAACAGCATCCTAAGATGGAAGGACGCCAGCTTATGATGGTCATCGCTCCCAAAAAGAAGAAGTAATCTCCCGGGCACGGCAGGCCTGATGATTATTGTGTAATTTTATCGAATGCGGAGTTCCAACATGCCAAAAATGAAAACCAAGAGCGGTGCTGCGAAGCGTTTCCTGAAAACAGCTTCCGGCTTCAAGCACAAGCACGCTTTCAAGAGCCACATCCTGACCAAAATGTCGACCAAGCGTAAGCGTCAACTGCGCGGTGCCAGCTTGCTGCACCCGTCTGACGTTGCAAAAGTCGAGCGCATGCTGCGCGTACGTTAATTTCGGTCAAAGATAGAGGAAGTTACTCATGGCTCGTGTAAAGCGTGGCGTCATCGCTCGTAAGCGTCACAAGAAAATTCTGAAACTGGCTAAAGGCTACTACGGTGCACGCTCGCGCGTATTCCGCGTTGCCAAGCAAGCGGTCATCAAGGCAGGCCAATACGCCTACCGCGACCGTCGCCAGAAGAAGCGTCAGTTCCGCGCTCTGTGGATCGCTCGTATCAACGCCGGTGCCCGCACCAACGGCCTGTCCTACAGCCGTCTGATTGCTGGCCTGAAAAAGGCGTCGATCGAAATCGACCGCAAGGTTCTGGCCGACCTGGCAGTGAACGAAAAAGCGGCGTTTGCTGCGATTGTCGAGAAAGCTAAAGCCGTCCTGGCTTAAGTACCCGCGACAATCATCCGCTGGCGCTCCGTGTCGGCGGGTGTAAAACGTCATCGATAGGGGAAGAGCCTTCAAAGCTCTTCCCCTATTTTCGTATCTGGAGTCTGTACATGGAAAACCTGGACGCGCTGGTCTCCCAAGCCCTCGAGGCCGTGGAGCGCGCTGAAGACATCAATACCCTGGAACAGATCCGGGTCCAATTTCTCGGCAAGAAGGGCGAGCTGACCCAGGTGATGAAGACCCTGGGCAACCTGCCAGCCGAAGAGCGCCCCAAGGTCGGTGCGCTGATCAACGACGCCAAGGAACGCGTCACTGACGTGCTCAACGCACGCAAGGCCGCCTTCGAAGAGGCTGAGCTGAACGCTCGCCTGGCTGCCGAATGCATTGATGTCACCCTGCCAGGCCGTGGCCAGGCCACCGGTGGCCTGCACCCGATCACCCGTACCCTCGAGCGCATCGAGCAGTTCTTCACCCACATCGGCTACGGCATCGCCGAAGGCCCTGAGGTCGAAGACGACTACCACAACTTCGAAGCGCTCAACATCCCCGGCCACCACCCGGCCCGGGCGATGCACGACACCTTCTACTTCAATGCCAACATGCTGCTGCGCACCCACACTTCGCCCGTTCAGGTGCGGACCATGGAAAGCACCCAGCCGCCGATCCGCATTGTCTGCCCGGGCCGCGTATACCGCTGCGACTCGGATATCACCCACTCGCCGATGTTCCACCAGATCGAAGGCCTGCTGGTCGACCGCGACATCAACTTCGCCGACCTCAAGGGCACCATCGAAGAGTTCCTGCGGGTGTTCTTCGAGAAAGAGCTGGCAGTGCGTTTCCGTCCGTCGTTCTTCCCTTTCACCGAGCCGTCCGCCGAAGTCGACATGGAGTGCGTGATGTGCTCCGGCAAAGGCTGCCGCGTGTGCAAGCAGACCGGCTGGCTGGAGGTGATGGGCTGCGGCATGGTCCACCCGAACGTGCTGCGCATGTCCGGCATCGACCCGGAAGAATTCTCCGGCTTCGCCTTCGGCATGGGTGTCGAGCGCTTGGCCATGCTGCGCTATGGCGTCAACGATTTGCGTCTGTTCTTCGACAACGACCTGCGGTTCCTGGCGCAATTCCGCTAGGCCACACCTCGACGCAATCTTCAGGAGAACAGCATGAAATTCAGTGAACAGTGGCTGCGCGGTTGGGTAAACCCGCAAGTCTCCCGTGACGAACTGGTCGCCCGCCTGTCCATGGCCGGCCTGGAAGTCGACAGCGTCACCCCGGCGGCTGGCCAGTTCAGCAGCATCGTGGTGGGTGAGATCCTCGCCACCGAGCAGCACCCGGACGCCGACAAACTGCGTGTCTGCCAGGTCAGCAACGGCCAGGAAACCTTCCAGGTGGTGTGCGGCGCCCCCAATGCGCGCCCCGGGATCAAGATCCCGTTCGCCATGATCGGCGCCGAGCTGCCTGGCGACTTCAAGATCAAGAAGGCCAAGCTGCGTGGCGTCGAATCCTTCGGCATGCTGTGCTCGGCCGCCGAGCTGCAGATCAGCGAAGAGAACGACGGCCTGCTGGAGCTGGCAGCCGACGCACCGGTGGGTGAAGACATCCGCCAGTACCTCAACCTGGACGACGCCAGCATCGAAATCGGCCTGACCCCCAACCGCGGCGACTGCCTGTCGGTGGCGGGCCTGGCGCGTGACGTCAGCGCCCTGTACGACGTCCCGGTTACCCGCCCGGTGGTCCCGGCCGTCGCACCTGCCCACGATGAAGTGCGCCCGGTGGACGTCAGCGCTCCCGCTGCCTGCCCACGCTACTTGGGACGCGTCATCCGCAACGTCGACCTGAGCAAGCCGACCCCGCTGTGGATGGTCGAGCGCCTGCGTCGCAGCGACGTACGCAGCATCGACGCAGCCGTCGATATCACCAACTATGTGATGCTCGAACTCGGCCAGCCGATGCATGCCTTCGACCTCGCCGAAATCAACGGCGGCATCCGTGTGCGCATGGCCGAGGAGGGTGAGAAGCTCGTCCTGCTCGACGGTCAGGAAGTTGCCCTGCGTAGCGACACCCTGGTCATCGCCGACCACACCCGCGCCCTGGCCATCGCCGGCGTCATGGGTGGCGAGCACAGTGGTGTCAACACCGAGAAGACCCGCGACCTGTTCCTGGAGAGCGCCTTCTTCGAGCCCGTTTCCGTTGCTGGCAAGGCCCGTTCCTACGGCCTGCACACCGATGCCTCGCACCGTTACGAGCGCGGTGTCGACTCGCAACTGGCCCGCGAAGCCATGGAGCGCGCTACCGCCCTGGTACTCGAGATCGTCGGCGGCGAAGCCGGCCCGATCGTCGAAGCCGTGAGCGAGCAGCACCTGCCCAAGGTTGCTCCGGTGACCCTACGCGCCGAACGCGTCAGCCAGATGCTCGGCATGGACATGGCCCCTGCCCAGATCGAACAATTGCTCAACGCCCTGGAGCTTAAAACCAGCGCCAATGGGGCAGGAGTGTGGACTGTCGAGATCCCGAGCCACCGCTTCGACATCAGCCTCGAAGTCGACCTGATCGAAGAGCTGGCGCGCCTGTACGGCTACAACAATCTGCCGGTTCGCTACCCGCAAGCCCGCCTGGCCCCCAAGGCTCGTTCGGAATCGCGCGGCGAACTGCCGATCCTGCGTCGCCTGCTGGTCGCCCGCGGCTACCAGGAAGCCATCACCTACAGCTTCATCGATCCCAAGCTGTTCGAGCTGTTCACCCCTGGCGTCGAGCCGCTGATGCTGGCCAACCCCATCTCCAGCGACATGGCCGCGATGCGCGCCTCGCTGTGGCCGGGCCTGGTCAAGGCGCTGCAGCACAACCTCAACCGCCAGCAAGACCGCGTGCGCCTGTTCGAAAGCGGCCTGCGCTTCGTCGGCCAGTTGGGCGACCTCAAGCAGCAACCGATGATCGCTGGCGTGATCACCGGCAGCCGCCTGCCGGAAGGCTGGGCCAACGGCCGTGACAGTGTCGATTTCTTCGACATGAAGGCCGACGTCGAAGCCCTGCTGGGCTACTCCGGCGCGCTCGCCGACTTCAGCTTCAGCGCAGGCAAGCACCCAGCCCTGCACCCTGGCCAGACCGCCCGCATCGAGCGCGACGGCAAGGAGGTGGGCTACCTGGGCGCCATCCACCCGGAACTGGCCAAGACCCTCGGCCTGGAGCGTCCGGTGTTCGTCTTCGAGCTGGTATTGGGTGATGTGGTCGAAGGCCGTCTGCCGAAATTCAGCGAACTGTCCAAGTTCCCTGAAACCCGTCGTGACCTGGCGTTGATCGCAGGACGTGATGTGGCGTCGAGCGCCGTGCTTGAAGTAATTCGTGACAATGCAGGGGAATGGCTCACAGACCTCAGGCTGTTTGATGTCTACCAGGGTAAAGGTATTGATCCTGATAGAAAAAGCCTCGCGGTCGGCTTGACCTGGCAGCATCCATCGCGCACTCTTAACGACGATGAGGTGAACACCACCCTGCAAAATATCCTCACCTCGCTCGAACAAAGGTTGAACACCACGTTAAGGAAATAACGGCATGGGTGCTCTGACGAAAGCTGAGATGGCCGAAAGGCTGTACGAGGAGCTGGGGCTTAACAAGCGCGAGGCCAAGGAGCTGGTCGAGTTGTTTTTCGAAGAAATTCGTCACGCGCTTGAGGAGAACGAGCAGGTCAAGTTGTCCGGATTCGGCAACTTTGACCTTCGCGACAAACGCCAGCGGCCGGGCCGCAACCCCAAGACAGGGGAAGAGATCCCGATCACCGCACGGCGCGTCGTCACCTTTCGTCCAGGGCAGAAACTGAAAGCCCGGGTTGAGGCCTATGCTGGAACCAAGCCATAACGACGAGCTGCCCCCTATTCCAGGCAAACGCTACTTCACCATCGGTGAGGTCAGTGAGCTCTGTGCGGTAAAACCGCACGTGCTGCGTTACTGGGAGCAGGAATTCCCGCAGCTCAACCCGGTCAAGCGCCGCGGAAACCGGCGGTATTATCAGCGCCAAGATGTGCTGATGATCCGCCAGATCCGCGCCTTGCTGTATGACCAGGGCTTCACCATCGGCGGTGCGCGCTTGCGCATGTCCAGTGATGAGGCCAAGGATGACACGACCCAGTACAAGCAGCTGATTCGGCAGATGATTGCCGAGTTGGAGGATGTGCTGGTGGTGTTGAAGAAGTGACCTGCTTGGCGATGAATGGTTTTTTTTGAAAAAAAGCTTCCATTAATCAAAAGGTTAGGGTACATTTCTTTTCGTTCTCAGCTGTATCGAGAACATGCTTCAAGCCCAGTCGGGGCGTAGCGCAGCCCGGTAGCGCACTTGCATGGGGTGCAAGGGGTCGAGTGTTCGAATCACTCCGTCCCGACCATTATTGAAACGAAAAAGCCCAGTCAGAGATGACTGGGCTTTTTCGTTATAGCGTCGAAGACGCTGGGCATCTATGCAAAAATTTATACCCGAAGAGAGGAGGTATGAAGGCCTATAGGGGTTCTATCTCTCTCAAATATTTTTCAGTAGATCGTTTCGTATTGCCCCGTCCATCCTGTAGTGAATTTCTCGGTGGCACGTAGGGCATACAGCAACAACGTAGCATGGATGGTCTAGCCCGCCGTCTGAGAGTCTATTTACATGATGCGGCTCCAAGTAGGGCGTGCCATCTTTTTTCACGAAGGGTGCTCGTTCTCCACAGCTCTCGCATTTACCTCTTGCGCGCATCATTACATAGTGCGCGACTTATGGCTGCGCTGGAAGAGCGTGCGCGGTGCAGATTTTTTCGGGTCCTCAATTGCGGGCTTGCATGCTGCTAGTGCGGCTAGTCGTGCCGTTGATAGTGAGTCTGCAAAATTAACAATACTCTCTTCATTATTCTCGCTTCGGGCAGGACCGACTGGCATCAACCGAAAAATTAGTGCTTTACGATCTTTGCCAGTGACGTCAGGTAAAGTTTTTTTAATTATGTCAGTACAGGAAAATTCACCCTCATATCTGTAGCCTCTACTTTTTCCGAGGGACTCAAAGAGATGCAAAGTACGGCCATCCAGTGCGTGCTCAGCAATAGCTTGATTGCCGCCTTTGAGTACCATATCGTCACGTGGTCCCTGGCCGGTATAAAAATATACGCCGCCATTCCAGCCATCGTCGTAACCGAACTGCTTACCACTTTCGCCAGAGAATATAAAAATCGTAGGGTGGGAGGCTGATACTGATATTCCGTTTTGCAGGCTGCC
Source organism: Pseudomonas sp. MNR3A (assembly GCF_009650575.1). Classification (NCBI taxonomy): domain Bacteria; kingdom Pseudomonadati; phylum Pseudomonadota; class Gammaproteobacteria; order Pseudomonadales; family Pseudomonadaceae; genus Pseudomonas; species Pseudomonas sp. MNR3A. Next base: position 155,767 of record NZ_VZZS01000005.1, on the reverse strand, counting down.
GCCGAATGGTCCGTTAATCTCGGTGGGGCGGTCGTAAACAGCACCTATCTTGAGCTGCAACGCAGGTGTGCGTCCCTCTGGCAACGATTCGATAATTGGCAAGCCTAGCTTCTGTAGAACCCTGTTAAGTGGATGACCGCCTCGAAGGTCGTTCACGGCAACGCCAGTCGCAAGAGAGATGATTTTCTTTACTGGATACAGTGTGCCGTTCACGTTGATGGCATAACGGTGAGTTGGGCCGTTTTGCCAGTTCATCCACTCGAGTGAGTTTTCCTTGAAGGAAGCGGCTTTTTCTTTGTGTGGCAAATATCAGGGTGAGCCAGGACGGCTGAACTGAATTTTCGGAAGCGTCCGACATACTCACGGGCACTGACTCCGTACGTTGCGAGCTTCACGCATCAGCGCGTTTGCGCAATCGGAACAGGATGTCCCATGAGCTCCCCAGATCTCAGTCAGCTAGGCGCCAAGCCTTCGAGCTACTTTTTACGGCAGCGCATTGAGAGTCTTGTCGATCTTCAGAAATTGTACGCCGCAATTGATCGTGATCCGGTGATTGTGGGCGCTGCTGTAGTGTATATCGACATTGACTACAATAGACTAACTCTACGTGAGTTCCTTCCACTCTGTAGGACGTCTCCTTTAAAGGTCGTGCTTCAAGAACAGAGTGCTCTCATCACCGCCGAAGCCTACGTCGAACAAACTTACGAGAGCGGGCGGCCATCGGAAGTGTTGACCGAAGCTCTGAACATGGGGTTAGCGTGTTCAACTGTAATCATCAGTGGGTTTGTTTTCATCTTGGGTGGTTCTCTGACCCCCTTCTCTGGCGGAACGTCAATGTTTCTCGCGTCCATTGGAGCCGCTGGGGTCATGGCTAGCGTAGGTCAGTGTGGTTTCGGTGTGGCTCGGACCTATTGGGAGGTAACGGAACCGTCGAAGAATGACACCCTTGATGATCAACTTTGGTTTACGCTGCTCGGGCAGTTGCTGGATGTTGTGTCGTTGCTATCCGTTGTGGGCTCGTCATTTAATACGATCAAGATCATTTTGGTCAGAAAGGCCGCTACGGGGGTGTCATGGTATCGGTTGCTTAGCCCACTCAGCAGGCAGCAGCGACGCTCGTTGACTATTGAGATTCTTAAGCTTCGGCATCCATCGTTATCAGCCAAGCAGCTAAAGCTTAAACAAAGAAACGGACAAGTTCGAAAGCGGTATACACCTCGTGAGCTCAATCAAGCCACTAAAGCCATGTTGCTTGAAACGTTGGGCGGTGTTTTGGGCATAGCAGGGAGCGGGTCGGTTCGGGCGCTCGCGGTCAGTGTAATCCAGGCGGGTGAGGACTAATGTTTCCAAAATGGCGATTGACTTATCCACGACGGTACTTGCCCTGCTTCTTGTGTGTGGCTGTCTTTGCGGAGATGGCATATGCGACGGCAGTGGTCCAGCTTGAGGTGCTGATATCTCGTGTGGCTACAGTAGATATCGGGGCTGTCGTGGCTGCGATTATGGTGGCTTCAGGCCTTTTGGGAGGCTTCATTGTGGGCCTTTCTTATGGACGCATTTCCGCGCTTCGTTATTTGGTCGGTGGCCTAATGATTTGTTTAGCTATCGCTTGTATAACCTTGATGACCAGTCAGCATAGGCTTCCGGATCTGATTGCCTCCTTTCCTGTCCTTATGTCCCTTTACCTAATTAACACTTATCGGTTTCAAGGGTTTTGTCGGAAAATGATGGTTTTTCGAATTCATCGTGCACACGAGACTCGTGTGCATTCTATATCGGCGAAGCGAGAGTCGCGGCGCATACGAAATAGCGAGCGACGGTAGTTTGAGGGCTTGAGGGGTAGTGGTATTTCGTTAGATTCGACTATTCCGGCAATTTTCTTTCAGCCTTGTTAGCGCGGTGACCGTGATCCGCATCATGCCGCCGCTCAAGTAGTGCCGCTCGCTTGACGACCACCCCGCACGCCTTTAATGTCCCGGCGCGCCTATCCGGACTAACCTCAAAAGGAGTTGTAATGAACACGATTACACTGTGCACCGGCGCCTTGCTCGGGCTTTCCATGGTCGGTTGCGCGGTGCAGGACAAGCTCGACACCAGTCGCCTGACCCGTTTCGATGAGTACCACGCCAACCTTGAGGCCAATGGTGCGCGCTATACCCTCGATGCCTACATCATTCCGTTCTACCAGCCGTTCTTCATCACCGTCGAACGTGACGATGGCAAGCCAATGGACCTCGCCGAAGCGGCTGCGGTCGCCCAGCCGTATATCGTACCGCGCGGCTGTACCCAGCCTGCCGTGCGGCGCCCTGATCTGGACCGCAGCAATGCGGCCAAGACCCAATGGATCGTTGGCATCGAATGCTAACGCCAGTGGCAGCGCCACTTCCGAAGCGGCGCACCAAATGGTCAAAGCCTTGCTGATACTAGAGTGCTCCAGGCTTTCATCCCGCGATCCAGACTTCGGGTAGCTATGTTTACGACTGTCCGCGTTGCTGTGCCTGAGGATGCGAGCCGCTTACTCTCAATCGAGCGTTCTGCCGTGCAAGCCTTCCGTGCATCTGAAGGGTTAAGCTGGCTCGCTGATTCTCCTCCTATGCCGGTTGAACGGCATCTTGAGCTCATCGAGCGCTCGACGTGCTGGGTGGCCATTGATGCTGAAAATCGCCCGCAAGGATTTCTCAGTGCCGATATCTACGGTAGAGACCTTCATATCCATGAACTTTCCGTTCGACACACCCTGCAAGGGCAGGGCATAGGGCGACAGCTCGTTCAAACGGCGCAGGCTTATGTTGAGCTCAATGAGCTGCATGCGCTGACTCTCACAACCTTCAAAGACGTACCGTGGAATGCTCCGTTCTACGCTCGTCTCGATTTTCAGATTGAATCCGACCAATACGTCAATGAAAGGCTGTCAACACTGTTGAATGAAGAGTATGAACACGGATTTCCCGTGGGAAGCAGGTGTGCGATGGTCTGGAGAGCGGGGGAACAATTTTGACGAGCGGCACTGGGAGCAGTGATGCCTCGAAGGCTCAGTCCACCCACCGCCACAACGGCTCATCCAGCAACCCGACCCCGCGCAACTGCGTCTGCCCCTGATCCTTCTCAAGCTCCAGCACATTGCACCCTTCACACGCCGTCAGCGCCTCGATCAACGGCCTGCTGTGCGACACCACCCACACCTGGCTACGCTGCGACGCGCGGATGATCAAGCGCGCCAGCGCCGGCAGCAGGTCGGTATGCAGGCTGGTTTCTGGTTCGTTGAGCACCATCAGTGACGGCGGGCGTGGCGTCAGCAGGGCGGCCATCAGCAACAGATAACGCAAGGTGCCGTCCGACAGTTCCGTCCCGCCCAGCGGCCGCAACACCCCGTGCTGGTAAAGCCTTACGCTGAACAGCCCGCCAGGTGGTGCATCGATCTCCAGGCGGCTGCCGGGAAATGCGTCATCCAGCGCGGCAACCAGGTCTTCGACGTCACCAATCTCGATGATGGTCTGCAGTGCCGAGGCGAGGGTGCGGCCGTCGTGGTGCAGCAGGGGTGAACGGATGCCCAATTGCGGTTGGCGGCAGGGGGCGTCACGGTCGATGCGGAAGTGAGGGGCGATTGTCACCGATGCTGGGTGGGGTTGCCAGCCGCCGGGTGCTCGGGGTTGGTTGGTGATGTGAGTCCGTCTGTATCGGTGATGGGGATGGCACCGGCTTTGCCGGTGATCGCGGGACGAGCCCGCTCCTACAGACATCGTGCATCTGAGGAAGCGGGCAACGCCTGTGCCATTCGTCTCAAGCGCCTGGTTCGTGCGCCAGACGTTTGAGCAACGCGTGCGCCGCCGCCTCGGACGACGCCGGATTCTGGCCGGTAATCAGGTTGCCATCCTCGACCACGTAGCTCGCCCAATCGGCTGCCTTGGAGTACTCACCGCCGTTGACCTTGAGCATGTCCTCCACCAGAAACGGCACCACATCGGTCAACCTGACAGCCTCTTCCTCGCTGTTTGTGAAACCGGTGACGCGCTTGCCTTTCACAACCGGCTGGCCATCGGCTGCCTTTACGTGCTTGAACACCCCCGGTGCATGGCAAACCGCACCAATGGGTTTGTTCGAGGCGTACAGGGATTCGAGCAGGGTGATCGAATCCTTGTCCTCGGCCAGGTCCCACAACGGCCCATGACCACCTGGATAGAACACGGCGTCGAAGTCGTAAGGGTCGATCTCTCCCAACGGAATCGTGTCGGCCAGGGCCGTCTGTGCTTTGGTGTCTTGCTGGAAGCGGCGGGTGGCGTCGGTCTGGGCGTCGGGCTCGTCGCTCTTCGGGTCCAGCGGTGGCTGGCCGCCCTTGGGGGAGGCGAGGGTGATCCGCGCGCCAGCGTCGATGAACACGTAGTAAGGGGCGGCAAATTCCTCTAGCCAGAAGCCGGTTTTCTTGCCGGTGTTACCGAGCTGGTCGTGGGATGTCAGCACCATCAGGATCTTTTTCATACAGGACAAGCCTCCGGATCTTCATGGGCAGCGCGCCTTTCGCCCTGCGTTAGTGTGGGAGGCCTAAGACCGACAGATGTTCCATCGGGTGATTTCACAACGTTTCACAGGCGCGATCCGCCCAATGATCACGGGCGTGCAGCTGCGAAAAGCGGCTGATCGCCAGCACGGCTGTCATCGTTCAGTCATCTCGCTGCTTTTCCCTGCACTCACACACTTCGGGCCCGCCAACCCGGCAGCCACCTTCAGGGAGAACGCGCATGTCAGCTCCGGTCACCAACGCCCCCGATATCAAGACGCTCACCAAAAAGGACGCCAGTGCCGAGTGGGGCGATGCGGTCGATCGTGCCAAGGCCAAGGACGCCGGCATCGAATGGCAGCGCCCGAAGGACGACAACCGTTCGGCCCAGGAAATCATCGACGATAGTCCGCTGTTGAAGAACCTCGGTAACCAGAGCGGTGTGAAGGACAAGCTGCGCGAGCGGGTCGGAGATTTCGAGCACGACGCCGATGCGGCCTACCGCGCCACCCAGGTACTGGACCACATCGAGCGCTTCGACGAGGGCGGCTCGCGGCTGGTCGGAGGTGATATCGACAACGGCAAGGTCGATGGTTTCACCAAGGGCGGTGATGCCAAGCACGGCACCGAGGCCGGGCGCCTGCAGGACTTTGGCAAGTACGGTTGGGAAAACCTCAAGGGTGAGCTCAAGCACATCGAGGCGGCCAACGACGACCCCGAGGCACGCAGCAAGGCCGAGGCGGCGGGTATCCGTTGGGAGCGCCCCGAAGGCGACGAGCGTTCGGCGCAGCAGGTCATCGACGACAGCCCACTGCTCAAGAACCTGGGTAACCAGAGCGGGGTCAAGGACATGCTCAAGGAGCAGGTCGGCGACTTCGAGCACGATGCCGATGCGGCCTACCGCGCGACCCAGGTGCTGGACCACGTGGTGCGCTACGACGAGAACGGCGAGCGCCTGGCCGGCAAGGATGTCGACAACACCAGCATCGACGGCTTCACCAAGGGCGGCGATGCCAGGCATGGCACCGAAGCCGGGCGCCTGCAGGATTTCGGCAAGTTCGGGTTCGAGAGCCTCAAGGGCGAGCTGCAGCATGTCGATGACGTGGGCAAGGATGACAAGCGTCGCGAGGCGGCGGAAAAGGCCGGCATCGTCTGGGAGCTGCCCAAGGACGACAAGCGTTCGGCGCAGGACATCATCGATGACAACCCGCTGCTCAAGAACCTTGGCAACCAGAGCGGGGTGAAGGATGCGCTGAAGGAGCAGGTCGGCGATTTCGACAAGGATCCCAACGCCGCCTTCCGTGCCAGCCAGGTGCTCGACCGGGTGGTGGGCTATGACGAGGACGGCAAGGCGCTCACCGGCAAGGATGTGGCCAACAGCAGTGTCGATGGCTTCACCAAGAGCGGCGAGGCGCGTCACGGCACCGAGGCCGGGCGCCTGCAGGACTTCGGCAAGTTCGGCTTCGAGTCGCTGGCCAAACCGCCGGCCAACGATGAGATCGGCAGCTACAAGGCGTTCCTCAAGACCAACCCGGACGCTGACGCGGGCTCCAGGCAGATCGCCCAATATGGCGCGATCTTCGATGCCAAGTACGACTCGATCCGCGGCAAGACTGGCGCCGACGGTGCGGTCACCGCAGACAACATCAAGGACTACCTCAAGCAGAATCCGCAACTGAGCAAGCAGGAGCAAGAAGCGCTGAACTTCTTCGCCCAGCCAGGTGCGTTCCGCAAGGTCGATACCGCCAGCAACAACATCGGCGACAAGCCTGACGGCAAGGTCAGTCGCGAGGACGTGCAGAACTGGCTGAAGAGCGGCTCACCCACCGATGCCCAAGGGCTGGCCAGCCTGATCACCGATGTCGCCGCCGGCAATGTCACCGGCAAGGTCGACACCCGCAAGCTGGGCGAGGATGTCTTCGCGCATCCGGAAAACTACAGCGCCGAGGAAAAGGCCGCCGTACTGCTGGATCTGCAGGAGGCGCAGAAACTGGTGGTCGATGGCGCCAATGCCGGGGTGTGGAACAGCGACTACGGCAAGGTCGCCATCGCCAACCGTTCCGGTGCGATCTGGGAGCCGCAAAAGCTGCTGGAAGACATCAACGACCACATGGCCATCCTGCATAACGACAAGGAAACCGCCGACTATCTCAAGAGCGCGGGCGATGAGGCGGTGAAGACGCTGTTCGAGGAAAACCCGGGGCTCAAGGACGCCGTCAGCAAGACCTACGAAGACGAGGTCAAGTCTGGCAAGGCGCTGGACGCTGCCTGGGACGCCAACACCAAGGATGGCAAGACCGACCAGCACACTGCGCTGGCCAGCTTCTATGCCACCGCCACCAGCCTGCAGTCGATCCTCGGTATCGACGACGCCAAGGCGATCCAGGGCGCGGTCGGCAAGTCGTCGCACAATGAAGATTTCAAGACCTTCTACAAGGATCAGCTGGCCACTGGCGGACGCATGCGCGAACTGCTCAAGGACAACTCGCCCGAGCAGGCCGCCTCGGAGTTCAGCCTTGAGGTGGCGCTCTACAACTCGGCACTCGACCCGCAGTTCACCGCCGAGTATGACAAGCAGCTCAACGACAACTTCTCGACCATCACCCAGGAGAATTTGTTCAAGGACGCCAGCTTCGACGACCTCAAGACTGCGTTCGGCAAGGACGGTGGCGAAGAGCTGGACGAGGACAAGGTGCGCAAGCTGATCGACCAGATGCGCGACGAAAGCCCCGAGCTGTTGCTCAACCAGGACGGCACCGTGGCCACCACCGACCAGGTGCTGGCGGGCTTCCGTGGCAATTGGGACCTGTTCCGCCAGGGCACCAAGGCTCTGGACAAGATGGGCAAGCTGTCGGACTTCGACCCCAACGGCAACGCCAAGGGTGCTTACGGCAGCGGCGTACTGCACGGGGTGAGCGGGCTGTTCCTGGCCGGCGTCACCATCGCCCGTGGCGCGCAGAGCGGCGGCAAGCTCACCGATCGCAACATCGTCGATATCACCACCGGGTCGGTGCAGACCACCACGGTCCTGATCGAGGGCGGTTCCAAGGGGTATCAGGAGCACCTGGGCGAGGCGATCAAGAAGGGTGAAAAGATCGATACCAGTGGCCTCACGCCTGAGCAGGTGGAAAAGATCCAGGACAACATCAAGGACGGCAAGCACGCCAAGACCGTGGCGAAGAACTTCGAGGAGGCGGCCAAGGGTATTGGTGGCCTGGCCAACATCGTTGCGGGCGCCTACGGGATCTTCGACGGCGTCAACGCTCTGCGCCGTGGCGATAAGCTTGCGGGTGGTTTCGGCATCACTGCCGGCTCGCTGGGCGTGCTGGCGGGCAGTGCCTCGGCGGTCGAGGGCGGCCTCGGCCTGCTCGGCGCCAACCTGCCACGCTTCCTTCCGGGCCTGGCGGCCACGGCCGGGGTGCTGGGTTTCCTCGGCGCGGGCGTGGCGGTGCTGGCGGCGATCATCCCGGGCCTGGTCAAGGAAGGGCAGGAGCAGGTCAAGTCGGACAAGTTCGGCTCGCTGCTGGGCGATTCGATCGAGCGCTACGGCATCGACGGGATCAAGGATGGCACCTTGGCCGATATCCCCACCGAAGACTGGCCGGGTGGTGAGGAGTGGACTTCCTGATGACGCGCCGTGGTCGGCACATGCCTGCGGGTTGCGACCGACCACGCGCCGTGGTCGGCACATGCCTGCGGGTTGCGACCGACCTAGGGGCTATTTCGCGAACCTTCCTAATACGTCGTAGGGCATTTCTGGGGATACCATTTCCCCGGGTTTTGCCGTTGTGTGGCGCCGTCCGTGCTTCTACTCTCCCGGGGCCGGTCGCACATCGTCACCGCGTTTTCAGCCGACGGGCAGAGACACACGCCAGGTTCGCGTGGGTCGGGCTGGAACACGGGCGAGGGTGTGCGACGGGCGCTTTTCAACCAACGCTGGGGGAGCCATGGACAACGACGACCAATCGAATGAGCGCGGGAGCCTGAAACTGGTCAGCGCACCCGCACGTATCCGCCGCGAGCCACGCATGGCCTGGGTCCAGGCGATACCCGGGCTGCCGCCGAAGGAAACGCTGATGGAAATTTCCACGCTGCTCGGCTGCGTGACCGAACTCACCCGACGAGCCATCGACAAGCCACAGGATGCCGAACCGCTCATGCGCGCCACCCATTACCTGTGCGGCATGAGCAAGGCGATGATCGACGGCCAACTGACCATCGTACGCGGTGAGGCGCCGGTCGAGGAGGGGTCCTAGCGATACCGCAAGCCCTTGATGCAGGACGCATCGGCAAGCAGACACCGGGATTCACGCGGGCAAGCGTGATAGATTCCCGGGCCTCGTAGTTGCAGACCATGGACAGGCCTCGAAATGAGCAGGACCTCGCAATCCGCTACACCCCGGGTGCGCCGCGTGCGCCCGACCTTCGCCCAGGTGTTTCGCAAGAACCTCAAGCGGGTGCTGACGCACTGGACGCCGTTCACCGTGACGCTGGTGTTCCTCGGGACCTTCCTCGGCAGCGTGAGCCTGTACATCTACACCCGGGCCATCGGTCGCGCCGACCTGTTCATGTCGGCGCTGGATTCCAAGTCGTCACTCGCCGCCTGGATGTTCGTGGTCGTCGCGGTGATGTTCTCGCACCTGATCATCCTGATGGGCTCGTCGTGGCTCTACGGCACGGCGGTATCGCTGTTCGGCAGGGTGCGCTGGCTCACCCGCCATGTAGCGCTGTGGCTGGTGATTCCGTTGGCAGTGGGCTACGCCGCCTTCATCGTCCTGGGCTTCTTCTACCACCGAATGCTCAGCCCCGGCGTTGCCATGCTGTTGATCTCGGCAGCCACCTTGCTGGCGTTTGCCGCGTTGTTCTTCTCCCGGTCGTTCAGGTCGTTGTTCGTTCTCGCGGCGCCGAAGAACAAGGGCAAGGCCGATCGCTGGTTTCTTGGGATATTCCTGTCGTTCACCCTGGTGTTCGCCGTCATCGCCAGCTCGTTGTCGATGCTGTTGATCATCGACACTTACGTCGGGCGGGATAACGAGGCGGCGGTATCGTTCGTGGCAGGCTTTTCACTGTTCACGCTGCTGATGAGCCTGCTGCCTTCGATGTTGTACTTCGTGTTCAAAGGCGATATCTACCGCAAAGTCGCCGCGGGCATCGGCGGCGCCTTGCTGTTCTTCGTGATCTTCCTCACCACCGCCAAGGGCGCGATGTCGAGCATCACCTATTCGGTGGCCGGCAGCCTGGAAGTGCGCCAGGGCTTCTCCCAGCGCTACGTGTTCGATCGCCAGGTGACACTGGCCGATATCGATCCGCTGCTCTGGCACAGCCGTCTGCGTCACGATGGCAAGGTGCAGGTCAGGGCCTACCAGTTGTTCGCGTTCGGCGACCTGCTGCTGTTGTGCCCACACAGCCTGCTCGGGGCCAAGCTCCACCAACTGCCTGACTACACCCGCCTGTGCATCTTCACCCGCAGCAGCCAGGTGGAGCGCTTGCCGCCGCTGCTGTTGCCAATCGTGCAGCGCGAGCCGCAACGGGCGCAATGGCAAGAGGCGGCGGACCGGCAAATGGGCTGGGAGCAAATACGTGGGCAAATGTTGCAGGACAAGCGCTAGGCATGCGGCCTTTATCGGCCTGTCGCCTGTTCACCCGTTGCCTCGCCAATGCCCTGAGTCATCACCTCCATCTGCGCAGGCGGTTTGGCGACGTTGCGGTTCGCCACCCCGAACGGCACATGCACCATCGGCAGGTTGCCCGCCGCCGAGCTCAGGTGGCTGCGCTGGTCATCGAAGAACATGTGTGGCTTGAGAATGGACAACACTCGGTCCTTCTCCATCCCACCCAGAAAGAACGATTCATCCGGCGAAACGCCCCAGTCTTTCAAGGTGGTCACCACGCGCTCATGGGATGGTGCGTTGCGCGCTGTGACGATGGCAATGCGCAGGATGCGCTTGTAGTCAGGGTCTTGCGCAAGCTTCTGGTCTTCGAGGGTGCGGATGTGCGAGAGCTTGCGGTACAGGTCCGCCAGCGGCCCCGGCTGATGCGGGATGGCTTTGCGCGCGAACTCGTGGGCCTGGAAGTCGTGGAGGTTGTTGTGCTGCTTGTAGACCGTCTCGGCTTCGTCGTCGGCGATCACGCCGTCGAAGTCGAAGGCCACGCGCAGCTCGGTGTCGATCTCGTCGTCGTAGATGCGTGTGGGCAGCACCAGGCCGGCGGGATAGTCGGCGTCGATGGCGCGCTGCACGTCTTCTTCGTTGGCGCTGAGGAACAGCGAAGCATTGAAGGCCGGGATGTATTCGTAGGGCGAGCGGCCAGACATGAAGGCCGCGCGGGTGATGTCCAGGCCGTAATGCGTGATGGAGCGAAACACCCGCAGCCCGGTTTCCGGCGAGTTGCGCGACAGCAGCACCACTTCAACCGGCAGTTGCCCGGGGAAGGCCTTGTTGATGCTCAGGAAGCGGCGGATGAACGGAAAGGCCACGCCCCTGGGGAACGGATTGTCGAGGTTCGCTTCATGATGCTGGCGATAGGCTTCGACGCCTTCACTTTGATAGATGTCGTCGGATTCAGCGAGGTCGAACAGCGCACTGGAGGCAACGCCGACGACAAGTTTCTGTTCGATGGGGTAGGGCATTGAGAAGTCCTGAACCGATAGGCATCACCGAGACTTGGCGCGGTGCGGCCATGATTGTACTGCCATAAAAGGATAGCTGTGATGTTCAAGGTGTTCGTCAGCGCAAAGCGCTGGAAATCCCCCGGCGCGCAGGCGCAAGTCCGCCACCCAAAGGTGCACGCGTGCATCAAAATGAGATATAAAGCCCACAAATTTTCACCGTGATCAGTAATTTGTGTGCGCATTGCACATTAATGGATATCGTTAAAGCCCAATTCCCAGTCTGAACATCGTCTACTCTGGATCCGGCCCACTTATTGCTCCGCCAGCGCCACCCCCCCAACACTGGAACACTATAAAAATGAGCTCACCCGGCGAATTCCCCCTGACCGAAGCCCCCCGGCACGCCCGCAAGGGCCTGCTGCCGATTGCCATGGTCCTGTTCAGCTTCACCTTTTTCACCGGCACCATGTTCGCTGGCGGCAAGCTGGGCATGGCCTTCAACTTCGTCGACATGCTGTGGATCGCCACCATTGGCAACACCTTGCTGGCGATCTATGCGGCAACGCTCGCGTTCATCGCCTCGCGCAGTGGCCTGAACACGGTGCTGATGGGGCGTTTCTGTTTTGGTGAGTCGGGCAGCCGGCTCTCCGATTTTCTGCTGGGTTTCGCTGAGCTGGGCTGGTACGCCTGGGGCACGGCGACAGTGGCGATCGTGCTGGTCAAGCTGCTGGGGCTGGCCGAGGGCCTGACCATTCCGCTGATGGTGTTGTTCGGATTGGGCTTCAGCATCACCGCGATCATTGGCTTCAAGGGGCTGGATTGGCTGTCGCGGCTGTCGGTGCCCCTGATGTTCGTGCTGCTGGTGATTTCGATGGTCATCGCCACCCGGCACGTGGGTGGTTTCGAAGGGCTGATGGCCGTGGTGCCGCACGAGGCGATGAGCTTCTCGGCAGCGGTGACCATGGTCTTCGGCACCTTCGCCAGCGGCGCGACCCAGGCCACCAACTGGACACGCCTGTCGCGCAGTGGCCGGGTGGCGGTCACGGCCAGCGTCGTGGCGTTCCTGGTGGGCAACGGCCTGATGGTGGTGGCCGGCGCCTGGTGCGCGATGGTCTACCAGCAAGCCGACATCGTCGAAGTGATGATGCTGCAGGGCCTGTCGTTCGCCGCCGTGGTGATGCTGTGCCTGAACCTCTGGACCATTCAGGGCCCGACCATCTACAACGTCGCGGCGGCAACCTGCCACCTGGTGCGCAGCGAGCGTCGTCGTACCGCGACGCTGGTGGCGGCCGGCGTGGGTATCGTGCTGGCGATCGGTGGCATGTATGAATGGCTGATTCCATTCCTGGTGCTGCTGGGTTCGATCATTCCGCCGGTCGGCGGAGTGATCATGGCCGACTTCTGGTACCGCCACCGTGGCAAGTATCCGACCCTGGCTTCGGTCAGCCTGCCGCGCTACAACCGCGCCGGCCTGTTCGCCTACGCAGTGGGGGCGGTGCTGGCCTACAGCTCGCCGTGGGTCGCCCCGTTGGTGGGTATCGGTGCTTCGGCGCTGTGCTACATCGTCCTGCTTGAAGTCGTTGCGCGCGTGCGCCCCGTGGCACAGGCCAAGCCGTGAGCCTGGCACTCGATGAGCTGCTGGGGCTGCACGGTCTTGAAGAAATGACCGTGCGGGCCGGTGCACGCAACCTGCAACGGCGGGTGCGCTGGCCTTACGTGGCGGAGAACGAAGGCATTGCCGAATGGGTGATGGGCGGCGAACTGGTGTTCGTCACCGGTATCAACCATCCGCGTGGCGAGGCCAACCTGCTGAGCCTGGTGGAGGATGGCGATGCTGTCGGTATTGCCGGCATGGTGATCCTCACCGGCGGCACCTTCATCCAGCACATCCCGGCGGCGGTGGTCGAGCGTGCCGAACAGTTGGGGCTGCCGCTGATCGAGCAGCCCTACGCCTTGAAGATGGTGGTGGTCACCCACCTGATCGGCACGGCGCTGGTGCAGATGGGCCAGGTGCGGCGCTCGCGTGACGACATTCTCGGCCAGCTGTTGACCGGCGACTACCCAAGCCTGGCCATTGCCCGCCAGCGCGCTGCACACCTGCAGTTGGCGCTGGACGAGCCCCGCCGTGTGGTCGCGCTGCGGCTGTCGGCGGTCGATGGCCTGTTCGAGCGGCATCGACCGGAGCAGGCCGAACGCCTGTGGCAGAACACCCGCCAGGCGCTCGAAGAGCAACTGGAGACCTGGTGCCGCACGGTTGCGGGGGCGGTCATGGCGCAATTGCCGGGTGACCTCTTCGTGCTGCTGCTGCCCGACGCACCGGACTTGCGCCCAGCGCTCGCAGCCTTGTATCGGCAACTGGCCGAGGTGACCGGCGAGATGGCGTTGTTCATGGGCCTGTCGTGCCTGGCCGAAGACTGCGCCCACTACCGTCAGGCCCTGTGCGAGGCGCGCCAGGCTCTCGAAGTGGCACAGAACATGCGCCCGGCTACTGGCCTGTGCGATTTCAGCGAGCTGGGTGTGTTGCGCCTGCTGCAGGGGATTGCCGACCGTTCGCTGATCGACAACTTCGTCGCCCAGACCCTCGGCCCGCTGATCGAGGCCGGGCGCAAGCATCCCTACGCCCTGGTGCACACCCTCGATGTACTGCTCAAGGAAAACGGCAACGGCGCCCAGGCGGCGCAACGCCTGGGCGTACACCGCAACACCATCATCCAGCGTATTCAACGCATCGAGCAGTTGAGCGGACAGTCGCTCGATGACTCGCTTTTCCGCATGAACGCTTCCGTCGCGCTGCTGATCTGGCGCATGAGCGAAAGCCAAGGCAAGGAGTAACCCCATGAATATCATCAACGCCCGCCTGCGCGGCAAGACCGGCCTGTTCCGGATCGAGCTCGATGGCGATCGCATTGCCGCCATCGAACCCCAGGACGCGGCGGTTGCACTGAGCAACGCTGCGGACATCGACGCTGCGCAGAACCTGGTGATCCCGCCCTTCATCGAGCCGCACATCCACCTCGACGCCACCCTGACCGCCGGCGAGCCGCGCTGGAACATGAGCGGCACGCTGTTCGAGGGCATCGAGTGCTGGGCCGAGCGCAAGGCCATCACCACCCACGAAGACATCAAGGCCCGTGCCAAGAAGACCATCGGCGCATTGGTCGACCACGGCATCCAGCACGTGCGCACCCACGTCGATGTCACCGACCCGACCCTGGTCGCCCTCAAGGCGATGGTCGAGGTGCGCGAAGAGGTCCGCCACCTGGTCGACCTGCAGATCGTCGCCTTCCCCCAGGAGGGGATCGAGTCGTACGCCAACGGTCGCGAACTGATGACCGAAGCGGTCGCCCTGGGCGCCGATGTGGTCGGCGGCATTCCGCACTTCGAAAACACCCGTGACCAGGGCGTTTCGTCGGTGAAGTTCCTGATGGACCTGGCCGAGCGCACCGGTTGCCTGGTGGATGTGCACTGCGACGAAACCGATGACCCGCAGTCGCGCTTTCTCGAAGTACTCGCCGAAGAGGCGCGGGTGCGCAACATGGGCGAGCGCGTCACTGCCAGCCATACCGTGGCCATGGGTTCCTACGACAATGCCTACTGCTACAAGCTGTTCCGCCTGCTGAAGATGTCTGGCATCAACTTCGTATCCTGCCCGACCGAGAGCATTCACCTGCAAGGGCGTTTCGACAACTTCCCGAAACGCCGCGGCGTGACTCGGGTGGCTGAGCTCGACCGCGCCGGCATGAACGTGTGCTTCGGTCAGGATTCGATCGTCGATCCGTGGTACCCGCTGGGTAACGGCAACATCCTGCGCATCCTCGAAGCGGGCCTGCATATCTGCCACATGCTCGGCTATGAAGACCTGCAGCGCGCGCTGGACCTGATCACCGACAACAGTGCGCGCACCCTGAACCTGGGCGAGCGCTACGGCATTGAAGTGGGGCGCCCGGCGAACCTGCTGGTGCTGTCGGCGCCGGATGACTACGAGATGATCCGTAGCCAGGGATATGCGCTGGTCTCGGTGCGTGGCGGCAAGGTGCTGATGCGCCGTACCCCGGCGCAGATCGAGCGCTTCG
This sequence comes from Pseudomonas sp. MNR3A, assembly GCF_009650575.1. Classification (NCBI taxonomy): domain Bacteria; kingdom Pseudomonadati; phylum Pseudomonadota; class Gammaproteobacteria; order Pseudomonadales; family Pseudomonadaceae; genus Pseudomonas; species Pseudomonas sp. MNR3A. Next base: position 140,589 of record NZ_VZZS01000005.1, on the reverse strand, counting down.
CCTGAGGCGCTGTGTGGGGGCAACTGCTTGCCCCCAACACATCACTGTTCACCCACCGCTTGCGGCAGGTGCCCGAGCGGCAATCCTGTCTGTTCCTTCACCGTGGTGATCGCAAAATTGCTACGGATGTCCGTCACCCCCGGCACCTTGAGCAGCGCCTCCATCAGGAACCGCTCATAGGCCCGCAGGTCCGGCACCACCACCTGCAGCAGAAAATCCGACTCGCCCGACACCAGGTGGCATGAGACCACTTCGCTCAACGCCGAGACCGCCTGGCGAAAGGCGGCGGACGATGCCTCGGTGTGCCGCTCCACCTTAATCCCAACGAATACCGTCAACCCCAGCCCCACGCCATCGCGGTCGATCTGTGCCTGATAGCCACGGATGATTCCGGCCTCTTCCAGCAGGCGTACGCGGCGCAGACAAGGGGAGGGTGACAGGCCAACTTCCTCGGCCAGTTGCACATTGGTCAGGCGTGCGTCGCGCTGCAAGGCGGCAAGAATCCGGCGGTCAAGGTTGTCGAGTTTCATTTTTGGCATTTATCCGTTTCTTTGAAATCGTGATTGGCACGATATGCCAATAATCCTCTCGCGTGTAGTGAACTACGCAACGCACGCCGGCGCGCTGCTCGTTAAGCTTTCAAGCCAATGATCCCTTGCAGGCAGGAGAGGCGAAGATGGCGAATCTGGAGCTGTTCATTGGCGCGCTGGTCGCGGTGTGCCTGGTCCCGGGGGCGGACATGGTGCTGGTGCTGCACACCTCGAGTACCCAGGGCCGCGCTTATGCAGTAGCAACCGCAGTAGGCCTTGCGATTGCGCGAGCGGTACACGTGACCCTGGCTGCATTGGGGCTGGCGGTACTGCTCAAGACGGTCGGTTGGGCCTTCGAGCTGGTACGCGTGGTGGGCGTGGTGTACCTGATCTGGCTGGGGCTGCGCATCGCTCGTGCGCCCAGCCTGGTGCCTGATCTCAACGATGCACACATGCCAGTGGCCCGACGCGCCTACGGCACGGCGGTGTGGCGTGGGCTGCTGACCAATATCAGCAATCCCAAGGCGTTGTTGTTCTGTTCGGTCCTGCTACCGCAGTTCATCGATGCCAGTGTCGGCGAGGTCGGTGGGCAGTTCTTGCTGCTGGGTGTGGTGCTGGTGATCGTCGGGCTGTTGTTCGATCTGTTCTACGCCATGATCGGCGCTGCGCTGGGCTACTGGATGGCGCGCAATCCGAAGGTCGAGGTGGTGCAGCGTTGGACCTTCGCCAGCCTGTTGATCGGCTTTGGCCTGCGCCTGGCGTTGATCGGCCGCCCGCAGTGAGTGCAGCTTGGTCTAGAATGCCGCTTTCCTTCGCTCTACGGACTGGCCATGGACCCGCTCTACCTCATCGCTCTGGGCGCTTGTGTCGCCGGTTTCGTCCAGGGGCTTTCCGGTTTTGCCTTCGGCATGGTCGCCATGTCGTTCTGGGCTTGGGGCCTGGAGCCACGCCTGGCGGCGTCGCTCACGGTGTTCGGCAGCCTCACCGGGCAGTTGATTGCGGTGTTCACCGTTCGTCGCGGTTTCAGTTGGCGGTTGCTCTGGCCCTTCGTGTTGGGTGGGCTTGCGGGCATCCCGCTGGGTGTGTGGGTACTGCCCTACCTGGACATGCTCTGGTTCAAGGCAGTGTTCGGCACCCTGCTGGTGCTGTGGTGCCCACTGATGCTGCTGGCGCCGCGCCTGCCCAGGGTGCCGGGCAATCGCCTGGCGGACGGTGCGGTGGGTATGGTTGGCGGTGTGCTCGGTGGCATCGGTGGTTTCACCGGCACCGTACCGACCTTGTGGTGCACGGTGCGCGGCTTTGACCGCGACACCCAGCGCGCGGTCATTCAGAACTTCAACCTGTCGATGCTGGCGGTGACCATGCTCACTTACCTGGGCACCGGTGTGGTGACTTCGGCGATGCTGCCCTGGTTCGGCGTGGTGGCCCTGGCCATGCTGATCCCTACGGTACTGGGCACACGGGTCTACCTGGGCATCAGCGAAGCGGCGTTTCGCCGGCTGGTGCTCGGGCTGCTGACCTTGTCGGGGATAGCCATGCTGGTGGCGTCGGTGCCGGTGTTGCTGGGGCGCTGAACGCTTGCCTATGGGCGGTTTACTTGGCACGCTTGGCCCCGGTCTGCAAACGCACATGCCGCGATACAAGGAACCGCCAAGGTGAGCTGGGAAAAAGTCGGGAAAGCCCTCGCGGGCCTGCTGGTCATCGTCGTCGCCGGCGCCGCGCTTTATGCGTCGCTCAAGGACGATCGTGGCCTGAAGGCCTATGTCGCCTACGAGGCCCTGACCTACCCCAGCCAGTTCAACGAGCGCATCGGCCAGGCCCGCGAGCAACTCAAGTACGAGCGGCTGTTCGCAGGTGTCGAGGCGCTGGCCAAGGGTGCATTGAGCCGCGATCAGGTCGAGGCCCTGGTGGCCCAGGCGCAGACGCCCTACATGCAACTATTCGCCAAGCCCTTCGAGGCGGGGCTGGTGGACCATCGCACCGGGTTGTTCATCACCTTGCGCAATACGCGTGACGAACCACTCAAACAAGTGCACATCCGCCTGCCAGCCAAGGGCCTGGTGCAGGTGCGCGATGACGCCGGGGACGACAGCATTCCCGAGAACGCCACCAACATCATCGAGATCCCATCCATCGAGGCCGGCGGGGTGTGTCGGGTGTGGGTGTACTTCGATGCCGACATCTCGCAGATCACCCAGGGTGGTATCAGCATCGTGCATGCCGAGGGGCCGGCAGATATCCAGGTGATACGCCAGGTCAGCGGTTTCCAGGCGCTGATGGCCCGTTATGGCCAGGTGCTGATCGGCCTGGTGGTGGCGCTGGGCTCTCTGGTGCTGGGGCTGACCTGGGTCATGCTGCGTCAGCGCCATCGCTTGCGGCAGCTGCGCAACTGCTGACGACGGGGCAACCTTCATTTGCCCCTGGTGGGGCTGGCCATGGCTGATGTCTCAATCGGGGAGTGCCTCGTCTACCAGTTCGATCCAGTGCCGCACCGGTGTTCGCCCGGCACTGGCCAAGTGGTTCTGGCAACCGATGTTGGCGGTGACGATCACCTCGGGATTGCCGCTTTCCAGGGCGCTCAGGCGGTTATCGCGCAGTTGCTGCGCCAGTACAGGTTGGGTCAGTGAATAGGTGCCCGCCGAGCCGCAGCACAGATGGCCGTCGGGCACGGGTGTCAGGTTGAAGCCCAGGCGCTCGAGCACAGCCTCCACGACACCCCCCAGCTTCTGTGCATGCTGCAACGTGCAGGGGCAATGGAAGGCCAGACGCTGGTCGGCTCGAATACCCAGGCGCTCCAGCGGCGCATCGCGCAATACCTCCACCAGGTCCCGGGCCAGTGCGCTGACCCGCGCGGCCTTGGCGGCGTAGGCCAGGTCCGCCGCCAGCAGGTGCCCGTAGTCGCGCACGAAGGCGCCGCAGCCACTGGCGGTCTGCACGATGGCTTCGGCACCGGCTTCGATGGCTGGCCACCAGGCGTCGATGTTGCGTCGAGCGCGATCGAGGCCGGCGGCCTGCGCGTCGAGATGATAGTCCACAGCGCCGCAACAACCGGCCTCACGGGCCGCTATCACCGAGATTCCCAAGCGATCCAGCACCCGCGCTGCCGCCGCGTTGGTGTTGGGCGACAGCGCCGGTTGCACGCATCCTTCGAGCATCAGCACCCGACGCGCGTGCTGGACCTTGGGACGCGGCTTGAGTGCAGGCTCATGGCGCGGCAGCTTGGCCTGCACCGGCTTCGGCAGCAGTGGCCGAAAGGCCCTGGCTGTGCGGGTCAGGGCCTTGAACAACGCAGGCCTGGGGACAAACAGGCGCAATCCGTGGCGTAGCAGGCGCTCGCCCAGCTGCCGCGGCACCTGCGCGTCGACCACGGCACGACCGATGTCCAGCAGGTTGTGATACTCCACCCCGGACGGGCAGGTGGTCTCGCAGTTGCGACAGTTCAGGCAGCGGTCCAGGTGAGTCTGGATGCTGGCGGTGGCCGGTTGCCCTTCGAGTAGCAGCTTGATCAGGTAGATGCGCCCACGCGGCCCATCCAGCTCATCGCCCAGCAGTTGATAGGTCGGACAGGTGGCGGTGCAGAAGCCACAGTGCACGCAACTGCGCAGGATACGCTCGGCCTCGTCGGCCCGTGGCAGGCGCTTGGCCTGTTCGCTCAGGTTGGTCTGCATGGCTGGCCCTCATATGTCGGCATACAGGCGGCCGGGGTTGAAGATGCCGCGAGGATCGAGTTGTCGCTTGAGGTTGCGCTGGTAACGCAGCAATGGCTCGGGCAGCGGATGGAGCCCGGCGCTGTGGCAGGCATGCAGCGTGGCATGGCCGCCAAGACCTGCGACCGCTTCGCGGATGACGCTGGGCGAGGCGGCGGATTTCAGCCAGCGTTGGGCGCCACCCCAGTCGAGTAACTGGCGGCCGGGCAGGCTGAGCGGCGGGCTGTTATGCGGCAGTGACAGGCGCCACAGGGGCTCGTCAGCGGCGAAGAAGGCCAGGCGTTGTTCACGCAGGTCATGCCAATAGCGGTTGTCCAGCACCGCGCCGCCCAGGCGCTCGGCGGCAGAGGCCACCGAGCCTTCCCCGCCTTCCAGGCGCAGGTACAGGGCGTCGCCGTCATGGCAGGCGGCTGTGATCGGCAGCGCTTGCTGACCCCAGGCTGCCAGCTCGCCCAGGGCTTGCCGAAGATCCATCGACAGGCGCAGGCTCTGGCAAATGCGCGGTCGCGGCAGCACCTTCAGCGATACCTCGGTCAATACCCCCAGGCAGCCGAAACTGCCGGCCAACAGGCGCGACAGGTCGTAGCCCGCGACGTTCTTCATCACCTCGCCACCGAAGCGCAACAGCTTGCCGTGCCCGGTGATGACTCGGGTGCCGAGCACATGGTCGCGTACCGAGCCTGCCCAGGGCCGACGTGGCCCTGCCAGCCCGGCCGCGACCATCCCGCCCAGCGTGGCGCCGTCGCCTAGGTGTGGTGGTTCGAACGGCAGCATCTGCCCGGCCTCGTACAGCACAGCCTCGATCTCGCGCAGCGGCGTCCCGGCGCGTGCCGTGAGCACCAGCTCGGTGGGGTCGTAGCTGACGATGCCGCGATGGCTGCGGGTGTCGAGGGGCTGGCCGTCGACCGGACGACCGAGCATGGCTTTGCTGTCGCTGCCCTGGATACGCAATGGCGTACGCTGCTCGAGGGCCTGGCGCACCTGCTCCAGCAGGTCGGCGCTGGCATCGTGATCCTGATCCATCAGAAACGCTCCAGGTCGGGGAAGGGTAACTGGCCGTGGTGCACGTGCATCGCGCCGAATTCGGCGCAGCGCTGCAGGGTCGGGATGTTCTTGCCAGGGTTGAGCAAGCCCAGCGGGTCGAAGGCGTGCTTGAGCGCATGGAACAGCGTCAGCTCGTCGGCGTTGAATTGCGCGCACATCTGGTTGATCTTCTCGCGTCCCACGCCGTGCTCGCCGGTGATGCTGCCGCCCACCGCCACGCACAGTTCCAGGATCTTGCCGCCGAGGGCCTCGGCACGCTCCAGCTCGCCGGGCTGGTTGGCGTCGAACAGGATCAAGGGGTGCATGTTGCCGTCGCCGGCATGGAACACGTTGGCCACGCGCAGGCCATGCTCGCGCGACAGCTCACCGATGCCGTGCAGCACCCCCGGCAGTGCCCGGCGCGGGATGGTGCCGTCCATGCAGTAGTAGTCGGGGGAAATGCGCCCTACCGCCGGAAAAGCGTTCTTGCGGCCTGCCCAGAAGCGCACGCGCTCAGCCTCGTCACGCGCCAGGCGTACCTCGCTGGCGCCGGCTGTCTTGAGCACGGCCTCGACGCGCAGGCAGTCGTCCTGCACGTCAGCCTCCACGCCGTCGAGCTCGCACAGCAGGATGGCGGCGGCCTCGACCGGATAGCCTGCGTGGATGAAGTCTTCGGCGGCCCGCAGCGACAGGTTGTCCATCATCTCAAGGCCTGCGGGAATGATGCCTGCGCCAATGATGTCGGCCACTGCACGAGCGGCCTTTTCCACACCGTCGAAACTGGCCAGCAACACCCGCGCCACCTGTGGCTTGGGCAACAGCTTGACGGTGACTTCGGTGACGATGCCCAGCAAGCCTTCGGAGCCGGTGAACAGCGCCAGCAGGTCGAAGCCCGGAGCATCCAGGGCATCGCTGCCCAGCGTCAGGCATTCGCCCTCGATGGTGAGGACTTCGACCTTGAGCAGGTTGTGCACGGTCAGGCCGTACTTCAGGCAATGCACGCCCCCGGCGTTTTCCGCGACATTGCCGCCGATCGAGCAGGCGATCTGTGACGAGGGATCGGGCGCGTAGTAAAGACCGTGTGGCGCCGCTGCCTGGGAGATCGCGAGGTTGCGCACACCCGGTTGGACACGGGCGAAGCGACCTGCTGGATTGATTTCAAGGATGCGATTGAAGCGCGCCATCACCAGCAGAATCCCCTGCGCCAGCGGCAGAGCTCCGCCCGACAGGCCGGTACCGGCTCCCCGGGCCACCACCGGCACCTGGTGCGCGTGGCAGATCTTCAGCAGCGCCTGAACCTGTTCCAGGCGTTGTGGCAGCACCACCAGCAATGGCACCACGCGGTAGGCGCTGAGGCCGTCGCATTCGTAGGGGCGCAAGTCTTGCTCGGTGTGCAGGATGTCGAGGTCGGGCAGGGCGCTGCGCAGGGTGTCCAGCAGCGCGGCCTTGTCGACCGTGGGCAGTGCGCCGTCCAGGCGCTCGTCGTACAGGATGTTCATGGGGCGGACTACCAGGCACTTGTCGTTGTTGTGCGGGGAAGGATAGCTACCCCTCGGCCTGGTGCACCCTTCAGTGGGCGTTCTGGGTGAGGCGAATGATCTGCCGGGCCAGATACGCACCGGTCAGGATCACCCCGAACAGGCGCAGCGTCTGCATTGCCAGGACCATGCCGACATCGGCGTGGGTTTCCACTGCGATGATCGCCATCGCATCCAGGCCGCCGGGGCTGGTAGCCAGGTACATGGACAGGAAGTCGGTGCCGGCGAGCCGTGCCAGCAGCCAGGCACAGCCCGCGCAGAGCAGGATCAGCACCACGGCGCCGGCGATCATGGTCGGCAGGCGCTTCCACACATAGCGCACGGTCTGGCGGTCGAAGCGCAGGCCGATGTAGCAGCCGATGGCGCCGTAGGCGATGGCCAGCACTTCGCTGGGCAGACTGACGTGCAACACCCCTGTGAGTTGCAGCACTGCGCCAAGCATCAACGGCATCAGCAGGGCGCCGGCGGGCATCTTCGAACCGGCGGCAACGCCCACCAGCACCACGCCAAGACCAAGCAGCAGGTTGCCCAGTTGCATGCTGTCGGCGACCACCGCGGCCTGGGCCGCGTCGCCAGCAACGCTGGTGGCGCCCAGTAGGTGACTGACCAGCGAGCCGATCATCACCACACACACCACACGCACATACTGCATGGTGGCCACCACGCGTCCGTCGGCGCCGTTGTCTTCGGCCATCGACACCATCGCCGAGGCTGCGCCCGGCGCAGTACCCCAGGCAGCGGTGCTGCCGGGAATGCCGCCGAAGCGCACGGTACCGAGGCCGACCAGGGCGCTGAGCACCACCGTGACGAAGGTGGCGAACAGCATCAGCGGCCAGGCGTCGGCCAGCGAGGCGAGCACCGACCAGGTCACCGAGTGCGCCACCAGCAGCCCGACACAGCCCTGGCCGAAGCGGAACACTTGGCGATGCAGGCGCAGTTGCGCGCCGGATACACCGAAGACGATGGCCATCAGCATAGGGCCGAGAAACAGCCCGGCCGGCACGGCGAGGGCGTGGAGGATCTGCCCGGCGGCGCCAGCACAGAAGATCAGCGCGAGCCATCGCAAAATCAGGGTGGGGGACGCGTTCTTTGCTGCTTGGGGGGGTAGGGCGGTGGGCAAGTCGATCTCCCTGTACGGCGAGAGCCAGAGGTGGCTGACAGAGAAAATTATCGACCTGTGGATTGATCAAGTCTATTTTCTACTTTCTATGAATCCATAACTGAAATTCATCGATCATGGACCTACGTGACCTGACTTACTTCGCCACCATTGCCGAACTCGGCCACCTGGGGCGCGCCGCACAGCAACTCAACCGCAGCCAACCGGCGCTGAGCAAAAGCATCCAGCGCCTGGAAGAGTCGTTGGGCGCGCGGCTGTTCCAGCGTGATGGCCGGCGTATCAAATTGACCGATGCTGGCGCGTTGTTGCTGGCGCGCGGCAAGCAGTTGCAGGTGAGCATCGCCGAGACCGAGCGTGAAGTGCGCGACTTTGCCAGCGGTTTGGTGGGCAACATCCGTTTGGGATGTGCCGCGAGCATGGCCGAGCACCTGCTGCCGCAACTGACCGCTTCGCTGCTGGAGCGGGCGCCGCAACTGACCTTGAAACTGTCGATCGGCCAGGACGACATGCTCAAGGACTCGCTGCGCTCAGGGCGGCTGGACGCGATCATCTGCGGCTTGATCGTCGATGACCCGCAGTTTAGCTCCTATCCGATCCTGCAGGACGAAGCGGTGGTGGTGGCCAGCGCCGATCACCCGGTGTTCTCGGGTGATGTGCAGTTGAAGGACCTGTGCAACTACCGTTGGGTGCTGGCAGCTCCCACGGTGACGGCGCGACGCTGGATCGACAATGTGTTCAGCAGCCACCAGTTGCCGCTGCCCGAGGTGCAGATCGAGACCAACTCGATCTCGCTGCTGCCCCGGTTGATCGCCAAGACCCGTCTGCTGAGCTTTGCCGCACGCGAGACGCTGGAGCATGGCCTGGGCATGTCGTGGCTGCGCGAAGTGCCGCTGGAGGCCACTACCATGCGCCGCACGGTCGGGGTGACGGTACGCGCCGAAGGCTACCTGCCGCCAGCGGCGGGGGCGATGGTGGAGTTGTTGAGAAATGCCGGGGATGGGTTCTTTCGCGGGGATTGATGGCGCCGCAGCTTGAGGCTTGTGACGGCTTGCGCAGGAACGGGCTCGATGGGCCGCGCGGCGGCCCTGGCGATCTCAGCCTTGAACTTGCTGCTCCAGTCCCTCAAGCAAGGATTCGACCAGCGCTTTGCAGGCATCGAGCCCGTGATCGTTGTTCAGCAGCAGGTCCCGACAGGTGCCGGTGGCCAGTTCCATGGCGGTCTGGTTTGCTGCTGAAGCGCCCTTGAGCAGAGTGGACAAGTGCACCAGCGCGTCTTCGGCGGCGATACCGGCACAGACGGCAAACAGTGCACGATGACTACCGTCGCAGCTACCGAAATGCGCGGGTGCGGTGGTGGGGGTTGGAGGGTCGGGCAGGCCTTTCGTCATTGTGTCGCTCCTTGATTCAATGGAGTCGCCACCGTTCGCTACCAAACGAAAGGGTGGCGGCTGTACGCAGGTTGGTAGACCGGGAATCAAGGAAACCGGCGCGCACGAAGGCGCCCTGCGCACAGCCGCCGTCGAACGCAACAGCAGGTACAAAAACCAACTGAAGCGTAGAGCGGGCGCTTGTGCGCCTTGATTGATCGCGGGCTACCAAACCCGACTGCTGGACTTACAGCAGCGCGCAGAGGTTACCGGTCCGAGGGAAGCGTTTCAAGGCGGCGCCACCTCCAGATACATTTCAGGGCGCTCACTCACATGGGCAGCAACCGATCCTGGATCACTTCCTTCATCACCAATGTCGAGCTCAGCCGTTTCACATTGGGAATGCTCGTCAGGATTTCGTCATACAGCTTCTGGAACGCCGGCAGGTCCTTGGCCACCACATGCAGCAGGTAATCCGGGTCGCCGAACAAGCGCTGCGCCTCGACGATCTGCGGCACCTCGGTCACCGCCGCTTCGAAGTCGGCCACTGGCTGGCGGGTCACCTCGCGCAGGGTGACGAACACCAGCGCCGCAAAGTTCAGGCCCACCGCCGAAGGCGCCAGGCGTGCGTGGTAACCGAGGATCGCCCCGGACGCTTCCAGCGCCTTGAGCCGACGATGGCAGGGCGAGAGGCTCAGGCCAACGCGGTCGGCCAACTCGGTGACCGACAGGCGACCGTCCTTTTGCAGTTCGGCAAGGATTTTTCGATCAGTGCGATCCATGGGGGAGAATCTTCCAAGGTGTTCAAGGTTGTCGGCAATATACGAAAGATAATCCCCGCGCGGAATCCGTAATCTTCCTTTCAACCAGACCTCTGAAAGGAACACCCGAAATGACCCTCAGTGTATTGGCCGCGTTCTGGGCCGTGTCGTTGCTGTTCGTCATTACCCCCGGCGCCGACTGGGCTTACGCGATCTCGGCCGGGATGCGCGGCCGTTGGGTGATGCCGGCAGTGGCCGGGATGTTGTCTGGGCATTTCATGGCCACCCTGGTGGTGGCGGCCGGGGTCGGTAGCCTGATCGCAGGGCACCCGCTGGCACTGACGCTGCTGACCCTTGCCGGTTGTCTTTACCTGCTGTGGCTGGGGGGCAACCTGTTGCTCAAGCCGGCGGCGCCGCAGGCGGGAGTGGTTCAGGCGGGGGAGACCGGTTCGCGCTGGGCGCTGCGCGGATTTTGTATCAGCGGGCTCAACCCGAAGGTGTTCCTGCTGTTCCTGGCCTTGTTGCCGCAATTCACCGACCCCACCTCCAACTGGCCGCTGCCGCTGCAGATCCTGCTGCTGGGGCTGGTGCACCTGTGCAGTTCGCTGGTGATCTACCTGATGGTCGGCTACGGCGCCAAGGCCGTGCTGCGCACCCGGCCACAGGCGGCGCAGATCGTCGGGCGGGTGTCGGGCGCGGTGATGATCACGATCGCGCTGGGGCTGATAGTCGGGCAGTTCGGTTGAATGCCCGGATTTGCAGGGGCAGCCGTTCCACGATGGCCTCGACACCGGATACACTTCGCGCTCCCCTCGCACGCCAAGGATGCGCCCGATGCCTGAGTTCTCCCACCTGCTGGCTTTTGCCCTGATCGCACTGGGCATGGTCCTGACCCCCGGCCCGAACATGGTCTACCTGATCTCCCGATCGATCTGCCAGGGGCGGGTTGCCGGGTTGATCTCGCTGGGCGGCGTGGCCATGGGCTTCGTCTTCTACATGCTCTGCGCCGCGCTGGGCATCACCGCACTGGTGATGGCCGTGCCCTACGCCTATGACGCACTGCGCATCGGTGGCGCGCTGTACCTGCTGTACCTGGCCTGGCAGGCGCTCAAGCCAGGCGGGCGTTCGCCGTTCCAGGTCCGCGACCTGCCGGCCGACAGCCCGCGGCGGCTGTTCATGATGGGTTTTCTGACCAACCTGCTGAACCCCAAGATCGCGGTGATGTACCTGTCGCTGATGCCGCAGTTCATCGAGCCGGGCCATGGCAGCGTACTGCTGCAATCGCTGGTGCTGGGCTCCACGCAGATCGTCATCAGCGTCACGGTCAATGCGATCATCGCCCTGATGGCCGGCTCCATTGCCGTTTTTCTCGCGGGGCGGCCACTGTGGCAGCAGGCTCAGCGCTGGTTGATGGGGACGGTATTGGCCGCGCTGGCGGTGCGCATGCTGGCTGAAGGGCGTCGCTGAACGCGCTGATGCGAAGACGGATGGAACGTCTGCGCTGTGCTGATTTCATATCCTCAGATACTCAATACAGTGCCCGGAAACACTGATGGTCTGCATGACATGAAATCACTACAGGACGGTGATACCGAACACGCCCGGCCCCTGGCGCCCGCCTTTCTGATCAACGGCGGCACGGTCGGCTCGCTGTTGCAGAGCCTGGAATGGACCGAGTCGCCGCTTGGCGCTCCAGGCACATGGTCATTCAGCCTGCAGACGCTCATGGCGACTATCCTCCCGGCCAAGGCCCAGATCGTGCTGTTCTGGGGGCCGGAGTACGTGGCGCTCTACAACGATGCCTACGCCCCGACCATCGGTGCCAAGCATCCGCGTGCGCTCGGGCGGCCTGCCCGCGAGCACTGGAGCGAGTTGTGGGACGATCTCGAACCGTTGCTACGCAATGTGCGTGACACCGGCGAGACCTTCTCGGCGCGCGACCGTCCGTTCTATATCGAGCGCCGGGGCCTGGGCGAGACAGCCTATTTCGATGTTTCCTATTCGGCGGTACGCGAGGCCGATGGCAGCGTGGGTGGGGTGCTGTGCATCGTCACCGAAACCACCGAGCGCGTTCAGTTCGAGCGGCGCCAGGCGTTCCTGCTGGCGTTGGGCCGGGCGCTTCCGGAGATGGACGAACCCGAGGCGATCGAGACCTTTGCCACGCGCCTGCTCGGTGAGGAGCTGGGCGCCTCCCGGGTGTGCTTTGCCGAGGATCTGGGCGATGACGAGCGCTATGTCGTCGCCCGTGACTGGGTCGATGGGGTGGCGTCGCAAACAGGGGAGCACTTGTGGCGCGGACATGACGGGTTGTTGCGCGAGCAACTTCAGGCGGGGCATGGGGTTCATGACGACTATCCGGCTGGCGCCTCCAGAGACCTGTGCGCCAGCCTGAAGGTGCCGCTGCTGCGCAGCGGTGTGCTCGATGCCATGCTGTGTGTCTACTTCAATCGCCCTCATGCGTTCGTCGACGATGAATGTCAGCTGGTGGAAGAGACGGCCAAGCTGGCCTGGTCTGCGATCATCCATGCCCGCTCGGAGCGAGCGTTGCGCGCCAGCTCCGCGCACCTGGAGGCAACGCTGGCCGAGCTGATGACGCTCAACGCCACGCTGGAGGAGCGGGTTGCCAGCATGCTGGCCGAGCGTGAGTCCGACCTCATGCAGTTGCATGAGGCACGCAAGATGGAGGCCGTCGGCCAACTGACCGGCGGCATTGCCCATGACTTCAACAATATGCTCACCCCGATCATTGCCTCACTGGAGCTGATCGCCCGGCGGCCGGACGACGCGGCGCGTTCGACGCGTCTGATCGAAGGCGCCCTGCAGGCGGCGGAGCGGGCACGCAGCCTGGTCGGCCGTCTGCTCAGCTTTGCCCGGCGCCAGACCCTCAAGCCTGAGCCCGTCTGCCTGGCTGCACGGATCGGTGACATGCACGAATTGATCATGCGCTCGCTGGGGCCGACCATCGAGGTACAGGTCGATGTCGACCCGGCGCTGCCGGCAGCAGTGGTGGACCCGCATCAACTGGAGCTTGCGCTGATCAACCTGGTACTCAACGCGCGCGATGCTATGCCAGGCGGTGGCAGGTTGAGGATTCGTGCGGGGCTGGACGCCGCACGGGCGGATCGGCCTGCAGGGCCTGGGCAAGGGGCGATGGTATGGCTGGAGGTGGCCGATAGCGGCTGCGGTATGAGCGATGAGGTGCTGGCGCGCTGCTGCGAGCCATTCTATTCCACCAAGGGTGCGGGCAAGGGCACCGGGCTTGGCCTGCCGATGGTGCAGGGGCTTGCACTGCAGTCTGGCGGCGGGTTTGCCATTCGTTCGCAGCCGGGGCAGGGGTCGACAGCGACATTGTGGCTGCCGACCACTGACGCCGAAACCCTGTGTCGCGATGACCCGGTGGACGAAGTGTCCAGGCCGACGCGTCCGGTCAGGGTATTACTGGTGGATGACGAAGCCATCGTGCTCCATGCCACGGCAATGCAGCTGCGTGACTTGGGGTATGAAGTGAAAGCGGTCTTGAGTGCGGCCGAAGCCGAGCAGGTGCTGGAGCAGGGATTCGCCGTGGAAGTGCTGGTGACCGACCAGATGATGCCCGAGCGGACCGGCGCCGAGTTCGCCCAGGCGCTGCGGCGGCGTATGCCGGCGCTGCCGGTGTTGATCATTACCGGCTATGCCAACCTCACGCCGCGTGAGCTCTGTGGCTTCGAGGTATTGCGCAAGCCGTTCCGCCGTGCGGAGTTGGCGCAGAGCCTGGCGCGCTTGCTGCCGCTGGTTTACGCGCAATCCGAGGGCTGACGTCGTTTTTTGTGGGGGCGGACCCTGCAGACTCCAGTTGCAAAGACCCTGCGCCCACCGATCCCATCGCACAAATAATGTGCAAGGCCGTTGCAGCTATTGCGTGAGCACCTGGTCCAGCAACTGGCATACCTGCTCGGCCGAATACGGCTTGGCCAGGAAGGCGAAGCCCTGGTGCCCCCCTTCGGCAATGGCATCGCTGTAGCCGGAGGTGAGGATCACCGGCAGTTGCGGCCTGGTGCGGCGCAGTTCCCGGGCCAGAGCCAGGCCGCCCATACCGGGCATTACCACGTCGGAGAACACCACATCGAAGCCCTGCGGTGTCATGTGCAACTGCGCCAGTGCATCCTCGGCACTGGTCGCCCAGCTGATCTGGTAGCCATGATCCTTGAGTATCTGCGCGGTAAAGCTGCCGACGTCGCGGTTATCCTCCACCACCAGGATGCGCCGCGGCCGGCTGTCGACCGGGGCATTTGCAGCGCTGGCGAGGCTCTGTTCGGTTTCCGGGGGCGAGACCTGAGGCAGGTACAGGGTGAAGGTAGTGCCCTGGCCCGGCACGCTGGTGACCTGCACGTCGCCGCCGGACTGCTTGACGAAGCCGAACACCTGCGACAGGCCCAGGCCGGTGCCGTGGCCCGAGGCCTTGGTGGTGAAGAACGGGTCGAAGATGCGCTCCAGCAATTCATGGGCAATCCCGACGCCACTGTCGATCACCGAGATCGCGGCGAACACTCCAGGCTGCCCCGCTTGTCCACGTTGCGCCGGCATCAGCTGATCTGGCTGCAGGTGCAGGCGCAGCGTGCCTTCGCCATTCATGGCGTCGCGGCCGTTGATCATCAGATTGATCACCGCCGTTTCCAGCTGGCCCAGGTCGGCGCGGATATGGCAGGGCGTCTCGGGCAGATCCAGTTTGACCTGGATCCGTGCGCCGGTAGCGGTGTCGAGCATGTCGGCCATGGCTTCCAGTCGCGGGCCCACTTCGAACACTTGGGGGCTCAGGGCCTGGCGGCGGGCGAAAGCGAGCAGTTGGCCGGTGAGCTTGGCGCCGCGATCGACGGTGTCTGACACGGTCTTGAGGTAGCGCTGGCGGCGACTGTCATCCAGTTCCGGGCGCTGCAGGAAATGCAGCGACGAGCGGATGATGGTCAGCAGGTTGTTGAAGTCGTGGGCGACACCACCGGTGAGCTGGCCGATGGCTTCGAGCTTCTGGGTCTGGCGCAGTACGGCCTCGGTGTGCAGCAACTGTGCGGTACGTTCTTCGACACGCTGCTCAAGGGTGGCGTTGAGCGATTCGAGCGCCTGCATCGCTTCGCGTACTTCGGCATGTGCCTGAACCCGCTGGATGTGCGCCCAGCTACGCTCGGTGACTTCGCTGATCAGCGCCCGCTCGTAGCCGGTCCAGGCACGCGGCTGCTTGTCATGGATGGCCATCAGCGCCGTCAGGCGCCCATCCTTGATCAGCGGCATGCAGATGGTCGCAGTGATGCCGATGGCCTGGAAGGTCGCGGCCTCCTGCGGTTCGAGCTCGCTGAGGTTGTCGTTGATCACCAGCGCCCTGCCTGCGCGCAGGCGCTGTACGGCCAGGCGGCCGAAGGCGGCGAGACGATATTGGCCGAGCAGGCGCGGCGAGCCGGGCGTGACCCAGTCTCCGCAGATGGTGAAACCGTCCTGATCGGGCTCCATCACTGCGTAGGCGCAGCTCGACAGGCGCAGGTGCTCGCCCAGCTTTCGGGTGGTGATGGCCAGGATCCGGTCCGGCTCGGTGGCGTTGGCCACGGCGCGGCCGAGGTCGTCGAGGAAGTTGAGGCGGCGGTTGGCGACCACGCTGGCGGTGGTTTCGGTGACAGTGTCGAGCATACCGACGATCTGGCCGTCCTGGTCGCGGATCGGGCTGTAGCAGAAGGTGAAATAGGCACGTTCCGGCCCGTTGTGGCGGTCGATGATCAGCGGGAAGTCTTCGATGTACACCGCCTCGCCGTCCAGGGCGCGGCGGGTCATGGCACCGATATCGTTCCAGGCTTCATGCCAGACGTGGCTGAAGGGGCGACCCAGGGCCGGAGGCTTGTCGCCGAGGATTTCGCTGAAGGCGTCGTTGTGCAGGGTGATCAGGTCATCGCCCCACAGCACCGCCTGCGGGAAGCGCGAGGCCAGGCACAAGGCCACGGTGGTCTTGAGCACGTCGGGCCAGGCATCAATTGCGCCCAGGGGCGTTTTCGCCCAGTCGTGATTGCGGATGCGTTCGGCCATTAGCCCGCCGCCATCCAGCCATTTCGCCATGAGGTTTGCCGTTTCGTTTGCGTGGAGGGGATAGGGTGCACCGAGAATGTCGGGCTGGCGAGCGATTTGTGAGACAGGGTCGGCCGTGTTGAGGGACGGGCGCTATTCAGCGCATGAAATGCACCTTGCCGGTGTCGTCATTGCCCATGTAGATGCCATACACCCCGGCCTGGCGTTCGAGGATGTAGCGCTCGAGGATCTGGCGGATCGCTGGGTAGTAGATCGCGTCCCAGGGAATGTCCTCGGGCGCGAAGAAGCGGTAGTCGAGAGTCTCGGGGCCGAACTGGCCGGTCTCCTGGGTGGCGATGGCGCGGAAGATGATGTACACCTCGCTGATCTTCGGCACGCTGAAGATCGAATACGGCGAGACGATGTCAGCGCGCACGCCGGTTTCTTCCCAGACCTCGCGCAGCGCCGCCTGCTCGGTGGTTTCGCCGGCCTCCATGAAGCCTGCGGGCAGGGTCCAGGTACCGGGACGTGGCGGGATGGCGCGCTGGCACAGCAGGTACTTGCCGTCGCGTTCGATGATGCAGCCGGCGATGATCTTCGGGTTGATGTAGTGGATGTAGCCGCAGGCGGGGCAGTGCAGGCGCTCGTGGGTGTCGCCGGTGGGAACGCCCCGGTCCAGTGCCGTGGTGCATTGCGGGCAGTAGCGCGGGGCGTTGGGCATGATCGGTGGCCTGTGGGGGGTTAAATGCGTGGATCCTTCAGCGCCAGGGGCTCGACCATGTCGCGGACCTTGGCATTGTCGTCCTGCTTCTGGCGCAGGTAGTCCAGTGCCACCTTGGCGGCGGCGCGTACATGGTCGACCGAGGCCTGGTGAGCGGCCAGCGGGTCGCCGCTCTTGATCGCCTCGACCATCTTCTCCATTTCACGGTTGCTGGCGCCGCGGCGGTTTTCCTGCGAGACCGAGGTGGCGCGCAGGTAGCTGATACGTGCCTGCAACTGGCGCAGCTGGGTAGCGGCGACATGGTTGCCGGAGCCTTCGAGCAGCACGTCGTAGAAGCCCTGTACCGAATCGAGCACCTGCTGCAGCTCGCCTTCCTCCAGCGCCTCGCGGTTCACGTCCAGGGCGCGCTCCAGGGCGCGGATGTCCTTGGCTTTGGCGTTGAGGGTGAACAGTTGGACGATCAGGCCTTCGAGCACGCAGCGCAGCTCGTAGATGTCGCGGGCGTCTTCCAGGGTGATGATGGCCACGCGCGGGCCCTTGGCATCGGCGAACTCCACCAGGCCCTCGGACTCGAGGTGGCGCAGGGCTTCACGCACCGAGGTACGGCTGACGCCGAGACGATCGCACAGGTCGCGCTCGACCAGACGGTCGCCCGGCAGCAGGTGGAAGTTCATGATCGCCCCGCGCAGCTTGTCGAGCACGATTTCGCGGAGCGTGACGGGGTTGCGGTTGACCTTGAAGCTGTCGTCGAGTGGCTGGCGTTTCATCAGGTGCGCTCTTTATGAGGCTGTTGCGCCAACGTCGGAGTGCCCCGAACCCAGGCGCTCCTTGCAGTGGTTCGAACAGCCCGCTGTTAACGGGTTGGCTCCGCATCGGCTTCGGCGAACGCTTCGCGGGCCAGGCGGAAGCTGTCCACCGCCGCGGGCACGCCGCAATAAATGCCGACCTGGAGCAGGATTTCGCGAATCTGTTCACGGCTCAGGCCGTTGCGCAAGGCGCCGCGGATATGCAGCTTGAGCTCGTGGGGCCGGTTGAGGGCGGAAATCATCGCCAAGTTTATCATGCTGCGCTCTTTGAGCGATAAGCCGTCGCGGCCCCAGACATGACCCCAGCAATACTCGGTGACCAGCTCCTGGAGCGGCTTGGTAAAGTCGTCGGCGTTCTGGATGGAGCGGTTGACGTAGTCCTCGCCCAGCACCTGGGTGCGGATCTGCAGGCCCTTCTCGTACTTTTCATTGCTCATTGCAGTGCTCCGAATGAAAACAGGGGCCGCAACCGAGGGTGAGACGATCAGCGCGGCCCCCAAAAAACAGGGGCATCGGCGTGGGCTTTTTCGCGGGTGAACCCGCTCCCACAGGGATCGCACAGATACAGAAGCCTGTGGAGTACCTGTGGGAGCGGGTTCACCCGCGAAGAAGCCAACACCGATCATGGGTTGTATCAGCCCAAGGGGGGCAGGGCGCCAAGCTTGCCCTTGTGATAGACCATCGGTGTCACCGGCTCGGCCGGCAGCACCAGGTTTTTCACCGCACCGACGATGATCGCGTGATCGCCGCCGTGGTACTCGCGCCATAACTCGCACTCGATGATCGCCGTGGCATTGGCCAGCAGCGGGTTGCCCAGCTCGCTCAGGTGCCAGTCGATGCCTTTGGCCTTGTCCTTGCCTTTACCCGCAAAGGCATAGGCCTCGGCGGTCTGGTCGGCCGACAGCAGGTGAATGGCGAACTGCTTGCTGTCGCGCAGGATCGGGTAGGTGTCGGAGGCGTAGTTGGGGCAGAACAGCACCAGCGCCGGCTCGATCGACAGCGCGCTGAAGGCGCTGGCGGTAATGCCGACGATACCGCCATCGCCATCGAGCGTGGTGACCACGGTCACGCCGGACGGGAAGGAGCCCATCACGTCTTTATAGATGCCAGGTTCGATCATCTCGTGCTCCTTCTCAACGCATCACAAACGGATCGGGCATTGGCGCGGTGGACAGGTTGATCCACACGGTCTTCAGCTCGGTATAGGCCAGCACCGAATCGATGCCGCTCTCGCGGCCGTAGCCGCTGTTCTTGAAGCCGCCGATCGGCGCCATGGCCGAGACTGCGCGGTAAGTGTTGACCCAGATGATTCCCGAGCGCACGTCGCGCGCCAGGCGATGGGCGCGGCCCAGGTCGCGAGTCCAGATGCCGGCGGCAAGGCCGAACTGCGAGTCGTTGGCCATGGCCAGCGCCTCTTCCTCGGTCTTGAAGCGGATCACTGCGGCGACCGGGCCGAACACCTCTTCCTGCATGATGGTCATCGTGTTGCTGTCGCACTCGAACAGGGTCGGCTCGTAGAACCAGCCGTCGCCCTCGACTTCGGCGCGCTTGCCACCCAGGCGCAGCTTGGCGCCCTCGGCCTTGGCCGCAGCGACCAGACCTTCGACCACGGCCAGTTGCTGGGCGGTGGCCATCGGGCCCATTTCGCTGGCGTCGTCCTGCGGGTTACCGATGCGGATGCGCTTGGCCCGCTCGATCAGGCGCTCGACGAATTCGTCGAAGATCTCGTCCTGCACCAGCAGGCGCGAACCGGCCACGCAGCTTTGCCCGGAGGCGGCGTAGATACCGGCCACCGCACCGTTGATGGCGCTGTCCAGGTCGGCGTCGGCGAAGATGATGTTCGGCGACTTGCCGCCCAGCTCCAGCGACAGCTTGGCGAAGTTCTCGGCGCTGCTGCGCACCACATGGCGGGCAGTGGCGGCGCCGCCGGTGAAGGCGATCTTGCGCACCAGTGGATGACGGGTGAGCGCCGCGCCGGTGCTTGGGCCGTAACCGGTGACGACGTTGACCACGCCGGCCGGGAAACCGGCTTCCAGCGCCAGGCGGGCCAGCTCCAGGATAGTGGCCGACGCATGCTCCGAGGGTTTGAGCACGATGGTGTTGCCAGCGGCCAGGGCCGGGGCGAGCTTGATCGCGGTCAGGTACAGCGGGCTGTTCCACGGAATGATGCCAGCCACCACACCGATGGGCTCGTGCACGGTGTAGGCGAACAGGTCGGGCTTGTCCAGCGGCAGGGTGCCGCCTTCGAGCTTGTCGGCAAGGCCTGCGGTGTAGTGGAAGAATTCCGGCAGGTAGCCGACCTGGCCGCGGGTCTCGCGGATCAGCTTGCCGTTGTCGCGGCTTTCGAGCTGGGCCAGGTGCTCCTTGTTCTCGGCGATCAGGTCACCCAGGCGGCGCAGCAGCTTGCCCCGTGCGGTGGCGGTGAGCCCGCGCCAGGCCTTGCTGTCGAAGGCGCGCTGGGCGGCCTGTACCGCCAGCTCGACGTCCTGCTCGTCGGCATCGGGCAGTTGCGCCCAGGCCTGGGCGGTGGCCGGGTCGAGGCTGTCGAAGGTCTTGCCGCTCTGGGCATCGCGCCATTGGCCGTCGATGCACATCTGGAAACGAACGAGGGTCATGCAACTATCCCCTTGGCGGATTCGGTGAGGGTGCGGGCTTGGCTCAGGAAGTCCAGCAGCATGCGGTTGACTTCGCGTGGAGCCTCAACGGGCATCATATGCCGTTGTTCGGGCAGGACCACGCTGCGGGCGCCGGGAATGCGCGCGGCGAGCTGGCGGGTCATGGCCGGGGTGGAGCCGGAGTCGAGCTCGCCGGTGGCGATCAGTGTTGGCACCTGGATGCTGCCCAAGTCCGCTTCGCGGTACATGTCCTGGGTGGCGAACAGCGAATAGGTGGTGTGGTAACCCTGGGGGTCGTTGCTGGCCAGCACCTGGCGGATGGCCGCGACCTGGGCCGGGTTGGCCGCTTTGTACTCGCGGCTGAACCAGCGGTCCAGCGCCGCGTCGACGTTGGCGTCCGGGCCAAGCTCGGCAGCCTGCGCGGCGCGGGCGATGACACCGGCGCTCTGCTCGGGGCTGCGGTTGAACACGCTGTTGAGCACGACCAGGGCCGACAGCCGCTGCGGGTAGTGCAGGGCGAAGGCGCGGGCGACCAGGCCGCCCATGGAGAAGCCGATGACGGTGGCCTGGGGGATCTGCAGGTGGTCGAGCAGTTCGGCGAGCTGGGTGGCGTAGCCTTGCAGGTCGGTGTCCGGCGCGGGCAGCGCGCTCTGGCCATGGCCGAGCATGTCGTAGGCGATGACCCGGTAGTCGGTGGACAGGCCGACGAACTGGCCACCCCACATTTCCTTGTTCAGGCCCACGCCGTGGATCAGCACCACGGGTTGGCCCTGGCCGAGGCTCAGGTAGCTGGTCCCGGCAGGTGTACGTTCAGCGACAGGCTGAATCATGGATGGCGCTCCTTGAAAGGCCGGTGCCGTGACGCTTGGCTCCGGCCCGTCTGCTTATTGTTATTGAGCGTTGGCTTTCTCGGCAGCCAGTTCTTCCAGGTCGATGTAGCGGTTGCCGATACGCGGGTGCAGGCGGCCGCCGTCGGAGGCGCCCAGGACCACGACGATCTCGTCGGCGCGCGGGGCGTCTTCGATCTGCATTTCCAGGGTGATGTAGTGCGAGCGCAGGCCTTCGTCGTCCTTCTGCATCATCGGGATCTGGATCGAGGTGCCCGGGCCGCCGCGCTTGTTGGTGAAGCTCAGGTAGCTCTTGGCCTGGACCGCTTCACGGTAGTGGTTGCCAAAGCGCAGGGTGTGGATCACCGCCGACGCGTGCTCGATCTCACCCTCGGCACCGACCACCGCTGCCTTGCCGTATGCCTCGATCTTGTCGGCACCGCCGATGGCGGCGGTCAGGCGCTCGACCATCAGCGCACCCAGTTCGGAGCAGTTGGCGCGGATTTCCGGCTTGAGATCTTCGACAAAACCACGGCCAGCCCATGGGTTCTTGATCACCACGGCCAGGCCGACCATGGTCACTGGTTTGTCGGTGGCCTTGCCGCCTTCGATGCGGGTTTCTTCGGAGTAGGTGACGATCTTGCGGATTTCGAAACTCATGGAGGGCTCCTGGTGAGGGTTATCAGTTCTTGTTGTCTGATGGTATACCATAATATTTGATGTGCAAGAGGGGACGGGAAATTTCTCCTGCGGGGGGACGAAAGGTGCGCTGTACCGGGGTTTTCTCGGGTGTCTGTATTGATTTTCTGGTGGGTAGGCGCAGGCAAACTGCAGCCAAAAAAATGCCCGCTCTCACAGGTCATGAAAGCGGGCAGGTGCAGCGGGCTACCGATCAGGCAAACGCTGGCACCACTTCCTTGATGAACAGTTCCAGCGATTTGCGTTTTTCTGCGTGCGGCAGGCTGTTGTCACACCAGAAGCTGAATTCGTCGACGCCAAGTTCCTGGTAGTACTTGATGCGCGCAATGATTTCTTCGGGGGTGCCGATCATGGTGTTCTTGCGGATGTTTTCCAGCGCGAAGGCCGGTACCTCGGCGAACTTGGACTCGGGGCTGGGCTCCAGGAAGCCATTGACCGGGGTGGTCTTGTTGCCGAACCAGGCATCGAAGGTGCGATAGAAGCGCGAGATCGCCTGGGCGCCGATCTTCCAGCCATCGGGCTCGGCCGGGCTGTGCACGTGGGTGTGGCGCAACACCATCAGTTGCGGGCGCGGCACTTCAGGGTTGTTGTCCAACGCGGCCTGGAACTTGTTCTTCAGGTCCAGCACCTCTTCGTCACCCTTCATCAGTGGGGTGACCATGACATTGCAGCCATGCTTGACCGCAAAGTTGTGCGAGTCCGGGTCGCGGGCGGCGATCCACATCGGTGGCATACCGTGCTGCACAGGCTTGGGTACGCTGGTGGAGGTGGGGAAGTTGTACACCTCGCCTTCGTGGGCGTAGTCGCCCTGCCACAGGGCGCGGACCGCCGGGACCATCTCGCGCAGGGCCTTGCCGCCGTCGGTGGCGGGCATGCCACCGGCCATGCGGTCGAACTCGAACTGGTAGGCGCCGCGGGCCAGGCCCACTTCCATGCGGCCGTTGCTGATCACATCGAGCAGGGCGCATTCGCCAGCTACGCGGATCGGATTCCAGAACGGCGCGATGATAGTGCCGGCGCCCAGGCGGATGGTCTCGGTACGGGCAGCCAGGTAGGCCAGCAGCGGCATGGGGCTAGGCGAGATGGTGTATTCCATGGCGTGGTGTTCGCCGATCCATACGGTGCTGAAACCGCCGTGCTCGGCCATCAGGGTCAGTTCGGTCAGGTCTTCGAACAGCTGGCGGTGGCTGACCTGGTCATCCCAACGTTCCATGTGTACGAACAGCGAAAACTTCATGGGGCTTTCCTCGGAGCTTGTTGTGGTCGATGTGGGGACGGCGCGGCACAGGGAAACAAGCCGCGTCCTGAATGACATCGGCAGGGCCGGTGATCACGGGACGAGCCCGCTCCCACAGAGTCTTGCGTCGAACTGCAGGTATCAGGCGAAGGCGGGCAGGCTGGCCATTTTGCCGCGGCAGTAGACCATCGGTCGTGGGGCGTCCTCAGGCACGATCAGGTTGTGTACCTTGCCGACCATGATGGCGTGATCGCCACCTTCGTACTCGCGCCACAGCTCGCACTCGATGATCGCGGTGGCACCGGCCAGCAGCGGGTTGCCCAGCTCGCTCAGAGTCCACTCGATACCGCTGGCCTTGTCCTTGCCCTTTTTGGCGAATGCATAGGCTTCGGCCTGCTGCTCGCCGGACAGCAAGTGGATGGCGAAGCGCTTTTGCTTGATCAGTACAGGATAGGAGTCGGAGCTGTAGTTGGGGCAGAACAGCACCAGCGGCGGGTCCATGGACAGGGAAGAAAAGGCGCTGGCAGTGAGGCCGACGACCGAGCCGTCGTCGTCCAGGGTGGTGATGACCGTGACGCCGGACGGGAAGGAGCCCAGGACGTGCTTGTAGACGGTTGCGTCGATCATGGCGTGTACCTCTAAGGGGCGTGCGGTGGTCCGCGTTTTTTATCGTTGATGTGTCTGATGGTATACCGTAATACCTATATTGCAAGCAGAATTTTCCGCGCACCGGAACACACGATGAACGGTAAAAGCCCCGTATTCATTGGTCTTGATTACTAGAGCCCTGCGCCATAGTGGCGCACACGGCAGATCAGATGCGCTGAAAAAGCACAGCGCAGTGTTGTCAAAAGTTTGGAATACCATAATATGGTCTTCAGCTGAGAGGCCGCCCCGAGCGGTTTCCATACAAAGATAAAAATGATCCTTTCGAGCTGAAATCCTATGTCCCAACCGTCGTCGCAACACCAGTTTGTCGAGAATCACACGGTCGATCATGTTCCCCCCTCCGAGCGCCACGGGAAGGCGCGCGACCTCTTCACCCTCTGGTTCAGTACCAATATCGCGCCACTGCCGATCGTCACCGGCGCGATGGTGGTCCAGGTGTTCCACCTGAACCTGCTGTGGGGCCTGGTCGCCATCGTGATGGGGCATCTGCTGGGCGGGATCGTCATCGCCCTGGCCTCTGCGCAGGGACCGCAGCTGGGCATTCCGCAGATGGTGCAGAGCCGCGGCCAGTTCGGGCGCTACGGCGCATTGCTGATCGTGTTCTTCACCGCGCTGATCTATGTCGGCTTCTTCATTTCCAACATCGTCCTGGCGGGCAAGTCGATCCACGGCATCGCTCCGAGCGTGCCGATGCCCACGGCCATCGTCATCGGTGCCCTGAGCGCCACGGCCATTGGCGTGATCGGCTATCGCTTCATCCATAGCCTGAACCGCATCGGTACCTGGGTGATGGGCTCGGCGCTGCTGGCCGGCTTCATCATGATGTTCGCCCAGGAGCTGCCAGCCGACTTCTTCAGTCGCGGGGCCTTCAACCTGTCGGGCTTCATCGCCACGGTGTCGCTGGGCACCATCTGGCAGATCAGCTTCTCGCCCTACACCTCGGATTATTCGCGCTACCTGCCGCGCGAGATCGGTATCGCCAAGCCGTTCTGGGCGACTTATTTCGGCGCGACCCTGGGCACCATCCTGTGCTTCAGCTTCGGGGCGGTGGCGGTGTTGTGCGTGCCGGAAGGCACCGATGCGATGGATGCGGTCAAGCAGGCCACCGGCTGGTTGGGACCGATCCTGATGGTGCTGTTCCTGCTCAACATCATCAGCCACAACGCGCTGAATCTGTATGGCGCGGTGCTGTCGATCGTTACCGCGATCCAGACGTTCGTCGCCCACTGGACGCCGAGCGTGCGGGTGCGGGTAGTGCTGGCGTCGGTGATCCTGTTCGGGTGCGGGCTGGTGGCGCTGAATGCCTCGGCGGGGTTCATCGGCCAGTTCATCGGCCTGATCCTGGCACTGCTGCTGGTGCTGGTGCCCTGGGCGTCGATCAACCTGGTCGACTTCTACCTGATCAAGAAGGGCGAATACGACATCGCCTCGTTCTTCCGCGCCGATGGCGGCATCTACGGTCGCTTCAACCACCACGCCATCGTTGCCTATGTATGCGGGATCCTGGTGCAACTGCCGTTCGCCAATACGGCGCTGTATGTGGGGCCGTATTCGAACATCGTCGAAGGCGCCGACCTGTCGTGGCTGTTCGGGTTGCTGGTGACGGTGCCGCTCTATTATTGCCTGGCCACTCGCGGCAAGGCGCTGAAGGCGGGGCGTGCGCTAGGTGTGAGCGACTAGTTGATGTGCAAGAGGGCCGCAAAGCGGCCCTCGGTGTTTCAGTTCACACCTTGAACTGCGCCACCATCCCGTTCAATTCCACCGCCAGGCGCGAGAGATCCTGCGCCGCGGCGCTGGTCTGGTTGGCTCCCGCAGAGGTCTGCATCGCCAGGTCACGGATGTTCACCAGGTTGCGGTCTACCTCACGCGCCACCTGGGCCTGCTCTTCGGACGCGCTGGCGATCACCAGGTTGCGCTGGTTGATCGCGGCGATCGCCTCGGCAATCAGCTCCAGTGCCTGACCTGCGGCCTCGGCGATCTCCAGGGTGCCGCTGGCACGGCCCTGGCTGCTGTGCATCGAACCCACGGCGCGCTCGGTGCCGGTCTGGATACCCCCGATCATCTGCTCGATCTCGGCCGTGGACTGCTGGGTCCGATGGGCCAGCGCCCGCACTTCATCGGCGACCACGGCAAAGCCACGTCCGGCTTCACCGGCCCGCGCCGCTTCGATGGCGGCGTTGAGCGCCAGCAGGTTGGTTTGCCCGGCGATCGAGCCGATCACATCGAGCACTCGGCTGATTTCGTTGGCGCTGGTGGCCAGTTGTTCGATCTCGCTGGAGGTGCCGGTGACGTCCTCGACCAGTTGCTGGATCGAGCTCAGCGCCTGGTTGACCTGGTCGCGGCCATCGCGGGTGGTCTGGTCGGCGCCCCTGGAGGCGTCGGCGGTGCTGACCGCGTTGTTGGCCACTTCCTCCACCGCAGCGGTCATCTGGTTGACCGCAGTGGCGGCCTGGTCGATCTCCGCGCTCTGCTGGTGCAGGCCGCGGCTGGTGTCTTCGGTGACGGTGTGCAGCTCTTCGGACGCCGAGGCCAACTGGTCGGACGAGGCCGCGATCTTGCGGATGGTGTCGCGCAGGCTTTCCTGCATGCGGCTCAAGGCCCGCAGCAGCAGCGCCGGCTCGTCACGACCGACGATGCGGATTTCCTGGGTCAGGTCGCCGGTGGCCACGCGCTCGGCAACGCTCACGGCTGCGGCCAGCGGTACGACGATGCTGCGGGTCAGCAGCACGGCGATGGCCACCAGCGCGAGGATGATCACCACCAGCGACAGCACGATCAGTGTAAAGGCTTCTTCATAGGCGTCACTGCTGCGCTGCGAGGCTTTGTCGGCACCGTCGGAGTTGTACTGGATCAGGGTGCCGAGCGCTTTCATCATCGAGTCGGCGTACTCGGCCAGCGGGCCGTTGACCAGGCGCCTGGCCTCGGCAATGTCGCCATTGGCCGCGGCATCGCGGATCGACTTCTGCAAACCGTGGTAGCGCTGGGTGAGAGAGATGAAGTTATCGAACAGGGCGCGGTCGTCCTTTTCGATGATGGTCGATTCGTAGGTTTTGATGCCTGCTTCGAGCGAAGTATTGATCTCGCCGATGCGGCCGAGGGTGGTCTGGCGGACGGCGGGATCTTCCTCGATCACGCTGCGCAGGGTCATGGCGCGGGCGCGGCCGAGGTAGGTGCTGACGTCGTTCAGGGCGATGATCGCCGGCATCCAGGTGACGCGGATTTCATCGGTGGCGCTATCCATGCGCCGGGTTTCGTACAGCGATATCAGACCCATGACCAGCACCAGGACGCCCAGCAGCGTAAATACGCTGGCTGCCCGGATACCAATCTTCATATTCCTTAAGTGCATGGAGCTACTCCTTGAATGTGGCGTGCAGGCTTCAAGCGCTGGGTCGTGGTGCCGGAACCGGCGAAAGGGGCCAGGCGTCTCGGTGCGCTGCGGGAAAGTACAATATCCTTAACTTTAGTAGGTTTTTTGACGTCAATAATGCCACGGTGCCACTATTATTGACCAGTCATTCAATGTAACTACACGTACAAACAGATCCGTCATTTTTTGACGGATCTGTCAGGTTTATTCGCTTAAACGATGGCGATCATTGGATCGGCAGCGGCCAGGGCCTTGCTGCGATCAGCCTCTGGCGGGTAGATCCACACCGAGTTGATCTGGCGCTTGAGCTGCTTGCCTTCATCGCCCTGCAGCTTCAGTTCACGTTCCCAACCTTCGCTGAAGGCCGCGCCCCAGTCGCCCAGATCGAGGCAGGTGACGTACTTGGGCTGGCGATACACCACCGGCGCCTCGCCGAGCAGGTCGGCCATGGCATTGTTGCCCGAGTGACGGCCCATGGGGATGGCGTGCTGGCAGGTCATCAGCGCGTGGTTGCCCAGGTCATCGACTGCGGCCCAGGCCACGTCGCCGGTGGCGTAGATATGCTGCTGGCCGATGACCTTGAGGTGCTCGTCGACGCGCAGGCGACCCTGGGCATCACGTTCGCCGGCGATCTGCGCGGTCAGCGGGCTGGCCTTGACGCCTGCGGTCCAGATCACCGTCTTGCTGGCGATGTACTCGCCGTTGTCCAGGGTCACGCCACCGGCATCCACCGCGATCACCGAAGCATTGGTGAGCCATTGCACGCCGGCGTGCTGTGAGGCGGCAACGATGGCTGGGGTGATGCCGGCACCCAGGGCTGCACCGACCTGTGCGCCGCGATCAATCACGATCACGCGGATATTGGCCTGCTCGCCGAGTACTGCGCGCAAGCGGGCAGGCATTTCGGTGGCGGTCTCGATGCCGGTGAAACCGCCGCCGCACACCACCACGGTGTTGCGGGCCGGGGAGGCCGGCAGGCTGGCGAGGTCGGTCAGGTGTTGCTCCAGCTTGACCGCCGACTCCATCTGGTCGACATCGAAGCTGTGCTGGTCCAGACCCGGTACGGCAGGGCGGGCAACCTGGCTGCCGGCGGCCAGTACCAGGCGTTCGTAACCCAGTTGGCGGGTCTGGCCATTGGCGTCGATATAGGTGACCGAGCGTGCGTCGGCATCGATGGATTGGGCATGGCCCTGGATGAAATTCACCCCTACAGCCTCGAACAGCTCGCCAAGCGGCGCTTTCATCGTGTGCACATCGGCTTCGTAGAAGCGCGGGCGGATGCGCAGTTCGGCCTGCGGCGCGAGCACGCTGATGTGGATGTCGCCACGCTTGGCGAGGTCGAGCAGGCGGGCGGCGCTCAGGGCGCTCCAGACGCCGGCAAAACCGGCACCGATGATCAGGATGTGTGGGTTCATGGACAGGCTCCGCGAGAGGGTCGAAGGGGTTTGGGTCGAGGTTCGGCGTGCGTTGCTGCGCTTGCCGAATAACTACGACTCTATTGGTCGTAGTTTAAAACGACAAGCTTTTTTTTAGCGGGCAGTCGCAGGCGGCCCTCGCTTTGCGGGTGAAGCAGCGATAAGTCAGGTGTTCTGGGCGATTGAGAAAAATAGGCAGGCGACCGATGGTGGCCGATGGCTTTGCCAGTTCCTGGAGAAGGGCGTACTGTTTGCGACAAATTTGGTCGGAGATTGATATGTCGTTATACAGCGCGGGCGTCGAGTACGGCATTCACTGCCTGCTGTTTCTCATCGACGAGCGCGGCGATAGCCGCGAGTCCAGCGTGCGCGATCTCGCCGAACTGCAAGGGGTGCCGCAGGAATACCTGGCCAAGGTCTTCACCAAGCTGGCGCGTGCCGGGCTGGTGGCGGCCACTGAAGGCGTGCGTGGCGGTTTTCGCCTGGCCCGGCCTTCGGACGAAATCACCGTGCTGGATATCGTCAACGCCATCGATGGGCCGAAGAAGATCTTCGATTGCCGCGAGATCCGCGAGCGCTGCTCGCTGTTCGACGGTGCAGCGCCCGGCTGGGCCACCGAGGGCACCTGTGCCATCCATGCGGTGATGCTCAGCGCGCAGAAACGTATGGAAGAGGCACTGGCCCAGCAGACCATCCTCGACCTGGCGCGGCGCTTCGGGCGCAAGGCGCCGGCCGAGTTCGGGCAGAAGGTCAATGACTGGATGAGCGAGCGGCGTGATGGCAAGGGTGGGGCAGGAGACATCGCGCTCAAGCAGCTCTAGCGCGTAGGGGCTGTGTAGAACACTGCCAGCCAGACCGTCGTCGCATCGGCCTGCGTCCACTCCACGCGGTGTCGGCAATGCGGCGGGATATCCAGGTGGTCGCCTGCCTTCAGTACCCGCGTTTCGCTTTCGTGCTCCAGGCGTAACCCGGCGCTGCCGGTGAGAACCACCACCCACTCGCCTTCGGCCTGGTCGTACCAGAAATCGGGCGGGCTGCATTGGCCGCTGGAGACGATGCGCTCGATGCGCAGCCCTGGGCGGCGCAGCAGTTCGTCGAATTGCTCGGCGGCCGCAGGATCGAGCGGGGGCAGGGGGCTGAACAGGTTATCGGGCATGGACGTTTGCCTTTCTTGATTCCGGACGGTGATTGTAGGAAGGTTCCGGGATTTTCCGCACGGAGCTACGTTGTCACGGAGCTACTTTGCGGAACTACTTTACGGAACTATGTCACGGCACTGCGCAAGGAATCACGCCAATGGACAAGCTGCTGGCCATCAAGATGTTCATGGCGACTGTTGAAGCCCAGGGCTTTTCCGCTGCCGGTCGACGGCTCGGGGTCGCGACCTCGTCGGTGACACGCCTGGTCGATGCGTTGGAAAGCGAGCTGGGTACCAGCCTGCTCAACCGCTCGACCCGGCAGGTCAGCCTGACCGAGGCGGGTGTCGGCTACTACCAGCGCGCCCGCGCTATCGTCGCGGCCTTGGCCGAGGCCGATGCCAGCGTCGCCGATCGCGGGCAGGAACCGGTGGGCGTGCTACGCCTGTGCCTGCCGGTGGAGTTCGGGCGGCGGATGATTGCGCCGCACCTGGGCCGCTTCATGGCCCGCTACCCCTCGCTGGAGCTGGATATCGACCTGAGCGACCGCTTCGACGATTTGCTCGACGGGCGCTACGACCTGTCCATTCGCCTGGGTGATCCGGCGCCGAGCGACGAGCTGGTCAGTCGCACCCTGGGCACTTTTGAACGCTGGCTGGTGGCCAGCCCGGATTACCTGGCCAGCCATGCTGCGCTCGAACACCCCGCGCAGTTGAGCGAGCATGCCTGTTTGCGCTTTCGCTATAGCGGCCTGGGGCGACCTTGGCAACTGCGCCAAGGAGACGAGCTGATCGAGGTGGATGTGGCCGGGCCCTTGCGCTGCGCCAACTCCGACTTGCTGCGCGAGGCGGCGGTGGCGGGCAGTGGCGTCAGCCTGCTGGCAGACTGGCTGGTGCGCGACGATGTCGCTGCCGGGCGTCTGGTGCGGTTGTTCCCGGGCTGGCAGGCCAATCCGATCGCTGCCAGTTGCAATATCAACGCCCTGTACCTGCCCAACCATCGCTGGTCGCGGCGGGTAACGGCGTTCATCGAGTTCTGCGAGTCGTTGCTCAGGCCCTGAACGTGGTGGCTTTGCGCCTGGCGCAACGCCGCTTTGCGTTGCGTTCCGATTCCCTCTGCAGGCCCTGGCCGCTAAGGTGCGTGGCATGTCTTGCCATGTGTGAATAATCTGAAATGAGTGCTTCTTTAGCGACATCCTCTACATCCGGCACGTCACTGAGCCGAGGCCTGGTGACGCTGCTGGCGTTCTGCTGTGGTGCCATCGTTGCCAACATCTATTACGCCCAACCCATCGTCGGCCTGATCGCGCCGGACCTTGGGCTGTCCACCGAGCGTGCCAGCCTGATCGTCTCGCTCACCCAGCTGGGCTACGCCCTGGGGCTGCTGTTGCTGGTGCCGTTGGCCGACCTGGTGGAGAACCGTCGGCTGATGATCGCCACGGCTGTGCTGTCCTGCGCCAGCCTGCTCCTGGCGGGCAGCAGCGGGCACGGCCAAGGTGAGCTGTTTCTCGGTTATGCCTTGCTGATCGGCTTCAGTTCGGTGGCGGTGCAGATGCTGATCCCACTGGCTGCGCATCTGTCGCCGGAGCAACAGCGTGGCCGGGTGGTGGGCAACATCATGGGTGGCCTGTTGTTGGGCATCCTGCTGGCGCGGCCCTTGTCGAGCCTGGTGGCCGATCACTTCGGCTGGCGTGCCGTGTTCCTGGGGGCGGCGGTGCTGATGGCGGCAATCGTCGTGCTGCTGGCCGTGACCCTGCCGCGGCGTGTGCCGGAGCACAAGGCCAGCTACGTCGAGTTGATGGCCTCGCTGGGCGGGCTGCTGCGGCGCTACCCGTTGC
The DNA here is from genome assembly GCF_009650575.1 of Pseudomonas sp. MNR3A. Lineage (NCBI taxonomy): Bacteria > Pseudomonadati > Pseudomonadota > Gammaproteobacteria > Pseudomonadales > Pseudomonadaceae > Pseudomonas > Pseudomonas sp. MNR3A. Next base: position 109,190 of record NZ_VZZS01000005.1, on the reverse strand, counting down.
TGCGCCAGCGCTCGCTGTATCAAGGCTTGATGTTCGCGACGTTCAGCCTGTACTGGACCGCCGTGCCGCTGGCGCTGGCGACCGAGCATGGCCTGTCGCAGAGCCAGATCGCGTTGTTCGCATTGGTGGGCGCGGTGGGCGCCATTGCGGCCCCGATTGCCGGGCGCCTTGCCGATGCCGGGCATGCGCGCCAGGCGTCGTTGCTGGCCCTGGTGCTGGCGCCGTTGTCGCTGCTGTTCGGGCTCAGCGCGCCGGGCTACAGCGTGATCGGCCTGGGGTTGACCGGGGTGCTGCTGGACTTCGCCGTGCAGATGAACATGGTGATCGGCCAGCGTGAGGTGTACGCCCTGGACCCAGCCAGCCGCGGGCGGCTCAATGCCGTGTACATGACCAGCATCTTCATCGGCGGTGCTCTGGGTTCGGCAGTGGCCAGTGCCTTGTATGCGGGTTATGGCTGGAATGGCGTGGCGCTGGTGGGCGCGGTATTGCCGGGGCTGGCGCTGGTGATCTTCCTGAGGGTTGCGCGGCGGGCTTGACCCACCCTTCGGTAGGCGCGGAACACGTCGCAGCGGCGAACCGCCGCGCCTACCGAGGCGAGAGTCAAGCCTGCATCTGTTCGATCAACGCCCACAGCCGTGGGTCGTTGTAATCCTCGATCACCAGTTGCGCGCCGGCCTGCAGCAGGCGCTCGGCCGGCTGGGTGGTGGCCAGGGCCACGGTGAAGATCCCGGCGTCGACCGCCGCCTTCACGCCGGGCAGCGAGTCTTCGAAGGCCAGTGCCTGCGCGGCCTTGGCTTCCAGGCGCTGGAGGCCGGTGAGGTAGGGCAGTGGGTCGGGCTTGGGCCGGGCCAGTTCGTCGGCCACCAGCACATGCTCGAAGCGCTCGCCCAGGCCCATGGCCCCCAGCATGTGCTCGGCGTTCAGCCGCGGGGCATTGGTCACCACGCACATGCCGATGCCATGGCGCTCGGCGTGCTCCAGCAGGCGCAGCAGGCCCGGCATCGGCTCGAGCGTGGGCGACATTTCGCGGAACAGCGCCTCCTTGCGGTCGGCCAGGTCCTTGCACTCGGCGGCATCGGCCTGGGGGAACAGCTCCTTGAACAGCAGGCCATTGGAGCGGCCGCTGACCTGGGCGTTGAATTGCTCCTGGGTCAGTTCGCGGCCGTCGTAATCGTGCAGCAGCTTGCGAAACGCCTGCAGGTGCAGGGTGTCGGTGTCGGTGAGGGTCCCATCGAGGTCGAACAGCAGGGCGGTCAGCATCGGGCATCCTGGCAGTGAAGAAACAATTCAGCAGCCATCATAGCCAAACTCGGCGACGAAGGGGGCTGTTCAGTGTTTTCGGAAAAGAGTACAAATGTGCTCCATGGACAAATTATCCCCCAAACGCCGCGCCATTCTCGAATTCATCCGCGAGCGCATCGCCGACCACGGCCAGCCGCCGAGCCTGGCCGATATCGCCGAGCGCTTCGGTTTCGCCTCGCGCAGCGTGGCGCGCAAGCACATCACTGCCCTGCATGAGGGTGGTTACATCGAGGTCACGCCTAACCAGGCGCGGGGCATTCGCCTGGCCGAACCGCTGCGCCGACCGGAAATCCTCGAGATTCCGGTGCTTGGCCGGGTCGCCGCCGGTGCGCCGATCGGTCCGGACCTGGGCATCCACGAACAATTGCTGATCGACCCCAGCCTGTTCCGTCGCACGCCCGACTACCTGCTCAAGGTGCGGGGCGATTCGATGATCGGCGACGGTATCCTCGACGGCGATCTGGTTGGCATTCTCCAGCAGGGCGATGCCCGCGACGGGCAGATCGTCGTTGCGCGGCTCGATGGCGAGGTCACCATCAAGCGCCTGCAACGGGTGGCGGGTGGCTATCGGCTGCTGCCACGCAACCCGGCCTATGCCCCCATCGACGTGGGCCCCGAGCACGACTTCTGCATCGAAGGTGTGTTCTGCGGCCTGCTGAGGCGTGACTGATGGGCGCGGTAGTCGATCTCGATGGGCTGCTCGACCAGCGCCGAATCTGGCGTGGGCGGCAGGTCCAGGCACGCCCGCTCGGCTTGCAGCCCACCGGTCATGCCGCGCTGGACGAGCGCCTGCCTGAAGGGGGCTGGCCATCGGCGGCGCTCAGCGAGTTGCTGCTGGCCAGCCCCGGTTGCGGTGAACTGCAGTTGCTCTGGCCGACCCTCGCCCGGCTGAGCGGCGAGGGTGGGCGGGTGGTGCTGGTAGCGCCGCCGTTCATTCCCTACGCGCCGGCCTGGCAGGCGGCAGGCGTCGATCTGCGCTGGCTGGCGCAGGTCGCGGCCGAGCCAGACCATGCCCTGTGGGCTGCCGAGCAGTGCCTGCGCTCTGGCAGTTGTGCGGCGGTACTGTGCTGGCCGGAGCGCGCCGACGACCGCTCATTGCGCCGCCTGCAGGTTGCCGCTGAAACTGGTGAGGCGCTGGCCTTCGCCTGCCGACCACAGCAGGCGGCGCACAATCCGTCGCCTGCGGCTTTGCGTATCGCCATCGATACGCGTCCGGCGCAGTGGCGAGTGCTCAAGTGCCGTGGCGGCCTGGTGCCGGCCACGCCCATCGCCGCTCCCGGACGAGGCTGATGCGCCATGCTCTGGGCCTGCATCCTGCTGCCGCAGCTGGCGCTGGACACCGTTCAGCGCGGGCGTGACGACGCCGATTCGCCGCTGGTACTGCTTGGCGGCCCAGCGCAACGACGGGTGTTGCAGGCGGTCAATGCGGCGGCCGCCGACCTGGGGCTGCGCGCCGGCCAGACGCTGACTGCCGCCCGCGCCCTGGCTGACGGCTTCACCTGTGTCGAAGCCGATCCGGCGCGCATCGACGAAGTACAGCAACTGTTGGCGGCCTGGGCCTACCGGTTCAGCGCTCAGGTCAGCCTGCACTATCCGCGTGCGTTGTTGCTGGAGGTGGGGTCGAGCCTGCAACTGTTCGGTCCGTGGACGAGTTTCGAGGCGCGTCTGCGTACAGAACTGCAGGAACTCGGCCTGCGTCATCGCATTGTGCTGGCGAGCAATCCGGTGGCGGCGCGCATGCTGGTCAACGGGCACGATGGCCTGGCGCTGACCTGCGCCGAGCAGACGCGCGCAGCATTGGCGAACATGCCTCTGGATCGGGTCGGCTTGCCTGCCGATGCCGCCCAGGCCCTCTCGCGCATGGGGTTGCGCCGGCTGGGCGAGGTCATGGCCTTGCCGCGTGATGCCCTGGCCAAGCGTTTTGCCGCGCCTGTGCAGTTGCACCTGGACCAACTTTTCGGCCAGCGTGCGCTGGGGCTGGATTTCTATCAGCCGCCAGACCGGTTCGAGTCCAGGCTGGAGCTGAATTTCGATGTGGAATCGCACCAGGCATTACTGTTTCCCCTGCGCCGGCTGATCAATGACCTGGCCGCTTTTCTTGCTGGGCGCGACTGCGGCGTGCAGCGCTTCGAGCTACATCTGGAGCATGTAGAAGGGCCGGATACCGTGCTGAAGGTTGGCTTGCTGGCGGCCGAGCGCGAAGCGGCGATGCTCTTCGAACTGGCCCGTGGCCGGCTGGAGCCGCTGCGGATTTCGGCGCCGGTGCGCAACGTGCGCCTGCTGGCCGCCGACCTGCCAGCGTTCGTGCCACAGCATCGCGCGCTGTTCGATCCGCGTTCGCAGCAAGCCCAGCCCTGGGAGCAGTTGCGCGAGCGCTTGCGTGCCCGGTTGGGCGACGAGGCGGTCAAAGGCCTGCGCGCAGAAGCCGATCATCGCCCCGAGCACGCCTGGCAAGCCAGCGAGCAGGGCGCTGCGGGCAGCCTGGCAGTCGCGCCCGGCAGCCGTCCTGGCTGGTTGCTGCCCCAGGCCCTGGCCTTGCCCGAGGGTGGCCTGCAATGGCTTGGCCAAGCCGAGCGCATCGAATCGGGCTGGTGGGATGGCGGAGATGTGCGCCGTGACTACTACCGCATCGAAACCCGCGAAGGGTTGCGCGGTTGGGCCTACCGCGACCTCGCCCAACCCGGCCCCTTGTGGCTGCAGGGCTGGTTCGCATGAGCCTGCCTGAGTACGCCGAGCTGCATTGCCTGTCGAATTTCAGTTTTCAGCGCGGCGCCTCCAGCGCCGACGAGCTGTTTCGTCGTGCCCAAGAGCAGGGCTATCAGGCCCTGGCAATCACCGACGAATGTACCCTGGCCGGGATTGTCCGCGCCTGGCAGGCGGCCCGCGAGCATGGCGTACGACTGATCGTCGGCAGCGAAGTGCAGGTGCAGGATGGGCCGCGCCTGGTGCTGCTGGTGGAGAACCTGACCGGCTACCAGAGCCTCTGCGCGCTCATTACCCGCGCGCGGCGTCGGGCAGAGAAGGGCGAGTATCGATTGCTGGCCGAAGACCTGCAGGCGCATTGCTCAGGCTTGCTGGCGCTGTGGATCGCTGACGACCCTGGCGACCCCGAACCCGGCCGCTGGTTGCAGGCACTGTTCCCCGAACGGCTGTGGCTGGCAGTGCACCAGCACCGTGGCAGCGACGACGCAGCGCGCTTGCAGCGTTTGCGTGCCCTGGCCGGGCAACTGGCGATTCGTGCCGTGGCCTGTGGCGACGTGCACATGCATGTACGTGGTCGTCGCGCCTTGCAGGACTGCATGACCGCGATCCGCCAGCACTGCACGGTGGCCGAGGCCGGGCGTTACCTCTACCCCAATGGCGAACGCCACCTGCGTAGCCGCGAGCAACTGGCCGAGCTGCACCCCGGCGACCTGCTGAGCGAAACCCTGGTCATTGCCGAGCGCTGCCGCTTCGACCTGAGCGAGCTGAAGTACCAGTACCCCCGTGAGCTGGTCCCTGAAGGCCACAGCCCGGCGAGCTGGTTGCGTTACTTGTGCGAGCAGCGTCTGTCGATACGCTGGCCGCAGGGTGCCAGCGCCGAGGTGTACCAGACGCTTGAGGGCGAACTGACGCTGATCGAGGAACTGGGCTACGAAAGCTACTTTCTCACCGTCCACGACATCGTCGATTTCGCCCGCCGGCAGAATATCCTCTGCCAGGGGCGGGGCTCTGCCGCCAATTCGGTGGTGTGTTTCGTGCTGGGGATCACCGAGCTCGACCCGATGACTCACCGCCTGCTGTTCGAGCGATTTCTCTCACGTGAGCGCAATGAACCGCCCGACATCGACGTGGACTTCGAACACGACCGCCGCGAAGAGGTGATCCAGTATGTGTTCAGGCGCTATGGCCGGCACCGCGCGGCGCTTACCGCGGTGGTCAGCACCTATCACGCTGCTGGCGCCGTGCGTGACGTGGCTCGGGTGCTGGGTCTGCCGAGCGACCAGGTGGATGCCCTGGCCAAATGCTGCGGGCGCTGGAGCGATCGCATTCCCGATGCGCAGCGCCTGGCCGAGGCTGGTTTCGAGGCGCAGAGCCCATCGTTGCGGCGTATCCTGGTGCTGGCGGGTGAGCTGATCGGTTTCCCTCGACACCTGTCGCAACACCCTGGCGGTTTCGTGATCTGCGAGCAGCCACTGGACCAGCTGGTGCCGGTGGAGAACGCCGCCATGCCCGAGCGCACGGTGATCCAGTGGGACAAGGACGACCTGGACATGGTGGGTCTGCTCAAGGTCGATGTGCTCGCCCTGGGCATGCTCAGCGCCCTGCGCCGTTGTTTCGACCTGCTCCGGCTGCACCGTGGCCGCGAGCTGACCCTGGCCAGCATCCCCCAGGAAGACCCCGCCACCTACGCGATGATCAGCCGCGCCGAGACCATGGGGGTGTTCCAGATCGAGTCGCGGGCACAGATGGCCATGCTGCCGCGCCTGCAGCCGCGCACCTTCTACGACCTGGTCATCGAGGTGGCAATCGTGCGGCCCGGGCCGATCCAGGGGGACATGGTGCATCCCTATCTGCGGCGGCGTCTGAAGCAAGAGCCGGTCACCTATCCTTCGAAAAAACTCGAGGCGGTTTTCGAGCGGACCCTCGGTGTGCCGTTGTTCCAGGAGCAGGTAATGGAACTGGCGATGGTCGCGGCCGACTACACCCCAGGCGAAGCCGACCAGTTGCGCCGCAGCATGGCGGCGTGGAAGCGTCATGGCGGGCTGGAGCCGCATCGGCTGCGCTTGCTCGACGGCATGTTGCGCAATGGTTACGAGCTGGCCTTTGCCGAACGCATCTTCGAGCAGATCAAGGGGTTCGGCAGCTATGGCTTTCCCGAGTCCCACGCCGCCAGTTTCGCCTTGCTGTGCTACGCCAGCAGTTGGCTCAAGTGCCACGAGCCGGCGATCTTCACCTGCGCGTTGATCAACAGTTGGCCGATGGGGTTCTACAGCCCCGACCAGCTTTTGCAGGAGGCGCGTCGACAGGGCATCGAGGTGCGACCGGTGGATGTCGTTCACAGCGTCTGGGACTGCACCCTGGAACCGCAAGGCGGTGATGCCCTGGCGATTCGCCTGGGGCTGCGGCAGGTCCGTGGTTTCGGCGAGGACGATGCCCGGCGCCTGGAGCAGGCGCGGGCACAGCGGCCATGGCGGGATGTCGAGGATCTGTGCCTGCGTGCGTCCCTCGACAGCCGCGCCCGCGCGCGCCTGGCCGATGCCGGTGCCTTGCGTGCCCTGGCTCGCGATCGCCATCAGGCACGCTGGCAGGTCGCTGCCGTGCAGGCGCAACTGCCGTTGTTCGCTGGGGTCGAGTCTGCGCCTGAAAGCGAAGTGAGCTTGCCGGCGCCGAGCATCGCCGAAGACCTGTTCGCCGACTACGCGACCCTGGGCACCACACTTGGCCCGCATCCCTTGACGCTGCTGCGTTCACGCCTGCGCGCGCTGGGTTGCCGCAGCTCTCGTGAGCTGGATGGCTTGAGCCATGGCGACAGCGTTGCCGTGGCCGGCATCGTCGTGGGTCGCCAGCGCCCGCAGACGGCCAGCGGCGTGACCTTCGTCACCCTGGAAGACGAGTTCGGCATGCTCAACGTGGTGGTGTGGCGGGATCTGGCCGAGCGACAGCGGCGAGCCCTGGTGGGCTCGCAATTGCTCAAGGTCAGTGGCCGGCTGGAGCAGGAAAAGGGTGTCAGACACCTGATCGCGCGGCGGTTGGAGGATGTCAGTGGGTTATTGCGGGGGTTGGATGTAAGGAGTCGGGATTTTCATTAGCCTCGCCTGACATGCCGCACCAACACCTTCTCCAGCAACTCCCACATCCCGGGATCCGTACTGAACGCCACATTGAACCGCATCCACCCCGTGGCCTGCGCATCGACCATGAACAACTGCCCAGGCCCAAGCATGATCCCCTGTTCCAGCGCATCGTCGAGCAGCGCCGCACTATCGGGAATGGCCGGGTGGCGGGTCCAGATGTACATGCCTTCATCCGACTCGATGAACAACTCGAAGCCCAGTCGATGCAGGTGCCGACCCACTTCCTGATGCGCTTCTGCCAGGCGCTGGCGCAGGCGCTTGAGGTGCTTGCGCCAGCGTCCGTCGATCACTGCGGCGTATACCACCCGCTCCATCACCTGCGAGGTGGTCAGCCCTGAACGCATCTTCAACTGCAACAGCTGCTGCATCACCTCGGCTTCGGCCACCAGGTAGCCCACCCGCACGTTGGGCGAGATGCTCTTGGAGTAGCTGCCCACGTATACCACCTGCTGCAGATGATCGAGGCTTGCAAGGCACGGCTGCGGCTCGGCGATCATGTCGGCGTAGAGGTTGTTCTCCACCAGGCGCAAACCATGCTGCGACGCCAGTTGCAGCAGGCGGTGCAACTGCGCGAGCGGCGTACGCGAACAGGTCGGGCTGTGCAGGTGTGGCTGGGTGAAGAACACCGTCGGGCGATGGTGGGCGAGCAAGCGCTCCAACTGGTCGAGGTCGTAGCCCACCGGTGTGCGCGGGACGCCCACCAAGGTCGCGCCCTGAAAGCGCAGGATGCTCATCAGGTTGGGATAGCCTGGGTCGTCCACCAGCACCACATCACCCGGTCGCACCAGGGTGCGCACGGCCAGGTCCAGCGCCTGGCTGGCGCCATGGGTGAGCATCAGTTGCGCAGGGCTGGCGACGATCGACAACTCCTGCTGCAGGTTCTGCGCGGTCAGCGCGCGCAATTCAGGCAGGCCCATCGGATCACCATAGCCAGACAGCTCCAGCGGGCTGCCGGCCACCTGGCGCATGCCGCGACGCAAGCCATCTTCGTACATCCAGTCGTTGGGCAGCCAGCCGCAGCCGGGTTTGAACGGCAGTTGGCGGGTCTCGAAGATCTGTTGCAGGTACCACTCGGAGTTGAACGATAGTCGGGTTGTGTCAGCTTGCGGGGTATGCGTGTCGAGCAACTCGCCCGCCGAGCGGCTGACGAAGAAACCCGCGTTGCCGCGACTGACCAGCAGCCCCTGGGCCACCAGGCGGTCGTAGGCTTCGACCACGGTGAAGGTGCTCACCGAGTAGGTCGAGGCAAACGCGCGGATAGACGGCACCTTGGCGCCGGGCTTGAGGGTCTGGTTGTCGATGAGCTCGCGCAATCCGTCGATGATCTGGTTGACCAGCGGGGTAGGGGAGTCTGGATGTAGTCGCAGCATGGGGTGCCTTCAGGTGTGCATAACGCCAAGCGCCTGCAGGGTGTCGCGGGTGTATTGCATTGGCGGCCTGTACAGTGCAGTGCGAGTTTCATGCCACTGTGCATGGCTCTATGTGGCGGACATTTTTACATTAGGTGTCAGATATCGCCAGATGCAACACGTTCAGTTCGCCCGAGCGGCAACCCTCGGGCGCGTCAGCAGGCCGCCATGGATGGTCTGCGTGTGTTCTTCACACCTCCTGCCCGCAATAGCGCTGATGTACAGGTGAGGCCGATAACCATCGGGGTTTCACAGTTTTTCCTTGGATAAAAAGAAGCACGGGGTACACAACTGATGGACGCAACATCCACATCCACCACTTCCGCGGAAGGCGGGCACGAGAGCAAGCTCAGTGCCTCGCTCAAGTCGCGCCACCTGACGATGATGTCGATCGCCGGGGTCATTGGCGGCGCCTTGTTCGTCGGCTCCGGCAGCGTGATCCACAGCGCCGGCCCAGCGGCTGTCTTGGCGTACCTCGCCGGCGGCATCCTGGTGGTGCTGATCATGCGCATGCTCGGCGAGATGGCGACTTCCTCGCCGGACACCGGCTCGTTCTCGACCTACGCCGACCGCGCCATCGGGCGCTGGGCCGGTTTCACCATCGGTTGGCTGTACTGGTGGTACTGGGTCATCCTCATGGCCTGGGAAGCCTACGTGGCGGGCAAGATCCTGCATGGCTTCTTCCCTGATGTCAGCGTCAACGTGTTCGTGCTGGCGACCACCTTGTTGCTGATCACCGTGAACTTCTTCAACGTCAAGCACTACGGCGAATTCGAGTTCTGGTTCGCCTTGATCAAGGTGGTGGCGATCGTCTGTTTTCTGGTGGTGTGTACCGCCGCCGTGATGAACGTCTGGCAGTTCGGTGAGGTGCGCGGCATCACCCACCTGACCGCCGAAGGCTTCATGCCCAACGGCATCACCACGGTGATCGGCGCCTTGCTCGGCGTGATGTTCGCCTTCCTCGGTGCCGAGATCGTGACCATCGCGGCTTCGGAAGCGAAGGACCCGGCTACCCAGATCGTCAAGGCCACCAACTCGGTGGTGTGGCGTGTGTGCCTGTTCTACGTCGGCTCGATCTTCCTGATCGTCTGCCTGGTGCCGTGGAACGATCCGCACCTGGGCGTTTCCGGCTATGGCGCCTACCGTCGCACCCTGGAACTGCTGGGTGTGCCGTATGCCGAGCTGCTGATGAACTTCGTGGTGTTGACCTCGGTGAGCAGTTGCCTGATCTCCGGCCACTACACCGCTTCGCGCATGCTCTTCTCGCTGTCGCAGCGCGGTGATGCACCGTCGTTCTTCAAGATCACCCGCACCGGGACCGGCGTGCCGGTATACGCGATCCTCGGCTCCTGCGCCGTGGCGGTGGTCTGTGCGCTGATCAACTTCAGCGAGACCCTGCGCCCGAAGGACGTACTGGAAACCCTGATGAACACCACCGGCATGATCGCCCTGCTGGTGTACCTGGTGATCGCCTTCTCGCAGCTGCGCATGCGCCGCAAGCTGATCGCCGAGGGCCGTGAGGTGCGCCTGAAGATGTGGCTGTTCCCCTGGCTGACCTACCTGGTGATCGCCTTCATCGTTGCCGCACTGGTGACCATGGCCTTCATGCCTGACTACCAGATCCTAGTGATTTCCACCGGTATCGCCGCGGCCATCGTGGTGGCCATGGGTGTGGTGCATCAGATCCGTAGCGCCAAGCGGCACTGATCGCTACCTGGGTTGTACTGAAAACGCGGCCGGCTCCTCCAGGGACCGGCCGCGTTTTCATTTGCGCCGCACCACCGTCAGCCAATCGGTGTAACGGGCGACCTTGATCGGCAGGGCGGCCTGCAGGTCATCCAGGGCCTGGTCGGTGTCGTCCAGGGCCAGGTCGTCGGCGACCTTCAGGTCGGCCAGCGAGGGGGCATCGAACAGCAGCAGGCCACGGTGGTGCCGGGCCAGGCGCTCGAGCGTTTCGTTCAACGGCTGACCATCGCCGGGTAGGCGCTCCAGATACCAGGCTGCCTGGGTATCGCCGGTATCGACCTGGGTCAGGGTGCCGGGGGTGATGCCATCGAAGCGCAACTGCTGGCCGCGGTTGAGCGAGCGTTGGCGGTCGTTGCCCGCCAGTTCGACCCGCCCCTCCAGCACGGTGACTTCGCTGCTGTCCTGCAGCCGTTCGACGATCAGTTTCGCGTCCAGCGGCCGCAGGCTGCCGTGTGGGGTGACGATGAACAGCGGGCGCGTATCGCCCCGCGCCACCTCCAGCAACAGTTGGCCCTTGAGCAGGTCGATCCGTCGCTGGGCGCGGTCGAACGTCAGGTCCACGGCCGACCCGTTGTCCAGGGTCAACAGGCTGCCGTCCTCCAGTTGCCGGGTCAGGCGGTTCTGGCTGTCGGTGGACAGGTCGGACAGCTCGAAGCCCTGGCCCATCCAGGGCGAGGCGAGCAGGAAGGAGGCGCCGATCAACGCAAGGATGGCCAGAGGCAGGGCAAGACGCGGATAGGGGAAGGCATTCATGGCAAGCGACGTGTGGAGGTTATGCGGATGACCTCCAGCATAGGCTGTCGGTTCCTGTTTTCGTTCAGGCGAAGCGGATCGGTCAGGCCGATACCCCGGACGCTCGGCAAAAGGCCTATGCTAGCGCTTCCAACTGCCGAAGGAGTCGCCCATGGCCTGGTCCGCCACCCAATATTCGCTCTTCGAAAATGAACGCACCCGCGCCGTGCGCGATCTGCTCGCGGCCGTGCCACCGCGGCCGGTGCGCCATGCCACTGACCTTGGTTGCGGCCCTGGCAACTCCACCGAGGTCTTGCTGCAACAGCATGGCGACGCCCAGGTGCTGGCCTTGGACAGCGACCAGGACATGATCGACAAGGCGCGCGAGCGACCACGCCTGAACGTGCCACGGGTGCGTTGCGAGGTAGCCGATATCGCCACCTGGAAGGCTGCCGAACCCCAGGACCTGATCCTCGCCAACGCGTCGTTGCAATGGGTGCCGAACCACCGTGAGCTGTACCCGCACCTGATCCGCCAGCTTTCCGAGGGTGGCAGCCTGGCGGTGCAGACTCCCGACAACCTTGACGAACCTGCCCACAAGCGCATGCGCGAGATTGCCAGCCAAGGCCCGTGGAAAGACAAGTTCAGCGATTTTTCCTTGCCACCGCGACACAGCGGCGCGTTCTACTACGACCTGCTCAGCCCGCTGTGCGAACGCGTGGATGTGTGGCGTACCACCTATCACCATGTCCTCGAAGGCGGCGCGAGCGCCGTGGTGGAATGGTTCAAGGGTTCGGGCCTGCGGCCGTACCTGGCGCGGCTGGACGAGGCCGAGCGCGAAAGCTTCCTGCAGCTCTACTTGCAGGCCATGGAGCAGGATTACCCGAAAGCCACCGATGGCAAGGTGTTGCTGCCGTTCCCGCGGTTGTTCGTGGTCGCTACCCGCTAGCACGCCACCCGCGCCAGAGCACATAGCCATAGATGCCAAGGTTGAGCAGCAACACGATCAACCCGAGCAGCACCTGGATCTGCGGTGTCAGCCCGGCAGGGTAGATCAGCGGCCAGACATAGTGCTCGACGAACCCACCTTGGTAGCCAGCCTGGCCGGCTGCCAGGCGCATGCGGTTTTCCCAGCCGGTCAGCGGGCACTGCAGATGCAGGCATTCCACCGAAAGCCCCCAGGCCAGGGCCGGCAGATGCAGGAGCAGGGCGCGACGCCAGCGCAGCACCAGCAGGCCGCCGAACAGCACCAGCAGGATGAAGGCCAGGTGCAGCAGGACCAGGGCGTCGGCGCTTAGGCGGTAGAGCATGGTGGGCGGGGTCCGCTGTGGGGCGAGTCATCAGCATAGGGCAGATTGCAGGGTTGTCGGGGCCGGCCTGATCGCAGGGGCGGCACCGATGGAGTCACAGCGCCTCTTGCACCATCTGCAGAAACGTCGCCACCACTCGTCGCGTGCGTTGTTCGCTCAGGCACACCAGCGTCTCGGTCAGGTGGCGTTGGCAATCGACGATGGGCAGCGCGCACACCCGTGAGTCGGCGCCGAACTCCGCCGCCGACACCACCCCCACGCCAATCCCCACCACCACCGCTTCACGCGCCGCTTCACGTCCCTCGACCTGGATGGCCGGGCGGATGCGCAGGCCCGCGCGCTGCATCTCTTCTTCCAGGGTCTGGCGTGTCACCGAGCCGGGCTCACGCAAGACCAGCGGCGTGTCGTCCAGGTCGGCCAGGCTGATCGAGGCGCGGCTGGCCCAAGGGTGGTCCCGGGACACGAAGGCCACCATCGGGTCACGCCGCATCGGCACGCAGAACAGCCGCTCGTCATCGACGTCGCGCCCGAGCAGGGCCAGGTCGGCCTGGTAGCTGAACAGGCGCGCCAGCGACTCATCGGTGTTGCCCGTCTCGATCTTGACCTGAATCCCCGGGTAGCGCTGGCAGAAGCGCGCAACCTGCGGCAGTACGTGCACGGGGGCATCCACCGCCAGCACCAGGCTGCCGGTGTGCAGGGCTCGCGAATCCTGCAGCAGCTCCAGGGCTTCGGCTTCACAGGCGAACAGGCGTTGGCTGATGCCCAACAGGCGTTCGCCCAGGTCGGTGAGCTGCACCGAGCGCTTGTTGCGCTGGAACAGCAGCACGCCGAAGCGTTCCTCCAGCTTGCGCACCTGGTCGGACACCGCCGGCTGGGTGAGGAAGAGTTTCTCGGCGGCCCGGGTGAAGCTGCCGTGTTCGGCCACGGCGTGAAAGGCCTTGAGCTGCGCTTGCGAGACCGACATGAACACCTCGGAACAGGTTCATTTAAAAGCTGGGCTTATGTGTGAAATACGATAAATCGATTTTATTTATCAGTCATCAGCTGCTTCCATGTCGCTCAACCCGAGGCGGCGCCAAAAGCGCCTGCACCGGGCCATGGTCCAGCCAGATGACGTCCCTCCGTCATGCAGTGCGCAACACAACAACAAGACAGGCGTTTCTTCACATTCTGCCGGCACACTCAGCAAGAGGTCAGAGTCAAATGAACCAGTCTTTCGGTGCCATCAAGCGGTGGCGCATGCAGATCTTCGCCATCACCTGGCTGGCCTACGCCGCCTTCTACTTCACCCGCAAGGCCTTCTCGGTCGCCAAGCTTGGCATTGCTGAAGATCCAGGCTTCATGCTCGACAAGGCCGCCATGGCCAACCTCGACGCGATCTACCTGGCGGCCTACGCCGTGGGCCAGTTCACCTGGGGCATGCTCGCCGACCGCTTCGGCCCACGCGTGGTGGTACTCGGCGGCCTGCTGATCTCGGCCGCAGCAGCGGTGGTGATGGGCAGTTACGCGACCTTCCCGATCTTCGCCACCTGCATGCTGATCCAGGGCCTGGCGCAGTCGACCGGCTGGGCAGGGCTGTGCAAGAACATCGGCAGTTTCTTCCCGTCGTCCCAGCGTGGCCGGGTACTTGGGCTATGGAGTTCGTGCTACGCCTTTGGCGGCCTGGTGGCCTCGCCCTTTGCCGGGTGGTGGGCGTACACCCTGGTTGGCAGCTGGCACGCAGCGTTTTTCTCCAGCGCCGTGGTGGTGGCAGCGGTAGCGCTGCTGTTCTTCTTCTTGCAGCGCAACAAGCCCGAAGACGTCGGCCTGCCGGCGGTGGAGCCGGAGCCGCAGAGCATGACGCCAGGCGCGAACCTGTGCAGTGTCTGGGCGCCGCTGCGCGAAATCCTGCGCAACCGCACGGTACTCACGTTGGGTCTTGCCTACTTCATGCTCAAGCCGGCGCGCTACGCCATTCTGCTGTGGGGGCCGGTGATCGTTTTCGAGCAGATGCCCTCGGTAGGCAAGGTTGGCGCGGCGATCATTCCCACAGCCTTCGAGCTGGCCGGGTTGCTCGGGCCGATCCTCATCGGCCTGGCCTCGGACAAGCTGTTCGGTGCCCGGCGCATGCCTGCCTGCGTGATCAGCCTAGTGCTGCTGACCTTCACCCTGGCGGGTTTCATGGCCGCAATGCACAGCGGCAGTGTGGTTCTGGTCGTTGCGCTGTTGTTCGTCATGGGCCTGACCCTGTACGGACCTGACTCGATGATCAGCGGCGCGGCCGCGATCGACTTCGGCACCGCCAAGGCCGGCGCCACGGCAGCCGGGTTCGTCAATGGCTGCGGCTCGGTGGGTGCGGTGTTGGGTGGCCTGCTGCCGGGCTATTTCGACAGCGTCACGGTGTTCATCGTGTTCGCCGGCGCTGCGCTGTTCTCCGCCCTGGTGCTGCTGCCGCACTGGAACAGCCGCCCGGCCAGTGCGGAGGCGGTACATGACGTGGCCCCCAACACCGGCATGGCGATCAAGCCGGTACGTACCTGAAGGAAAGTGAAACGATGAGACCGTTCTGGCTGCAACAGGCCCTGGATCCGCAAAACGAAGCGGTATGCCCGCCGCTGCAAGGTGATGTGCGCTGTGATGTGTGTATCGTCGGTGGCGGCTATACCGGCTTGTGGACCGCGCTGATGCTCAAGGAGGCGGTGCCGGCGCTGGATGTGCTGCTGATCGAGGCGGATATCTGCGGCGCCGGTGCCAGCGGGCGCAATGGTGGTTGTGCGCTGTCGTGGTCGGCCAAGTACTTCACCCTGGAGCGCTTGTTCGGTGTGGCCGAGGCGGTGCGCCTGGTCCGTGAGTCGGAGCGCAGTATCGCGGCCATCGGCACGTTCTGCGCCGAACATCACATCGACTGCGACTACCGCATGGACGGCACCTTGTATACCGCCACCAATGCCGCCCAGGTCGGCAGTACCGATGCGGTGATCGCGGCGCTGCAGCGCCAGGGCATCAACTCGTTCCAGCGTCTGGCGCTGGATGAGGTGCAGCGTCGGGCAGGCTCTGACCGCCACCGGGAAGGCTGGTTCTCGCCAGCGGCCGCCACGGTACAGCCGGGCAAGCTGGTGCGTGGCCTGCGCCGGGTCGCGCTGCAGCTCGGCGTGCGCATCCACGAGGGCACGGCGATGACCAGCCTTGAGCACGGCGTCCCGGTGCAGGTGCGCACTGCCCACGGCACCGTGCGTGCCGACCGGGTCGTGCTAGGCCTGAATGCCTGGATGGCGCGACAGTTTGCGCAGTTCGAGCGCAGCGTGGCGATCGTCTCCAGCGACATGGTGATCACCGAGCCGTGCCCCGAACTGTTGCGCCAGACGGGCCTGGAGACCGGCATCAGCGTGCTCGATTCGCGCATCTTCGTGCATTACTACCACAACACCCCCGACGGTCGGCTGATGCTCGGCAAGGGCGGCAATACCTTCGCCTATGGCGGGCGCATGCTGCCGGTCTTCGATCAGCCATCGCCCTATCGATCGCTGCTGAAACGGACCTTGGGCGAGTTCTTCCCGGCGCTGGCCGAGGTGCCGCTGGCCGCGAGCTGGAACGGGCCATCGGATCGCTCGGTGACCGGCTTGCCGTTCTTCGGCCGGCTGGACGGGCAGGGCAACGTGTTCTACGGCTTCGGCTATTCCGGCAGCGGGGTAGGGCCTTGCCACATGGGCGGGCAGATCCTTTCGTCGCTGGCCCTGGGGATGGACAACGCCTGGACGCGCTCGCCCCTGGTCAAGGGGCCGCTGGGGCAGTTCCCGCCGGAGCCGATCCGCTACCTGGGGTCGCTGATGGTGCGCGATGCCGTGCGGCGCAAGGAGCGCGCCGAAGACCGAGGGCTGCGCCCGCGGCGGCTGGATGTGCGGTTGGCGAAGTTCGCGGCGGCGGCGGGGAAGGCGGACAAGGGCTGAGTCGGTGTGGGCTTTTTCGCGGGCAAGTCGGGTCGCCGCACCGCCGCTCCCACAGGTACCCACCGCTTGCAGGGGCGGCGGTTCGCCGCTGCGAGTTGCCCGCGAATGTCCGCCATGCGATTTCTTGTCGATCCCACCCGCGAGGGCGTATAAACTCTCCCCACTTTTGGCCGGTCGCTTCCTGAACCGGCCGCTGAGACAAAGAGAGTCGAGATGGGCGCACAGTGGAAAGCCAAGCATAGAGAAACGGCCGCCAACGCCAAGGGCAAGATCATGGGCAAGTTGGCCAAGGAGATCCAGATCGCGGCCAAGTCGGGCGCCGACCCGGACATGAACCCGCGTCTGCGCTTGGCGATCGTCCAGGCCAAGAAAGCCTCGATGACCCGCGAAACCCTCGAGCGTGCGATCAAGAAAGGCGCTGGCCTGGATGGCGAGGCGGTGCAGTACCATGCCGTCAGCTACGAGGGCTTTGCCCCGCACCAGGTGCCGCTGATCGTCGAATGCCTGACCGACAACGTGAACCGTACCGTCGCCCAGATCCGGGTGTTGTTCCGCAAGGGCCAGCTCGGCGCAAGCGGCTCGGTGGCCTGGGACTTCAACCATGTCGGTCTGATCGAGGCTACCCCGGAAGGTGATGCCGACCCGGAAATGGCCGCCATCGAAGCTGGCGCCCAGGACTTCGAAGACGGCGAGGAAGAGGGCTCGACCCTGTTCATCACCGACACCACCGACCTGGACGCGGTGCAGAAGGCCCTGCCCGAGCATGGTTTCACCGTCACCTCGGCGAAGATTGGCTATACCCCGAAAAACCCGGTGAGCGCCGCCAGCCTGAGTGCTGAAGCCCTGGCCGAGGTCGAGGCCTTCCTCGAGGCGATCGACGAGAACGAAGACGTGCAGAACGTCTATGTCGGTCTGACGGACTGACTTCCTGCCGGGCCGCCTCGCGGCCCGATGGGCCCCGCCATGGGGCCCTCCACCTCACCCGCGCAGGTCACCCCATGACCCCCACCTTCGCCTCACTGAGCCTGGCCCACCTGCGCACCCTCGATTGCCTCCTGCAATTGAAGAACCTCAGCCACGCCGCCGAGCGCCTGGGTTGCAGCCAGTCGGCCCTCAGTCGGCAGCTCGCTCACCTGCGCGATGCCTTCGGCGACCCGCTGCTGGTCCGCCAGGGGCGCGGCTATGTGCTCAGCGAACATGCCGAAACCTTGGTCGAACCCTTGCGCCAGGTGCTCGATGAGCTCAGCGCCCTGCGCCAGCCTGCCGCCTTCGACCCGGCGCGTTGCGAGCGGCGTTTCTGCATCGCCGCCTCCGACTATGTGGCCGAGCACATCCTTCCGGACCTGGTGACGGCACTGGAGCATGAGGCGCCCGGGGTATCCCTCGAGTACCGCACCTGGCAGGCCGGCCAATACGCCTCGCTGGCCAGTGGTGAGGTCGATCTGGCCACCACACTGTTCGATGAGTCCCCGCCCAACCTGCATGGCCGGCTGCTCGGTGAAGACCGTGCGGTGTGCCTGATGGCGGGCGGGCATCCGCTGGCCGCCTGCACCACGATCAGCCAGGACGACTACCTTGCCTACCGCCATGTGCGGGTTTCCGGCGGCGGCGACAAGGACAGCTTCATCGACCGACACCTGCGTGCCCAGGGCCTGCAGCGGCGCATGCAGCTGCAGGTGCCGTTCTTCAGTGCCATGGTGCAGGTGATCGGCAATGGTCAGGCGTTGGCCACGGTGCCGGAGCATATCGCCCGCCAGCTTTGCCGTTTGCATGGCCTGGCCTGGCGGCCGCTGGGCTTCATCGAGCACAGTCAGCGCTACTGGGTGGTCTGGCATCAGCGCTTGCAGGCCTCGGCCGAGCACCGCTGGTTGCGTAACCGGGTATTCGAGCTGTGGCGCCAGTCGTCGTTTGGCGTGCAGGGCGGGGATGCGCGGTTGCGATAGCAGCTATGCGCGAAACGGGGTTATTGCCCGACGGCGGGTTGCCTAGACTGGGCTGATTGCGGGGTGTCGGTGCTGACACCTCATCCCTTCGCCCAGGAGCCAGCCCAGTGACCCCCGAACAATTCCGCCAATACGGCCACCAGCTTATCGACCTGATCGCCGACTATCGCCAGACCGTCGGCGAGCGCCCGGTGATGGCCCAGGTCGAGCCCGGCTACCTCAAGGCCGCGCTGCCCGAGGCTGCGCCGCAGCAGGGCGAGCCGTTCGCCGCCATCCTCGATGATGTCTCCAGCCTGGTGATGCCCGGCCTGTCGCACTGGCAGCATCCCGACTTCTACGGCTACTTCCCCTCCAACGGCACGCTGTCGTCGGTTCTCGGCGACTTCCTCAGCACAGGGCTTGGCGTGCTCGGCCTGTCCTGGCAGTCCAGCCCGGCCCTGAGCGAGCTGGAGGAAACGACCCTCGACTGGCTGCGCCAACTGCTGGGGCTGTCGGCGCAGTGGAGCGGGGTGATCCAGGACACGGCCTCCACCAGCACCCTGGTCGCGCTGATCAGCGCACGTGAGCGCAGCACCGACTACATCCTCGCCCGCGGCGGCCTGCAGGCCCAGGACAAGCCGCTGATCGTCTACGTCAGTGCCCATGCCCACAGCTCGGTGGACAAGGCCGCGTTGCTGGCCGGATTCGGCCGCGACAACATTCGTCAGATCCCGACCGATGAGCGCTTCGCCATGATCCCCGAAGCGCTGCAGGCCGCCATCGAGCAGGACCTGGCCGCCGGCAATCAGCCCTGCGCCGTGGTTGCCACCACCGGCACCACCGCCACCACGGCCCTGGACCCGTTGCGCCCGGTCGGTGAGATCGCCCAGGCGGCGGGGTTGTGGCTGCATGTCGATTCGGCGATGGCAGGCTCGGCGATGATCCTCCCCGAATGCCGCTGGATGTGGGACGGCATCGAGCTGGCCGACTCGGTGGTAGTCAATGCGCACAAGTGGCTGGGCGTGGCCTTCGACTGTTCGATCTATTACGTGCGCGACCCGCAGCACCTGATCCGGGTGATGAGTACCAACCCCAGCTACCTGCAGTCGTCGGTGGATGGCGAAGTGAAGAACCTGCGCGACTGGGGCATACCGCTGGGGCGGCGGTTCCGTGCGCTGAAGCTGTGGTTCATGCTGCGCAGCGAAGGGGTCGAGGCCTTGCAGCAGCGCCTGCGCCGAGACCTGGAAAATGCCCGATGGCTGGCCGAGCAGGTCGCGGCGGCGCCGGGTTGGAAGCTGCTGGCGCCGGTGCAGTTGCAGACCCTGTGCATTCGGCATGAACCAGAGGGGCTGGACGGTGAGGCGCTGGATGAGCACACCCGTGGCTGGGCAGACCGGCTCAACGCTTCCGGCGATGCCTACGTGACCCCGGCCACCCTGCAAGGCCGGTGGATGGTACGGGTGTCGGTCGGCGCGCTGCCGACGGAACGGGCGGATGTGGAGCGGTTGTGGAGGAACCTGCAGGCGGTGGTCAAGGCTTGAGGTTGCCGGGGCCGCTGTGCGGCCCCGACTGTCTTACGGGCTCACCACCTCGAAGCTGCTTTTGCGGCTGGCTTCATAGGCGTCTTTTTCCAGCGGTTTGGCCTGCGGGTTACCCAGGTCTTCCATCGCCATCCGGTAGGTTTCAGGCGCCACATAGGCAGCCAGTGCACACACGCAGGTGATGGCGAAGGCCAGTGCCCCGACCACCAGCCAGATATGCTCCGAACCGGGTGGGGCGACGGCCGCGAACAGTGCCGGCAGCATCGCCGTGAGCATGGTGCCGATGTTCTGTGCGATGGCCATGGCCGACACCCGGTAGCGGGTCTGGAACAGCTCGGGGTAGAAGCTTGGGAACACGGCGTTGTAGCCCTGGTAGACCATGCCCCACATCAGGATCGAGCCGACGAAGGCCAGTGGCACGTTCTGGATGCTGATCGCATACAGGTAGACGAACGCCAGCAGGCCCGATCCCAGGCACCCGGCAATCATGGTCGGGCGCCGGCCGATGCGGTCCGACAGGTTGCCCACGAACGGGATCACCAGCACCGCGACGATATTGCCCACCACCGGGATCCACAGGTACACGCTCTTGTCGAAACCGATGCCGTAGGCCGGCTGCACGGCATAGGCCGCACCGAAGATGGTGGCGACCACCGGGATCACGTTCATCAGTGCCATGAACATCACCAGCACCATGTGTTTCCAGCTGTGGCGGAACGCTTCGCCGATTGGGGACTTGGCCACCTTGTCCTGTTTTTCTTCCTGAACGAATGCCGGGGTTTCGTGCACTTCCTTGCGGATGATGAAGCCTGCGATCAGCACCACTGCACTCATCAGGAACGGAATGCGCCAGCCCCATTCGTTGAACGCTTCGCTGGGCATGAAGTAGGCCAGTGGCAGGAATACCGCAGCGGCCATCACCTGGCCGGCCTGCACGCCTTGCAGGGTGTAGCTGGCGTAGTAGCCGCGACGCCCGAAGGGCGCGTGCTCCATGATCATGGAACTGGCGCCGGAGATCTCTCCGGCCACGGCGAAGCCTTGGACCAGGCGCAGGACCACCAGCAAGGCAGGGGCGAGGAGGCCGATGTCGTGGTAGGTGGGCAGCAGGCCTACGGCCATGGTCGAGATGCCCATCAGGAACATGCACAGCAGCAGCACGTTCTTGCGTCCTCGCGTGTCACCCCAATGGCCGAGCACGAAGGCGCCGACCGGACGAGCCAGGTAGCCGACGCCATAGGTGGCAAGGGAGGCGATGATGGCCATCTTCGGGTCACTGGACGGGAAGAAGATCTGCGGGAAGATCAACGCTGCCGCCTGGGCATAGATGAAGAAATCGTAGTACTCGAGGGCCGAGCCGATCCACCCGCTGGCGGTGGCTTTCTTGGCCTGTGAAGAGTGGGCCATGGTGTCTCCGTTGTTCTTGTTGGTTGTCGGATGGCGGTCGCCCCCGGGCAGGCATGAGCCCGGATGGCGGCGACTGAATCCATGGTGGTCCAGGGTTCTGCGGTGAATCAATTCGCCTGGCTGGCTTTTGTTCGATTATCGAACACAAACTAACCATTTCGTACAAAGTGCATTGCCGTCCCGACTTTACCTGCGAATAATCGATCCTGCCATCGTCGAGAACAAGCAGGCTCATGGGTCAGACGAACCTGCGCCTGTACAAACAACAAGGAACTCAACATGCAGCGTTCGATCGCCACCGTCTCACTCAGCGGTACCCTGCCTGAAAAGCTCGAAGCCATCGCTGCCGCAGGCTTTGATGGCGTCGAGATCTTCGAGAACGACCTGCTCCATTACGCCGGTGCCCCGCGTGAAATTCGGCAGCGGTGTGCGGACCTGGGGCTGGCCATCACGCTGTTTCAGCCGTTTCGCGACTTCGAGGGCTGCCGCCGTGATCGTCTGCACAAGAACCTCGACCGCGCGGCGCGCAAGTTCGACCTGATGCAGGAACTGGGCACCGACCTGGTGCTGGTGTGCAGCAACGTGCAGCCCGATGCGCTGGGCGATGAGCAACTGCTGGTCGATGACCTGCGCCTGTTGGCCGAGCATGCCGGGGCGCGGGGCCTGCGCATCGGTTACGAAGCTTTGGCCTGGGGGCGTCACGTCAACACCTGGCAGCAGGTGTGGCACCTGGTGCGCAAGGTCGATCATCCGGCGCTGGGGGTGATTCTCGACAGCTTCCACACGCTCTCGCTCAAGGGCGATCCCAGTGCGATCCGCGATATCCCTGGCGAGAAAATTTTCTTCGTTCAGATGGCCGATGCGCCGATCCTGGCCATGGACGTGCTGGAGTGGAGTCGGCATTTTCGCTGTTTCCCCGGCCAGGGCGAGATGGACCTCGCAGGTTTCCTTGCGCCGATCATCGCCAGTGGGTATCGCGGCCCGCTGTCGCTTGAGATTTTCAACGATGGCTTTCGTGCCGCACCTTCGCGTCAGAACGCCGCCGATGGTCTGCGCTCGTTGCTGTACCTGGAGGAAAAGACCCGCGTGCGGCTGGCCGAGCAGGCGGTCGCAGTGGAACCCGGCGTGCTGTTCGCACCGCCTGCGGCGAGCCGTTATGACGGGGTGGAGTTCGTCGAGTTCGCCGTAGATGACGCGGTCGGTGCGCGGCTGGGTGGGTGGTTGAAGCGCCTGGGGTTCGCCGAGGCCGGTCAGCACCGCAGCAAGGCGGTCAGGCTGCTGCGCCAGGGTGATATCAATATCGTGCTCAACGCCGAACCCTATTCCTTTGCCCACAACTTCTACGAGGCTCATGGTCCATCGCTGTGCGCTGCAGCCTTGCGCGTGGATGACGCCCAGGCGGCGCTGCAGCGGGCAATGGCCTATCGTGGTCAGCCATTCCGTGGTCTGGTCGGCCCCAACGAGCGGGAAATCCCGGCGGTGCGCGCGCCGGATGGCAGTCTGATCTACCTGGTGGAGCCGGCCGGGGCAGGGCAGAGCATCTATGACAGTGATTTCTGCCTCGATCCGTCGGCCACTGCCGGTGGCGGGCTGCAGCGCATCGACCACATGGCCTTGGCCTTGCCGGCCGAGGGTCTGGACAGTTGGGTGCTGTTCTACAAGAGCCTGTTCGACTTCACCGCCGACGACGAAGTGGTACTGCCCGACCCTTATGGACTGGTCAAGAGCCGCGCCCTGCGCAGCCCGTGCGCGACGTTGCGCCTGCCGCTGAACATCTCCGAGAACCGCAACACGGCCATCGCCCACGCCCTGTCGAGCTACCGTGGTTCGGGCGTGCACCATATCGCCTTCGACTGCGCCGACATCTTCGCCGAGGTCACACGGGCCAAGGAGGCTGGCGTGCCATTGCTGGAGATCCCGATGAACTACTACGACGATCTGGCGGCGCGCTTCGAGTTCGACGATGAGTTCCTCAGCGAGCTTGCGTACTACAACGTGCTGTACGACCGCGATGCGCAGGGCGGCGAGCTGTTCCATGTGTACACCGAACCGTTCGAGGGGCGTTTCTTCTTCGAGATCCTCCAGCGCAAGGGGGACTACGCGGGGTATGGCGCGGCGAACGTGGCGGTGCGCCTGGCGGCGATGGCCAAGCTGCGTGCGAGTGCGGGCAGCTAGCACGTTTCACATTCCACCCTCGCGCTTCCCTGCATCGCCCGGCTCACGGATAATCCCCGCACATTCCAAACAACAGCCTGTGAGTCGGTATGAGTGATCCGCAAGTCAGCCTCGGTCAGCCCGAGGGCGGGGCGCGCAAGTCGCGCAAGAACAACCCGGAGAAAACCCGCGAGGACATTCTCCAGGCTGCGATCCACGAGTTCGTCCAGCAAGGCCTGGCCGGCGCGCGGGTCGATGCGATCGCCGAGCGCACCGCCACTTCCAAGCGCATGATCTACTACTACTTCGGCAGCAAGGAACAGCTGTACCTGGAATGCCTGGTCAAGCTCTACGGCGACATCCGCAAGACCGAGCACAGCCTGGACCTGGAGTCGCTGCCGGTCGAGCAGGCGATCCGCCGACTGGTGGAGTTCACCTTCGATCACCACGACCACAATGTCGACTTCGTACGCATCGTCTGTACCGAAAACATCCATTACGGTGAGTTCGTCAAGCAGGCGCCGGTGATCCGCGAAATGAGCAGCCTGGTGCTCGAATCACTGGCGCGCACCCTGCAGCGCGGGGTCGAGGAAGGCATGTTCCGTGCGGGCATCGAGGTCATCGACCTGCATATGCTGATGAGTTCGTTCTGCTTCTATCGGGTCTCGAACCGGCATACCTTCGGCCAGATCTTCCAGATCGACCTGGCGGACGACGCAATCAAGCTGCGCCACAAGCAGATGATCTGCGAAGCCGTGCTCAACTACATCCGCGCCTGATGCCCAGCATCTGTCACTCGCCCAGCCGCTGCTCACGTGAAGGCGGGTAGCCGAAATACGCCGCGTAGCACTTGCTGAAGTGCGACACCGAAACGAACCCGCACGCCACCGCCACTTCCATGACCGACAGGTCCGAGTACTGCAGCAGCCGCCGGCTCTTGGTGATGCGCAGCTCCATGTAGTAGCGCCGCGGCGAGGTACCGAGCTGGGCCTGGAACAAGCGGTCGATCTGCCGACGCGAGCGGCCGCTGTAGGCGGCCAGCTGATCGAGGCTGAGGGTCTCTTCCAGGTTGTTTTCCATCAGCTCGACAATGGTGCGCAGTTGCAGGCTCATGGACTTCTTCGCCCCGGGCCCGACCTGGCGATAGCGGGCGCCGGAGAACGACAGGATCTCTTCGACACCTTCGGCCAAGGCATCGCCATACAGCCGACGTACCAGGCCCAGCATCAGTTCCATGGCGCCATTGGGGCTGGCGGCGGTCAGGCGATCGCGATCAAGGGTGAAGCTGGCCGGCGTGATGCGCGTCTGCGGGCTGCGTTCGGCGAGGCTGGCACGCTGTTCGGGGTGGATGCTGCAACCGTAGTCGCCCAGCACCCCGGCGCGGCCGAGGAACCATGCACCGCTCCACAAACCACCCAGGGCCATGCCGTGGGCCGCGCAGTCGCCCAGCAGGCGGTCGAGTTCGGGGTATTTGAGCGGGGTGCGCAGGCCGGCGCAGATGACCAGGAGGTCGGGCTCCTTGAGCTTGCGCGGGTCCAGCTCGCTGGCCACCAGTTCCAGCCCCAGGTCACTCAGCACTCGGTCACCTTCGAGCGACAGCGGGGTGAAGCGGAAGCTGTCGGCTCGCAGCAGGTTGGCGGTGACCAGCACGTCCATCGCCACGGTGAAACTGGCCATGGAAAAATGCTCGAGCAGAACGAAGTCGACGCGGTACGGCACCTGTTCGTCGCTGGCGCCGGATTTGAGCCGCAACATGTTACTGGTGCTAGTCTTCTTGCTGAACTGGCGAGGCGTGGGCACAGCGGACTCCGTTTCCTTCGATGGCGCAGGGAGTGTGCTGGGAGTTGCGGGGAAAGACAATCACTGGCCGGATAATGCCGCGAGCCCTGCACTGGCGGTACGCGGATTGGAATGAACCCTTGGCGCCTGGCGTGAACAAATGCATTACATGCTCACAGGAGAACGCTCATGGAAATCGGAACGGTCTGGATCCTCGTCGCAGTGCTGGTGATTCTTCTGCAGATCTGGGCGATATGGCACATCATCGGCAGCGAGCGCCGTGCCGAGCGCAAGATGTTGTGGGTCGTGTTCGTGGTTTGGGCGCCGTTCCCCGGCCTGTTGTTCTGGGCCTGGCGCGGGCCGCGGGCGGTGAAGGGCAGGGCCGTGCTGGAAGAGAAATGAGCCTTGCCTGGCGCCTGTCGCAAGGACAGGCGCCACGGACTTGGATCTCGGTGCCGATCCCTGGAAAAACCTGTCTGGGCGGGTAGAATCGGCGCTCCTGCCTTCAGCGAGCCTGCCCCTATGTCAGCGCCGTCACTCGAGCTGTTCCCGACCGGCCCTGAACACGCCGAAATCATCCGCAATCTTTACCAGTTCTATGCCTACGAGTCCTCGGACTGGGAGCAGGAAGACGTCGAGGCGGATGGACGTTTCTACCTGCACGAGGCGCACATGGCGCGCTACTGGCAATCGTCCGGTTGGGGCGCCAGCCTGGTGCTGGTCGACGGCTTCATCGCCGGTTTCGTGCTGGTCGAGCGTAGCGAGCTGCCAGGGGTCGAGGCCCTCGAGCTGGCCGACCTGTTCATCCTCAAGCGCTACCGTCGCCAGGGCATTGGCCGGGCAATAGCGTGCCAGATGCTCTGCAGTGGCGCGCATGACTGGCTGTTGCGCTGCTATCGGCAGGATGAAGCGGCCATGGCCTTTTGCAGCCGCGTCGTCGCCGAGTTGCCGCGCGCCGTGCAGGCAATCGCGTCGGAAGATGACCCGCAGTTGCACACATGGCGTGTCGCGGCGGTGCGTCACTGAGGTCCAGCATGCGCGAATTTTTGTGATCCACTTCACAAAATCCTGTCGCTCAACGGCATAATGCCAGTATCTTGAAAAACGGCCCCGCAGGTTCAGGAAGAATGCCATGTCGCTAGTCGCGAGCCCCGACGTCATGTACCGGTTGTTGATCCAGAGCGTGGTGGACTATGCCATCTACCTGCTGACCCCGGAGGGGGTGGTCGCCAACTGGAACCCGGGGGCGCAGCGCGCCAAGGGCTATGAGGCCGCCGAGGTTGTCGGGCAGCACTACTCGCTGTTCTACAGCGAGGCGGACCGCGCTGCCGGCCTGCCGCAAGCCAACCTCGAGCAGGCGCGCCGCTGTGGTCGTTTCGAGGAGCATGGCTGGCGCCTGCGCAAGGACGGCAGCCTGCTGCGCGCCCATGTGGTGATCGAGGCGGTGCATGACGACGACGGGCAACTGGTGGGTTTCGCCAAGATCACCCGTGATTGCACCGAGCAGTACCATGCACAGATGGCCCAGCGCGAGCAGGAGCGGCATTTCCGCCTGCTGGTGCAGGGCGTGCGCGACTATGCCATCTACATGCTCGACAGCGCCGGCCATGTGATCAACTGGAACGCCGGGGCCGAGCGAGCCAAGGGCTACAAGGCCGATGAAATCGTCGGCCAGCATTTCTCGGTGTTCTACACCCATGAAGACCGCGTCGGCGGCCTGCCCGAGCAAGGGCTGGAGACGGCCCGTCGGGAAGGGCGCTTCCAGGCCGAAGGTGTACGCCAGCGCAAGGACGGCTCGCATTTCTGGACCAGCGTGGTGATCGAGGCCATCCATGACGAGGACAGCGGCCAACTGATCGGTTTCGCCAAGGTGACCCGTGACATCTCCGAGCGTCGTCGCTACGAGCTGGAGCTGCTGCAGGCCAAGGAGCTGGCCGAGCAGTACAGCCAGGAGATGAGTACCCTGTCGCAGTTTCTCGATTCGGTGATCGCCAATATTCCAGCCTGTGTCATCGTCCAGGACCTGGTCAGCCAGCGCATCCTGTTGGCCAACCAGCAGGCCGAGCGCTTGTTCGGTGGCCAGGGGGCGAGCCTGATTGGCACGCTGCCCGCAGATTGCGCGGTGCCGGCTGCCGCCGAGTTTCTCGAGCAGCAACTGGCGCGCGGCGCACGCAGTGCCAAGGGCTACGCCGCTGAAACCCGTGTCGAAACCGTCGCGGGTGCCCGCACCTTGCGCAGTCGCGCGCTGCTCAGCCAGAACCGCGACAACCAGGCCGATTACGTGCTGTTCATCGCCGAGGACGCCACTGAAGAACTGGCAGCCCATGCGCAGATTCACCACATGGCCCATCACGATGCGCTGACCGGCCTGCCCAATCGCACCTTGTTCCATGAGCGCCTCAAGCAGGCGCTGGCGCGCGGCGAGGACAGTGGCAAGCTGACCGCCACCTTGTGCCTGGACCTGGACAACTTCAAGAACATCAACGACTCCCTCGGCCATGCCTTCGGCGACAAACTGCTGCGTGCCCTGGGCAAGCGCCTGCGTCGGGAGCTGCGCGAGCACGACACCTTGGCCCGGCTAGGTGGGGATGAGTTCGCCGTGGTTCTGGCCGGGCTGGACAACCGCGAAGCGGCCTGCAATACCGCCCGACGCCTGATCGATGCGATCTGCCCGCCGTTCCAGATCGAAGGGCACCAGTTCGCTGTCGGTGTGAGCATTGGCATTGCCTTTGCGCCCGAGGACCAGGACAACGCCGAGCAACTGCTCGGCTACGCCGACATGGCCCTGTACGAAGCCAAGCGCAATGGCCGCAACCGCTACGAATGCTTCCATGTCGAACTCGACGTTGCCGCACGCCAGCGCCGCCTGGTGGAGACCGACCTGCGCACAGCCCTGCACCTGGGGCAACTGCAATTGCACTACCAGCCGGTGGTGGACCAGCAGTGCAACAGCGTCACCGGCTACGAGGCGCTGCTGCGCTGGGAACACCCCAGTCGTGGCCTGATCATGCCCATGGATTTCATTCCCATCGCCGAGGAGACCGGGCTGATCCACGAGATTGGCGCCCGCGTGTTGAATCTCGCCTGCCAGGAGGCGGCGACCTGGGAAGGGCAGGAGGTGGTGTCGGTCAACCTGTCGCCGGTGCAGTTCAAGAACACTGGGCTGGTGCACACCGTTTCCCTGGCACTGTCGGACTCAGGGCTTGCCCCGCATCGCCTGGAGCTGGAGATCACCGAGTCGGTGCTGCTGGGCAACAGCGAGGAGAACGTGCGGATCCTGCGGGAGCTGAAAGAGCTTGGCGTGTCGATCTCGCTGGACGATTTCGGCACCGGCTATTCGTCGCTGGGTTACCTGCGCTCGTTCCCGTTCGACCGGATCAAGATCGACAAATCCTTCGTCCACGACATGTGCGACAGTCGCGAGGCGATGTCGATCATCCGCGCGATCACCGAGCTGTCCAACAGCCTGAAGATCAAGACTACGGCCGAGGGCGTGGAGTCGGCCGAGCAGATGGAGCGCCTGGCGGCAGAAGGGTGTTCGCATTTCCAGGGCTACTTCTATGGGCGACCGGCACCGGCCAGCGAGCGCCTGAAGAAGCCGGGCAGGATTGTCAGGGACTAAGGCACGGTGTCTGCTTCGCGGGTAAACTCGCCCTGACGCGGGCAAAAACACTTGCCATCCGGCGCCCCATCTCTTCTACACTCGCAAGGTTCGTCCTGCCCAGAGATCCGCATGACCACCCGCACCCCGCTGTCCGGCGTCAACCACCCCTTGCGCGGCATCGCCCTGGTGGTGGCCGCGACTTTCCTGTTCGCCAGCCACGATGGGCTGTCGAAATTCCTCGGTGGTATCTACCCGGTGATCATGGTGGTCTGGGCGCGCTATGTGGTGCATACGCTGCTGATGGCCGCCATCTTCATGCCCCAGGCGGGGCTGCGTGTGCTGCGCACCCGGCGTCCGTTGCTGCAGACCTTGCGGGCCTTGAGCCTGCTCAGCACCAGCCTGTTGTTCACGGCGGGCCTGCAGTACCTGCCGCTGGCCGAGGCCACGTCGGTCAACTTTCTCGCCCCGGTGCTGGTCACTGCGCTGTCGGCTCCGCTGCTCAAGGAGCGGGTCACGCTCGGCCAGTGGCTGGCGGTAGTGATGGGGTTCATCGGGGTACTGGTGGTGGTGCATCCGGGCGGGGCGATGTTCACCCCGGCGATCCTGTTTCCCTTCGGTTCGGCCCTGGGTTTCTGCTTCTACCAGCTGCTGACCCGGATTCTGGCTGCCCATGACAGCCCAACCACCAGCAACTTCTACGCAGGCCTGTGCAACACCCTGATCATGAGTGCGCTGGTGCCGTTCTTCTGGCAGACACCGCAATGGCAGCACGTACTGCTGATGCTCGCCCTTGGCGGTTGCGGCATGACCGCCCACCTGCTGCTGACCAAGGCCTTCCGCCATGCAGCTCCGGCGCTGCTGGCGCCGTTCAGCTACTGCCAGATCGTGTTTGCAGGTGTGCTGGGCCTGGTGGTATTCGGCCAGGTGCCGGATACCACCAGCATCGTGGGCATCGCCATCATCTGCCTGAGTGGCCTGGGTGCCGCCTGGATGCAGCGGCGCAAGTGACCGTCAGCCTTTGACCAGGGCCTTGAGCGAGGCGTCGAAGCTACGCAGGGCGTCGGCCTGCACGTTTTGCTCGACCTGCAACTGGCGGGCGACATTCGCCGTGTCGCTGGGCAGCGCTTCACGGGCCTGGCCTTCGGCGCGGCCGATGTAGGTCAGTTGGTCGTCGTAGAAGCGTGCGACCACCTGGGTTTCGATGTCCGGGCTGGTGGCGCTGGCGAGGCGGCTCTGGGCATCGAGCAGCACGATCACGTCGGGGCGATCGGCGAGCAGGGTGTCCAGATCGTCGTAGAAGGTGACCTCGGCGAAGGTTTGCGCCAGCGACTGCGCCAGCCAGCCATAGGCCTGGCTGCCACTGTTGAGCGTGGCCACTTGCACGGCACGCGAGGCGCCAGGCACTGAAGGAGGGACCTCGCGATGGCGCTGCAGGTAGTCCAGGGTGGCAGCGGCATTGCGGCCCAACAGCACGGCGACATGTTGGCCCGGTTTCAGCGACACGCTGGACAGCTCGGTGGCCGAATAGAAGTGGCCGTAGGGTTGCGCCACCTGCGAGGTGGCCGAGGCGGCACAGCCACCCAGAGCGGCCAGCAGGGCCAAAATCGCGGCGAGCATACCGCCTTTGCTGATCGATGCCATGATCGATGCCTCATCGAAGGTTCAATGAAGCCATCTTCCGCCTCCGGGCCCAGCGGTGGAACTTGAAGATATTCATGGTCGCTATCGACGATGTCGATGGGGCGCGGCTGCCTCGTCCTGCCTGACAGACCCAGCCTATCGCCCTTCAATAGTCGCTCTATTAGACCTCTGCCCATGCTGGGCTAGTCTTTCCCGTGGCCTCGCGATTTGCGCGTGCAGCGCCGCGGGCCTGCGTCGGCAACAGACCGACCACCCCCTGATGAAGAGAAGGCCCGAGCCTTGCGGCTCGGGCTGCAGAACACCTGGCATAGACCGGAAATCTGGACAACCGACCCATAAGGTACCCGCAGATGTCGAACGAATCGAAATGCCCGTTCCATCAAACCGCAGGCGGCGGCACCACCAACCGTGACTGGTGGCCCGACCAGCTCAACCTCAGGATTCTCCACCAGCACGGCAGCCAGTCCGATCCGATGGACCCGGCTTTCGATTATGCCGAGGCGTTCAAGAGCCTTGACTTCCAAGCCCTGAAAAAAGACCTCACCGCGTTGATGACCGACTCCCAGGACTGGTGGCCTGCGGATTTTGGCCACTATGGCCCGCTGTTCGTCCGCATGGCCTGGCATAGCGCAGGCACCTACCGCATCGCGGACGGCCGCGGTGGCGCGGGCTCCGGTCAGCAGCGCTTCGCCCCGCTCAACAGCTGGCCCGACAACGTCAGCCTGGACAAAGCCCGGCGGCTGCTGTGGCCGATCAAGCAGAAATACGGAAACAAGATTTCCTGGGCCGACCTGATCGTGCTCACCGGCAACGTCGCGCTGGAGTCGATGGGCTTCAAGACCTTCGGTTTCTCCGGAGGCCGCGCCGATGTCTGGGAGCCGGACGAAGATGTGTACTGGGGCTCGGAGAAGGTCTGGCTGGGGGGCGACACCCGCTACGGCAAGGCCCAGCCGCCCGGTAAAGGTGATCTGGTGGCCGAGCCTGCCAAGCATCCGGAGGAGCAAAGCCGTACCGAGCCGGCAGGGCGCAACCTTGAAAACCCGCTGGCAGCCGTGCAGATGGGCTTGATCTACGTAAACCCTGAAGGCCCGGAGGGCAATCCTGACCCGGTCGCTTCGGGCAAGGACATTCGCGAGACCTTCGGCCGCATGGCGATGAATGACGAAGAAACCGTGGCCCTGATCGCCGGCGGCCACGCCTTCGGCAAGACCCACGGTGCAGGCCCTGCGGACAACGTCGGTGCCGAACCTGAAGCCGCCGGGCTCGAGCTGCAAGGGCTGGGTTGGGCCAACAAGTTCGGCACTGGCAAGGGTGGCGATACCATCACCAGCGGCCTGGAAGTGACCTGGACATCGACCCCGACCCGCTGGAGCAACGAGTACCTGAACAACCTGTTCAACTTCGACTGGGAACTGACCAAGAGTCCGGCGGGCGCCCATCAATGGCGTCCCAAGGATGGCAAGGGGGCCAACAGCGTGCCCGATGCCCACGATCCGGCCAAGCGCCATTCACCGATGATGCTCACCTCTGACCTGGCCTTGCGCTTCGACCCGATCTACGAGCCGATCGCCCGGCGTTTCAAGGAGCATCCCGAGCAACTGGCCGACGCCTTCGCCCGTGCCTGGTACAAGCTGATCCACCGTGACATGGGGCCACTGGCCCGTTACCTGGGCCCGGAAAACCCGCAGGAAGAACTGCTCTGGCAGGACCCGATCCCCAAGGTCGATCACCCGCTGGTAGACGAGCAGGACATCACGACGCTCAAGGCCAAGGTGCTGGCCTCGGGCCTGAGCGTTGCCGAACTGGTGTCCACCGCCTGGGCGGCAGCTTCGACCTTCCGTGGCTCGGACAAGCGCGGTGGCGCCAACGGCGGGCGCCTGCGCCTGGAACCTCAGCGCTCCTGGGCCGCCAACCAGCCTCAGCAATTGGACAAGGTGCTCAAGGCGCTGGAGAAAATCCAGGGCGAATTCAACAACGGCGGCAAGAAGATTTCGCTGGCCGACCTGATCGTGCTGGCCGGCTCCGCTGCGGTCGAGAAGGCCGCCCAGGACGCTGGACACACTGTCAACGTGCCGTTCCGGCCGGGTCGCACCGATGCCTCCCAGGCGCAGACCGATGTCGAGTCGTTCGCCGTGCTGGAGCCGCTGGCAGACGGCCTGCGCAACTTCACCAAGGCCAGGTACAGCGTCAAGGCCGAGAAGCTGCTGCTGGACAAGGCCCAGTTGCTGACCCTGACCGCGCCGGAACTGACCGTGCTGGTCGGTGGCCTGCGGGTGTTGGGCGCCAACCATGGTGGCAGCCAGCATGGGGTGTTTACCGACAAGCCTGGCAGCTTGAGCAACGATTTCTTCCGCAACCTGCTGGACATGAGCGTGGAATGGAAGCCGACCTCGGCTGACAACGAGACCTTCGAAGGCCGTGACCGCAAGACCGGGCAGGTGAAATGGACCGGCACGCGGGTTGACCTGGTGTTTGGTTCCCACGCCCAGTTGCGGGCGTTGAGCGAGGTGTACGGCAGCAGCGATGCCAAGGAGAAATTCGTCAAGGACTTCGTGGCGGCCTGGGTGAAGGTGATGGAACTCGACCGGTTCGACTTGTAGAAGCGGGACTGTAGGGCGCTTTTTCGCGGGTAAATCGGAGCGGCGGTTCGGCGCTCCGATTTACCCGCGAAACAACGCCGAGGTCATCAAGATTCAGGCGACAGCCTTCTGCGCCTCGGCCACCTTGGGCTTCGCCGGCTTGAGCCGTGATACACCCAGCAACACCAGAACCAGCCCGGCAATCTGGTAGCCCGAGATCGCCTCGCTGAGGATGGCCCAGGACGCCAGCATGGTCAGCACCGGCCCCAGGTTGCCGACCGCCGCAGTGTGTGTCGGGCCTAGGCGCTGGATCGCCAGGGCCACCTAGTAGATCGGCAGTACCGTGGAAAACAGCGCCATCATCGCCGCGTTGGCCCACACCGCAGCGGGCAATTGCGCCAACTGGGTGACATCCGCCACCAGCAGGTAGTGCGCCAGCACCATCAGCGACGAGGCCGAACCACACAGCCCGGCCATGCGCATCGAGCCCATGCGCTTGAGCATCATTCCGGTACCGGAGTAATACAGCGCGTAGGTGACGGCGCTGGCGAACACCCACAGCGACCCCACCAGCACTGCGTGCCCACCGCCGGCGGTGCCCAGGTCATGCACGAAGGCGATCCCCAGCCCCAGGTAGCACAACCCCATCGCCACCAGGGTGCGAGGGGTAGGGCGCTCACGCAGAGCGACGGCCTGGAAGATCAGCACCAGGGTCGGGTAGGTGAACAGAATCAGGCGTTCCAGCCCCGCGCTGATGAACTGCAAACCGTAGAAATCGAACAGGCTCGACAGGTAGTAGCCCAGCAGCCCGAGCACAGCCACGCGAAACCCGTCACCCAGGGTCAGCGGGGTACTCGCCGAGCCACGGCTGGCCCACACCAACCAGGCGAACAGCGGCAGCGACAGGCCCATGCGCAGCGCCAGCAAGGTCACTGCATCCACAGGCCCCGCGGCGTAGGCGAGCTTGACGAAGATCGCCTTGAAGCTGAAGCCCAGGGCAGCCAGGACGGCATAGAGGCTGCCGCTTTGCAGGTGTCGCTCAAGTGAGGTACGCAGGCTGTTCATGCTGAATCCGCAACAAAATAAGTCAGAGGCTTATTCTGAATAGAAGGCTCAAAAGCTAGAATCGCTTTTTCTCGAACATGGCGTTCGTTTTTGGAGAAACCCCATGCACTTCGATCTTCAGGACTTGCGCCTGCTGGCTGCCATCGCAGCGACTGGCAGCCTGAGCAAGGCCGCGGCCAGTTTTCCGGTGGCGGTGTCGGCGGCAAGCACACGCTTGCGCCTGTTCGAGGAGCGCAGCGGTCTGATGTTGTTCACCCGCAGGGCTGACGGTATGCAGTTGACCCCATCTGGGCGGTTGGTACTGGAGTCGGCCCGTGGGGTGCTGGGCGAGGCGCAGAAACTGCAGGACACGCTCAAGGAGCTGGCCGGCCAGCGTCGAATCAACCTGCACCTGGCGGCCTCGACGGTCACCAACAGCACCTTGCTGCCGGCGGTACTGGGGCCGTTCCTGGCCGACTACCCCGAGGTCGACCTGCTGCTGGTCGAGCACAAGAGCGTCGATGTATTGCGGGTGGTGCTGGCTGGGGAGTGCGAGATCGGCGTGTTCGACGGCAACCTGGTCAACGATGGGCTGGTGTCGCTGCCGTTTCGCACCGAGCGTCTGGTGCTGCTGGTGCCTGCCGATCATGAACTGGCGACGCGTGAGCAGCTGCGTCTGGTCGATGCCCTGGATCATGCCTTCGTCTGCCTGCCGGCAGAGCGTGCCATGCAGCGCTTTGTCGAGGAGCTGGCGATGAACCTGGCCATGCCGCTGAAGATCCGCGTGCGCGCGCCCAGCTTCGAGGCCATCGCCCAGCTGGTGGCCCAGCGCGCCGGGCTGGCGATTGTCCCGGAGATCGCGGCCTTGCGCGCCGAGCAGGAGTTCGCGGTGCGCAGGGTGGCGCTGGAGGAGCGTTGGGCGACTCTGGAGCTGCGCATCTGCTTTCGCAGTTGGGAAGGTCTCAGTTCCCACGCCAGGCAACTGGTTACCTTCCTTTCCGGGCAGTAATCCGATGAGGTGGCACTCTGCAATCCTGGCCGGAGCGCTTACAATCACCGCTTTTGCCCTCCAAGACAGGCACGCCGGTCAATGACGCTCGACCCCCCAACCCTCCTGGCCCTGACCGTCGCCCTTGCGGCAGCAGCTGCGCTATACCTGGCGATCGAATGGCGCAGTGTGCGCGAGTCGTCGTTGCTCTACTGGAGTGCCGGTTTCGCCACCATCACCGTTGGTTCTACCCTCGCGCTGCTGCGCATGAACGGTTTTCTGCTGATTGGTATCTGGTTCGCCAATGGGATGCTGGTGTTTGCGCATTTCTGCTTCCTGCTGGGCGTTGCTCGTTTCACCGAGGTGCGATTGTCACGGGGCTGGCTGCTGGTCGTGCTGGTGTGGGTGAGCCTGCTGTTGCTGCCGGAAGGGCCGTCGTGGTCGAAGATCATGCTGGTGGTCAATTCGCTGCTGGTGGCCCTGGTGTCGCTACGTGCCAGTTTCCTGCTGCGTCCGCACGGCGTGTCGCTGAGTGTGGGGGCGGTGCAACTGCGCTACGTGATGCTGATCCACGGGCTGTTCTACGTGATCAAGGCCCTGACCGTGGTGATTCCGGGAACCTTGATCGACCTTGCGGCATTTCGCGGTGAAATCATCCAGATTTCGCTGATCGAAGGGGCGATGGCGATCATGCTGATCGCCTTGTCGATGACCGGCACCGAGCGCTACCGGCGTGAGGAGCGCATCGCGCTTCTCGCCGCGCGTGATCCGCTCACGGCGCTGTTCAACCGCCGCGCCCTGGAAGTGCGTGCGCCGGTGTTGCTGCGGGCGACAAGCCACGAGCGCCCTGGCGCCGTGCTGTTGATCGATATCGACAACTTCAAGCTGGTCAACGACCTTTACGGCCATACCGCAGGTGACCGGCTGCTGGTGGCGCTGAGCGAAACCATTCGTGGCCTGCTGCCGGCCAATGCCCTGGCAGCGCGACTGGGGGGTGATGAGTTCGTCATTCTGCTGGGCAATGCGCGCCGCGACGAAGTCGAGGTGCTGGGCACTATTCTGCGCGAGCGCTTCCAGGACATCGCTGCACAATCCTTCGTCACCCCGATGGCGGTGACCCTGAGCATCGGTGCCAACCTGTTCGATCAGCCGCCGGCCAGCCTCACGGCGCTGATCGAGCAGAGCGATGCCGCGCTGTATCAGTCCAAGCGCAGTGGACGCGACAGCATGCGCCTGGTGGACCTGACCTTGACGGGCGATTGAGCCGGCATCGGGCTTTCACTTGTTGTTGATGCATTCGGACTGCACCGAATAACGCACGGTGCGCAGGGTGCCCTGGCTGTCCTCGAAGGTCATCAGGCGCGGTACCACCTCGCACGTGCGCGGGTCGCCTGACTGGCGCACCAGCCGCGCCACATCCAGTGACATGCCATAGCGGTAGTCGACGATCTCCGGCATGGGCTTGTCGCGCTTGATGGCGTAGGCGGCCACGGCTTGCTGGTGCGCCTGCAGCAACTGCTCGCTGCGCTGAGCGGAAAAGCCGGTGGCTTGGACGCCGAAGGCCAGCAGGAGCAGGGCGATCGCTGTACTCAGTCGTTTCATGGGGTGTCTCCGGAAGGGCTGTGGTTTCCGGATCACGCTAGCGAGCAGCAGCCAACAAGGGCATGACGACAGCCTTACAGTTGTGAAAGGTCCGCACGCATGACGCCATTGTAATGTGCCGATCACCTTCCCGTTATCCACCTGCGGCGAGCATCGATGCTGGCCGCGAACGCACCTGCGAAACGGCCTGACAAGAACAACAGCCGTTATCGAAGGAGCATCGCATGAGATATCGTCCGGGACTTTCC
This sequence comes from Pseudomonas sp. MNR3A, assembly GCF_009650575.1. Lineage (NCBI taxonomy): Bacteria > Pseudomonadati > Pseudomonadota > Gammaproteobacteria > Pseudomonadales > Pseudomonadaceae > Pseudomonas > Pseudomonas sp. MNR3A. Next base: position 72,422 of record NZ_VZZS01000005.1, on the reverse strand, counting down.
CTGGCCGCGCTGGTGGCGCTGGCCGGTCCTTCGGCGTGGGCCGAGGACGCTACGAAAGAAGGGTTCATAGAGGGCAGCCGCCTGAGCGTGCTGAACCGCAACTACTACTTCAACCGTGACAACCGCGACGCGGTGGCACCGACCTATAACAGAGCCAAGGCGCCCGACAATGGCTATTCCGAAGCCTGGGCGCATGCTGTCATCACCCGCTTCGAGTCCGGCTTTACCCAGGGCACCGTGGGGGTAGGGGTCGATGCCTTTGCCATGCTCGGGCTCAAGCTCGACACTGGAGGCGGGCGCAACGGTGGACGCAGCTCGTTCGATGTACTGCCGGTGGATCGCGACGGCCAGGCGCGTGACGAATACAGCAAGCTTGGCGGCGCGGCCAAAGTGCGGGTGTTCGACACGGTGCTGAGGGTAGGCGATGTGTTTCCGGCCAACCCGGTGGTCGCGGCGGGCGATTCACGCCTGCTGCCGGAGAGCTTTCGCGGCGTGACCGTCGAGAACACCAGCCTGGCGGGCCTGAACTTGCAGGCCGGGCGCCTGCATGCGATGAGCCAGCCGATGTCCAGCGACATGCGCGAGTCTTTCGCAACCTTCTATGGCGGGCCTGTGGACTCGCCATGGATCGCCTATGGCGGCGGCGACTATGCCATCAACGAACATGTCAGCGTCAGCCTGTTCGGCAGTCGCCTGAAGGATGTGTGGAACCAGTACTACGCCGGTACCAGCGTTACCTGGCCATTGAGCGAAGAGCTGGCGCTGATCGGTGGCTTCAACTTCTACAACGCTAAGGACGAAGGGCGTAAACGCCTGGGCACCTTCGACAACGACATCTGGAGCGCCAAGCTCGGTGTGCGTTACGGCGCCCACACCGTCGCCTTGACCCACCAACGCAACAATGGCGACGACGATTTCGATTACCTGCGCCAGTCCGACTCGATCTTTCTCGACAACTCCATCCAGTACAGCGACTTCAACTCGCCCAAGGAGCGCTCGTGGATGCTGCGCTATGACCTGAACATGGCCGGGTATGGCGTCCCTGGGCTGTCGTTCATGACCCGCTACGGACGCGGCAGTGACGCCGATTACTCGAACGCCAACGCCTACTACATGCGTCGCGATGGCAATGGCGATCCGCTGACCGATCAGAAGCGCTGGGAGCGCGACATCGAGGTCAAGTACGTAGTACAGACCGGCGCGGCCAAGGACCTTTCGCTGCGCGTACGCCAGGCGACCACCCGGGCGACGGCGTTCGAGTCCGACCTGGATGAGGTGCGGGTGATCGTCGAGTATCCGTTGTCGATCCTTTGAGCTTGAGCCCATTCACCTTCAGAAGCCTTGCGCTCCTTTGGTTGCAGGTGAATGTCTTGGCGCCTCGATTGAGGCGCCTTTTTTGTGGCTGCCATTTGGCAGCGCACATCACCCCTTGTCGGAGGACGGCAGGATGCGGTTGATGACCGTGCTGCCGTTGTCGTTGCGGGTCAGGTAGATCGGCAGGACCTTGGGCAGGTTGTTCACCAGACGGTTGACGTCGCGGGTGTCGTAGATGCCGCTGATGCGGATGTTGCCGACACTGCTGTCGGCCAGCAACAGGGGTTTGTCCAGGTAGCGGTTGATCACCGGCAATGCCTGGGACAGGCTGAGGTTGTCGAGTACCAGGCGACCGCTGCGCCAGGCCAGGCTATTGGCATAGTCGTCGCTCTGGGCCAGTTGCGGTTCGAAGTCACCGATGCTGTAGCTGGCCTGCATGCCGGGGCCGAGGCGGTAGCCGCCTTCGCCACTGTTGCTGGAAACCAGCACTGAGCCTTCGACCAGGGTCACCTTGACCTGATCTTCGTACTTCCACACGTTGAACTGCGTGCCGGTGACCCGCGTCTGGCCGTGACCGGCGCGCACGATGAAAGGGTGCTCGCTGTCGTGGGTAACCTTGAAGAAGGCTTCGCCCTTGATCAGGTCGACCTGGCGCCGGTCCTTGTAGTTGAGGTAGCGCAGCTCGCTGTTCAAGTTGAGCTCGACCTGGCTGCCGTCGTGCAGTTGCACCGTACGCACCTGCTGGTCGCTGTCGAAGTGCTGGTAGCGATTGGGCAACCAGCCTTGCTCCCAGCCAACCCAGCCGGCCAGGGGCAGGGCGAGCAGGGTGATCACCGCGGCTGAGGCCAGTGGTCGCCAGTTGCGCTGGTGGGACCTGGCCACAGGCAGTTCGGTCACGTGGGTGACACGCGGCAGCATGTCGGCGGTATGCCAGATCTCCAGCATCGCCTGGTATTCCTCGGCATGCCGGGTGTCGGCGGCCAGCCACTGGGCAAACGCCTCACGCTCGGCGGCCGAGCAGTCCTCGGCGTGCACGCGCATGCACCAGTGCGCAGCGGCATCGGTGATGGCATCGTCGTCGAGGGGGGTGAGGCGGTCTTGGTTCATTGCGGCTCCCGGTTTTGCGCATTCTACCTGCCAGAAGGGCCCTGCGAGAACCAAGATAATGGCGAATGACTATCAGTTGCGATTTTTTTGTCGGTTTTCCGGCGCAGAGGCATAGGGGACACCAAGAGGACTGAGGGAACAACGACTTAGATAGCCTGCTAATAAAAGCTTTGACATTAACTGCCTAGGCAGTAATATTTTCTAACATCTTTTCTGAGCGATGCCGATGGCCCATTTCACCCCGGAAAACTTCCAGACCTGCGCCATTGGCATGTTGCTCGGCCGCGCCTCGTTATTGAAGGACCGCATTCTCGACTGGCACCTGGAAGCTGATGGCGTTACCGCTGCGCAGTTCAAGGTGCTGATCATCGTGACCCAGTACCAGGTAGATACTCCGGCCGAACTGTGCCGCTGCCTGGGGCTGGACAGCGGTTCGATGACGCGCATGCTCGATCGCCTCGAGCAGAAGGGCCTGATCCTGCGCAACCGCTGCCCCGACGACCGTCGTCAGGTGCGGCTGGCGCTGACCGACGACGGTCAACGTCTGGCTGACCGTCTGCCGGAGATCGGGGCAATGGCGATGAACGAGCTGGTCGGTTCGCTCGAACCCGACGAGCTCAAGATCCTCGAGACGCTGCTGGCGAAGATTCTCTTGGCCGCCAGCGACCCGTTGACGATTGCCCGTTTCGGCGATCGCACCCCTGATCCGACTTGATTCAAAGGTACTTCTCATGGCCACACCCTCGGATGCACCCACTCCCGCCGAAGTGCCCGACGCCACGCGCAAGCGCAAGACCTGGCTGCTGGCCCTGTTGCTGGTATTGATATTGGCCGGCGCCGCCGGCTGGGCCTGGTACAGCTTGGTCGGGCGCTGGCACGAAAGCACCGACGATGCCTACGTCAACGGTAACGTGGTGGAGATCACTCCATTGGTGACGGGTACCGTCACCAGCATCGGCGCCGACGATGGCGACCTGGTGCATGCCGGCCAGGTGCTGTTGCGCTTCGACCCCAGTGATAGCGAGGTCGCCCTGCAGGCCAGCGAGGCCAAGCTGGCGCGCACGGTGCGCCAGGTGCGCGGCTTGTACAGTAACGTCGATGCACTCAAGGCCCAGGTGCAGACGCGCCAGGCCGAACTGAAGAAGGCTCGCGAGAACTACGCCCGGCGCAAGGTCCTGGCTGACAGCGGGGCGATCGCCGCTGAAGAGCTGTCGCACTCACGCGACGACCTGACCGCTGCGCAGAGCGCCCTGGACAACGCCCGCCAGCAACTCAACACCAGCACTGCGCTGATCGACGACACCGTGGTGTCGTCGCACCCGGACGTGATGGCCGCGGCCTCCGACCTGCGTCAGGCTTACCTGGACAACGCTCGCACCACGTTGGTGGCGCCGGTGACCGGCTACGTCGCCAAGCGCACCGTGCAATTGGGGCAACGCCTGCAGCCGGGCACCGCGACCATGGCGGTGATTCCGCTCGACCAGGTATGGATCGACGCCAACTTCAAGGAAACCCAGCTGCGTGACATGCGTATCGGTCAGCCAGTGGAGATCACCGCCGACCTGTACGGTAGCGAAGTCAAGTACAGCGGGACCGTCGACAGCCTGGGCGCCGGCACTGGCAGTGCCTTCGCCCTGCTGCCCGCGCAGAACGCCACGGGCAACTGGATCAAGATCGTCCAGCGTGTGCCGGTGCGGGTGCACCTGAACCCCGAGCAGCTCAAGGACCATCCGCTGCGCATCGGCCTGTCCACCGTGGTCGAGGTCGACCTGCACGACCAGAGTGGCCCGGCGCTGGCCCAACAGCCGCCGCAACAGGCCAGCTACACCACCCAGGTGTATGACCGTCAGTTGGCCGAGGCCGATCGTCTGATCGCCCAGCTGATCCATGACAACAGCGCCGCCAGTGGCAAGACGGCGCAGCGATGAGCAACGGCGCATCCGCCCAGTTCACCCCGCCGAGCCTGCTGCTGACCACCATTGGGTTGTCGCTGGCGACCTTCATGCAGGTGCTCGACACCACCATCGCCAACGTGGCGTTGCCAACCATTTCCGGCAACCTGGGGGTGAGCTACGAGCAGGGCACCTGGGTCATCACCTCCTTTGCGGTAAGCAATGCCATTGCGCTGCCGCTGACGGGGTGGCTGAGCCGCCGTTTTGGCGAGGTGAAACTGTTCATCTGGGCCACCTTGCTGTTCGTGCTGGCGTCGTTCCTCTGTGGTATTGCCCAGTCGATGCCCGAGCTTGTGGGCTTTCGCGTGCTCCAGGGCGTGGTCGCAGGCCCCTTGTATCCGATGACCCAGACCTTGCTGATTGCGGTCTACCCTCCCGCCAAACGGGGGATGGCGCTTGCGTTGCTGGCAATGGTGACGGTGGTGGCCCCGATTGCCGGGCCAATCCTCGGCGGCTGGATCACCGACAGCTATAGCTGGCCGTGGATTTTCTTCATCAACGTACCGATCGGTCTGTTCGCTGCCGCCGTTGTGCGCCAGCAGATGCGCACACGTCCGGTGACCACCAGTCGCCAGCCGATGGATTACATCGGCCTGCTGACGCTGATCGTCGGTGTCGGCGCCTTGCAGGTGGTGCTCGACAAGGGTAACGACCTGGATTGGTTCGAGTCCTCGTTCATCGTGGTGGGTAGCCTGATTTCCGCGGTCTTCCTGGCCATCTTCGTGATCTGGGAACTCACCGATCGGCACCCGGTGGTGAACCTGCGGCTATTCGTGCACCGCAATTTCCGCATCGGCACCCTGGTGTTGGTGGGCGGGTATGCGGGCTTCTTTGGCATCAACCTGATCCTGCCCCAGTGGCTGCAGACGCAGATGGGCTACACGGCGACTTGGGCGGGGCTTGCGGTAGCGCCGATCGGCCTGCTGCCGGTGATCATGTCGCCCTTCGTTGGCAAGTATGCGCATCGCTTCGACCTGCGCCTGCTGGCAGGGATCGCCTTTCTGGCCATTGGCGCAAGCTGCTACATGCGTGCGGGTTTCACCAACGAGGTCGACTTCCTGCACATCGCCCTGGTGCAATTGTTCATGGGGATCGGGGTAGCGCTGTTCTTCATGCCGACCCTGACCATCCTGCTTTCGGACCTGCCGCCGCATCAGATTGCCGACGGCTCTGGGCTGGCCACGTTCCTGCGTACACTCGGCGGCAGTTTCGCCGCCTCGCTGACCACCTGGATCTGGATCCGCCGGGCCGACCAGCACCATGCCTACCTGAGCGAGCACATCAGTCAGTACGACCCGGCAACGCGTCACACCCTCGAGCAACTCGGCGGGGCGACTCCGCAGAGCTATGCGCAGCTTGAGCAGATCCTCAACAGCCAGGCCTACATGATGTCGACGGTGGACTACTTCACCTTGCTGACCTGGGTGTTTGGCGCCTTGATCCTGCTGGTGTGGCTCGCTCGCCCGCCTTTCACGGCCAAAGCCGGACCCGCTTCGGCGGGGCACTGAGGTGTACTTGCGGCACGGCTGCGTGCAGCCGTTGCCGCAATCGGGGCTTTTCCCCTAACCTTGCAGGTCTATTCCTTCGACAGTGGCAGTTTCATGGACAAGGTCATTCTCATCACTGGCGCCAGCCGCGGTATCGGTGCCGCGACCGCGCGGTTGGCGGCGCAACAGGGCTACCGCATCTGCATCAATTATCACGCCGACGATCACGCTGCCGAACGCATCCTGGCTGAGGTTCGGGGGCTGGGCGCCCAGGCCATCGCCGTGCGGGCCGATGCCAGCGTCGAGGATGAAGTGATCCAGGTGTTCCAGCGGATCGACCAGGAGCTGGGCCCTGTCACCGCACTGGTCAATAATGCCGGGACCATCGCGACCCAGAGCCGGGTCGACGAAATGTCCGAATTCCGCCTGCTCAAGCTGATGAAAACCAACGTGGTCGGCCCGATGCTCTGTGCCAAACATGCCTTGCTGCGCATGTCGCGGCGCCACGGCGGGCAGGGTGGTGCGATCGTCAACGTGTCGTCGGTGGCTGCACGCCTGGGCTCGCCCAACGAGTACGTCGACTATGCCGCTTCCAAGGGCGCGTTGGACACCTTCACCCTTGGGCTTGCCAAGGAAGTGGCGGGCGAGGGGGTGCGGGTCAACGGCGTGCGTCCCGGTTATATCCATACCGACTTCCACGCCCTGAGCGGTGATGCCCAGCGCGTCACCAAGCTCGAACCTGGCCTGCCCATGGGCCGCGGTGGGCAACCGGAGGAAGTGGCCGAGGCGATCCTCTGGTTGTTGTCGGAGAAAGCATCCTATTCCACCGGCAGCTTCATCGATCTGGGAGGCGGGCGCTGAGCTTCAGCCCAGGATGTGTGTCACCCGTTCGAGCAGTGCTTTGAGCTCGAACGGGCTGGAAATGATTTCGATATTTGTTGGCAACCCGTCGTGGTCTGCCAGCGTCTGGGTGGCGTAGCCGGTGATGAGCAAGGCTGTGCAGCCAGGTGTCAGGGCCGCATTCATTTCGATCAGTTGCCTACCCTTGGGGCTGTCGGACAAGGCGATGTTGCCGACCAGCAGGCCCGGGCGCAGCCCCTTGCGCAGGGCGGCAAGCGCCCGGTCGGTGCTGGCGAAGGCATGCACGTCGTAGCCCGCCTCGCTCAGCAGCTCGCTGATGACCAGCTTCATCGCCGCCTGGTCCTCGACCAGCAGGATTGACCGCGCAGGTGGCGGGGCCGGCAGGCTCTGCGGTTCGGGGGGCGGGAGGTTTTCAGCCCTGGGCAAATAAAGGTGAACGCAGGTGCCGTTGCCCGGAATCGAGTCGAGGTGCATTTGCCCCCCAGACTGCCGCACGAAGCCGTACACCATGGACAACCCCAAGCCAGTGCCCTGCCCGAGCGGCTTGGTGGTGTAGAACGGTTCGATGGCTCGTTGCGCCACCTCCGCTGGCATGCCTTGGCCGTTGTCCTCGACTCGCAAGTGCAGGTATTGGCCCGGGGCGAGCCGCAGACGTTGGGCTTGCGCCGGGGTCATTTCCAGGTTTTCGCAATGAATCACCAAGGTGCCACCGTCGGGCATGGCATCGCGGGCATTGATGCACAGGTTGAGCAGCGCGCTTTCCAGTTGCGAGGGGTCGATGCAGGTTGGCCACAGCTGTGAAGCTGTGCGATCGATGAGCTCGATGTCCGAGCGCAGCGAGCTCTGCAGCAGCGCCAGCATGTCGCCGACCAGTTGCTGGATGTCGGTCGCGCGGGGCAGCAATGTCTGTCTGCGCGAGAAGGCCAGCAGGCGCTGCACCAGTGACGCGGCCTTGGACGCGTTTTGCTCGATGATGCCGAACAGCCGGCTCACCTCATCGTTCTGCGGCCCGCACAGGCGTGGCTGGGCAAGCTCCAGCGCACCGAAGATGCCACCGAGCAGGTTATTGAAGTCGTGGGCGATGCCGCCGGTGAGTTGGCCGACCGCTTCCATTTTCTGCGCCTGGCGCAGCGCCTGCTCGGCTTCGCGCAGGCGCTCCTGCTCAAGGGTGCGCTCGGTGATGTCGTAGGCGAACAGGCAGGCGCTGAGTGGCGGGCGTTCGTCGCTGTGCAGCGGGGTGATCCGCAGCTCGTAGTGGCGCCGATAGGGCGGCCCGTCGAAGGCGACGCTTTCGATCACCGTTTCCCCCGCCAGCGCTCGGTTGACCAGGGGTAGCAGGCATTGGAGCGGCTGTGGCAGGCCGGCAAGCGCTTCATCCAGGCGATCGCCGGTCCTGGGGCAGAAACCGTGCAGGCGCTGGAATGTCTGTCGGGCAGTACGGTTGATCGCTTGCAGACGCAGGTCCGGGGCGATGACGAAGACATTGGCCAGGCTGTGATCGACCAGCTCGATGAACAGCCGGCGTTCGGCCAGGGTCTGGTCGAAGCGCTGCTCGAGTTGCTCGTGCACTCGGCGCAACAGGACGTTGTCCAAGGGCGATACTTCGGCTTGCTGCGCCAGCCGGTTTTCCAGCTCGCCGTTGCGCTGCTGCAAGGCCAGGATCTGTTGGCGCAGTTGAGTGGGGTCTTCCATCGGGTGCTCGTCCATGTGCAGGTAGCCTCACTATAGCGGCTGATCCTTCAAAATGAGCGCACGATACGCCCCAGTGTCTCCATCGCAGTCTCCGTGGCGTCGTTCCACGGGCTGCCGTAGTTCAGCCTGATGCAGTTGCCGAAGCGCCGGGTCGGCGAGAAGATCGGCCCCGGTGCGATGCTGATGCCTTGCGCCAAGGCCATGTGGAACAGCTTGAGCGCGTCCATCTGCTCGGGCAGTTCCAGCCACAGGAAGTAGCCGCCGGCGGGCTGGCTGACCCGTGTCTGCGCCGGGAAGTGGCGGGCAATGGCGGCGAGCATGTTGGCCTGCTGGCCTTCCAGGGCGTAGCGCAACTTGCGCAGGTGGCGATCGTAACCGCCATGTTGCAGGTAGTCGGCGATGGCGGCCTGGGCCGGCATCGAGGCGCACAGCGAGGTCATCAGCTTGAGCCGCTCGATCTTCTGTGCGAAACGGCCGGCGGCGACCCAGCCCACCCGGTAGCCTGGGGCGAGGCTCTTGGAGAACGAGCCGCAGTGCATGACCAGGCCATCGCGGTCGAAGGCCTTGGCCGGCTTGGGCGCTTGCTGGGCGTAGTAGAGCTCGGCGTAGACGTCGTCCTCGATCAGCGGCACCTGGTGGCGGTGCAGGAGTTCGACCAGTGCCTGCTTTTTCGCCTCGGGCATGCTCGCACCGACCGGGTTCTGGAAGTTGGTCATCGACCATACGGCCTTGACCGGGTGTTTCTCCAGGGTTTGTGCCAGCACCCCCAGGTCCATGCCTTCACGTGGGTGCACGGGAATTTCCACGGCCTTGAGCTTCAGTCGTTCGAGCACCTGCAGGCACACGTAGAAGGCCGGGGCTTCGATGGCAACCAGATCTCCCGGCTCTGTGACTGCCTGCAGGCACAGGTTGAGGGCTTCCAGCGCGCCATTGGTGATCAGCAGCTCTTCCATCGGCAGCATCAGGCCGGCGACCATGTAGCGCAGGGCGATCTGGCGGCGCAACTGCGGGTTGCCCGGTGACAGGTCGGTGACCACCACGCGTGGGTCCATGGCGCGGCTGGCGCTGGCCAGCGAGCGGGCCAGGCGCTGCAGCGGGAACAGGGTGGGGCTGGGGAAGGCCGAGCCGAAGGGGACGGTGTGAGGGTCCTTGATCGAATCAAGGATGGAAAATACCAGGGCACTGACGTCGACATCGGTGGATTCGCTGACCGGTGCCTGTGCCTGGGGTTCGCTGAACTGGCGAGGTGCGTGGGTATTGACGAAGTAGCCCGAACGCGGCCGGGCACGAATCAGCCCGCGGCGCTCGAGCAGGTAATAGGCCTGGAACACCGTGGAGGGGCTGACCCCGTGGGTCTGGCTGGCGTAGCGTACCGAGGGCACACGCTGTCCGGGGCCAAGCACCCCGGAGCGGATCAGTTCTGCGATATCGTCGGCGAATCGTTCGTAGCGTTTCATCGTTGTGTTATTCGGCCTGGCAGGCAAGGTTCAAGGCAGTGTAAGGGATCAGCGGTTGAGCGGCGCAACGAAACGGCTGCGTGCACGGCTGTGCACCTGCGGCTGGTCGCTGTCCTGTACTTCGAACGTGAGGTCTACCGAACTGCTCGTTGGGCGTTCGGCGAGCATCGCCACCGATACCGGCAGTTCGCTCATTTCTCCGGCAGGAATGAATATCGCTTGCTTGCCGTGCAGCACGAAGCCTTCGGCGTCGACCAGACGTAGTCGATAGTGCTGGGGATGCTGGGTCTTGTTGATGATCTTGAGCAGGTAGATATTCTCGATCTGGCCCTGGGCATTTTCACGGAACAGACCGCGGTCCTTGATGACGTCCAGCGACACCATCGGGCGCATCTGCAAGGCCATCACCAGGGCGCCGATCATGACCAGCAGGGCCGTGGCGTAACCCAGCAGGCGCGGTCTCAGCCAGTGGGTGCGGCCGCCTTGGAGGTTGTGTTCGGACTTGTAGCCGATCAGGCCGCGGGGGTAGCCCATCTTGTCCATGACCCCGTCGCAGGCGTCGATGCACGCAGCGCAACCGATACAGGCCATCTGCAGGCCGTCGCGGATGTCGATGCCGGTGGGGCAGACCTGCACGCACAGTGTGCAGTCGATGCAGTCGCCCAGATGCTGTGCCTGTCGGTCGCTGCCTTTCTTGCGGGGGCCGCGGCTTTCACCGCGGCCTGGATCGTAGGCCACGGCCAGGGTGTCCTTGTCGAACATCACGCTCTGAAAGCGCGCATAGGGGCACATGTGCATGCACACGGCTTCACGCAGCCAGCCGGCGTTCAGGTAGGTGGCGACAGTGAAAAAGACCACCCAGAACAACGCTACGCCGCCCAGCTGAAGGGTCAGCAGCTCCTGGGCCAGCGGGCGGATGGGGGTGAAGTAACCGACGAAGGTGAGGCCAGTGATCACCCCGATGGCCAGCCACAACCCATGCTTGAGGCTGCGGCGGGCGAACTTGCCGAGGCTCCAGGGCGCGGCGGCCAGGCGGATGCGCTGGTTGCGGTCGCCTTCGGTGACCTTCTCGCACCACATGAAAAGCCAGGTCCAGACGCTCTGCGGGCAGCTGTAGCCACACCACACCCGCCCGGCGAAGACGGTGATGGCGAACAGGCCGAAGGCGCAGATGATCAGCAGTGCCGACAGCAGGATGAAATCCTGTGGCCAGAAGGTTGCGGCAAAGATGTGGAACTTGCTGTCGGCAAGGTCCCAGAGCACGGCCTGGCGACCGTTCCAGTTCAGCCAGGCCATGCCGAAGAACAACACGAACAACAGGCCGGCGAAGCCGATCCGCAGGTTGCGGTACAGGCCTGTGAAGCTGCGGGTCTGGATGCGCCCGTCTGCGTGGCGCTTGGGGGTCTTGGCCGCAGGCTCGATCTGGATGATTCGGAAGGGGATTCTCTCGCTCATGGTGGTTCGCTCATCAGGCCTCGATCAGGCCCGGGCACTATGGCCCCCGATCTGTTTACAGCACAGGCTCAGGTAGAGCGATAAAAACCATATCAGATGAACGAGAAGTCCCTTGCAGGCCTCAGATTACGGAGCCTGGAGCACTGCTCTTGAGATGTCTGCGACTATCCACCGCACCGATCACGGTCAGGGCGTCGGCTTCGGCTTCGGTGATCGGTATGCGTTCACCCGCCAGCACCGCGACCGACATGCGCAGCTGTTCATCGGTGAAGATCTCGATCTCTGGCCCCAGGCCTTCTATACGTAGCTTGTCGCCAATCAGTGTGCAGCGTTGGTTGCTTTCGTCGATTTCTACCGGCATGACGTTACCCTCCGCAGGTGGTTACGGGTGTGACCACGGCGTGCTTCGGGTTGCTGCATCGTTCTGCCGGGCGGATGCTGCCGCACTCCGGGCAAACGCAGCGGTCAATCTTTCAATAGGCCACGGCGCGCTGGTGTGGAGAAACCCATGGATTCCTGGTGGCAGAATGTTTGGCAAGCGATACGGGCAGAGTTCACCGACATCACCGATGAAGGCGAGGTGACGCGGATTCTCGTGCGTCTGCTGATGGCGGCGGTGCTTGGCGCGGTGTTGGGTTTCGAGCGCGAGCACAAGGGCAAGTCGGCCGGGGTGCGGACACACATGCTGGTGTCCATGGGTGCAGCCCTGTTCGTGCTGGCACCGAGCATGGCCGGTGCCGATGCACAGGCGCTGAGCCGGGTGATACAGGGGATCGTCGCCGGGATCGGTTTTCTTGGCGCGGGCACCATTCTCAAGGGCCATGGCCAGGACACCAATCACGTTAAAGGGCTGACGACGGCGGCAGGCCTGTGGATGACGGCGGCGATCGGCACGGCGGCGGGCATGGGGCGCGAGGCGACGGCGTTGGTCAGTACGGTGCTGGCCTTGCTGGTGTTGAGCAGCATGCCGGTGCTGGTGGAGAAGGTCGAGGGGGAGGGTGGTGAGGCGAAGAATGAGGAAAACACAAAGCACTGAGGGGAGCCGAAGCTCCCCTCAAAGCGTTGTTGCCTGCTCTTTTTATTATTGAAAACCGGCCTGTTGTTGTTTTTGTCAGCCTGTTTCGGTGTAACCGGGCCCCTATCCGGGGCCAAGAGCAAACGTATTTTTTTGAGCGCTGACCTGCCTTCATCATTGCTGATCCGATCCTGACAGTCGCTACCTCAAGGTAGTTTTGTTGTTCTGCGTCAGGTCGCGGGGACGAACCCCTGGAACGCGTGCCTACTCCAAAAAAATCTGCTTGCTGCGCCTCTGCCGTGTTGTTCTTGTTATGTCAGAGCCGGTGCATGTTGTTTTTATTGGGGTGTCACGTTTTTTTATTTTTGTTGTGCCAGAGATAAAGCAGATGCCGTGCCAACTTTTCAATATCCATTAAAATCAATGGCTTAGAGATTTGAGGCGATTTTTCATGACCTGAAAATCTCTCGAATTGTTTCCGTGTTACCCGATTTTTTGCTGGGTGGACGGGGCCGGGTAACACTTTTGGCACAGTCGTGTGGTCGGGCGCGGCTTATCCCTGTGCGAATGCCTTCAGGCGCTCGCCGTCCAGGCGATAACGTACCCATTCATCTTGCGCTTCTGCGCCCAGCGCCTGGTAAAAACCGATAGCCGGTTCATTCCAGTCCAGTACGCTCCATTCCAGGCGGCCGCAACCTCTGGCTACGGCCTCGCGCGCGATGTGCCGCAGTACCTGGCGACCAGCACCGCCGCCGCGTTGTTCGGGGGTGATGTACAGGTCTTCGAGGTAAATGCCGTTGCGGCCCAGCCAGGTTGAGTAGCTATAGAAGTACACGGCAAAGCCGATGGCCGTGCCGTCGCGCTCGCACATCAGGCTGTGCACGGTGCTGCCTTCATCGAACAGGCTGTGCTCGATATCGGCCAGGGTCGCTACCACTTCGTGGCGCGCGCGCTCGTAGTCGGCAAGCTCGGTGATGAAGGCGAGGATCTTGGCGGCGTCGGCGCGACGGGCAGGGCGGATGGTCAGACTCATGAGGGCTTCCTTGTGGTTGGCGGGCACCATGGTAATGGGCCTGGGCCGGCTTGCCGAGATGTAAAGCAAGCTTGACATGATGCGCGGCCTCGCCTTCAATGTAAAACACACTTTACATCCGAGGCTGTTGGCATGCTGCACAAACGTCATGTGATTTCATTCGTCCTGTTCCTCGTCGCCTATATGGCCTGTGTGCTGGTCAGCAGCCATTTCCTCGCGTCCATGGCGCCAGGCGTTGCCAAGACCCTGGTGGCGCTGGTGCCGGTGCCGGCCATGATCGGTATGGCCTGGGCTGTGGTGCAGCAACTGCGCAGCCTCGATGAAATGGTCCGGCGCATCCAACTGGAGGCGTTGGGGCTGGCATTCGTCGCGACGGCGCTGTTGACCTTCAGCTACGGTTTTCTGGAAACCGCAGGCTTCCCACGTTTGTCGATGTTCATGGTCTGGAGCCTGATGGGGCCGTTGTGGGCGCTGGGGACCTTCATCGGGGTGAGGCGTTACCGTTGAACAACCGCATCCGTGAATTGCGAAGTGGGCGTGGCTGGTCGCAGGCCGAACTGGCCGAGCGGCTCGGTGTTTCGCGCCAGACCGTCAATGCCATCGAGACCGGCCGCTACGATCCGAGCCTGCCGCTGGCCTTCAGCATTGCCGGGGTTTTCGAGTTGAGTATCGAAGAGATCTTCGATCCCTCTGCGGCGGTACAGTGATGTGTACAGGTTTAATTTAAGGTAACTGTACCGGTCTAGGCGTGAGGGGTTCCGCTAGTGTGGCAGGACACGATAATCAGTACCTGACGGAAGTCCCTGCCATGCTCGGCTCATACGATCTGCTCACCGCATTCATCCTGTTCGCCTTCGTTTCTTCGATCACCCCAGGGCCGAACAACACCATGTTGCTGGCGTCCGGCGTCAACTTCGGTGTGCGCCGTTCGATCCCCCATGCAATGGGCATCAGCATCGGCTTCATGCTGATGGTGCTGGGCGTGGGGTTCGGGCTGGGCGAACTGTTCAAGGCCTGGCCGCCGCTGTACAGCATCCTGCGCTACGTGGGAGCCGCTTACCTGCTGTACCTGGCGTGGAAGATCGCAACTTCCGGGCCGATCTCCGGGGATGCCGCAGGGACGCGCAAGCCCCTGAGCTTCTGGGGAGCGGCTGCTTTCCAGTGGGTCAATCCGAAGGCCTGGGTCATGGCGGTCGGTGCGATCACCACCTACACCCCGGCCCAAGGCTATGTGCTCAACGTGATTGTCATCGCCGCGCTGTTCGCCTTGGTCAACCTGCCCAGCGTGGGGATCTGGGTCATGTTTGGCAGCGCCTTGCGCAACCTTCTGCAAAATCCGCGCTGGCTGATGCTGTTCAATGTCCTGATGGCCTTGCTGCTGGTGATTTCGTTGTATCCGCTGCTGTTTGTAGAATCGTCGTTTTCCTAGTTCGATGAGTGCGGTACACGATGCAGCTGATTCCCTGGTCCCATGATTGCTCGGAAGGTTTCACGCTACGGGGTTGGCATTCCGAGCCGAGCGGCAAACCGTTGCTGCATTTTCTGCACGGCAACGGTTTCTGCTGCCTGGCATACGAGCCCATGCTGATGCGCCTGGGGGAACACTTCGACCTGTGGTTGTGCGACGTCCAGGGGCACGGCGACAGCGATCACGGCGGCGCCTTTCGTGGCTGGAACCGCACTGCGGAGTTGGTCCTGGAAGCATTCGAGGCGGGACGCCAGGTGTTTGGCGATGTGCCGCGCCATGCGCTCGGACACAGTTTTGGTGGGGTGCTGACCGGGCTGATCCTCGCCAGCAGGCCTGGGTTGTTCGAGCGTGCAGTACTGCTCGATCCGGTGTTGTTCAGCCGACGCATGATCGGGGTGATGGGCGCGGCGGCACTGGTGGGCCTGCACCGGCGTCATGCCCTGGCGCGCAAGGCCGCAACCCGGCGCAGCCATTGGCCGGACCGCGAGGCGGCGCTGGCGTCGCTGCAGGGGCGGGGGATCTTCAAGGGTTGGAGCGACGCGGCGCTGCACGCGTATATCGGGCATGCCATCGGCGATTGCGGCGAAGGCGTGGTGCTCAAGTGCCGACCCGGCCGTGAGGTTGAGATTTTCAGCACCTTCCCGGCGCGCATGTGGCCAAGTCTGCAGCGCATCACCACGCCGACGCTGATCCTGCATGGTGAAACCACCTACCCATTCGTGCCGCATTCGGTGCGGCGCCTGGTGGCGCTCAATGCCAATGTCAGCGAGCGACAGGTGGCGGGTGGTCATTGCTTCATGCAGGAAGATCCGGTGAGCGCCGCGCAGGCGGTCGAGGCGTTCCTGCGCGGTTGAGTCCGATGGCCTGCGCCGTCAGGCCAGTTCCAGCCAGATGGGGGCGTGGTCCGAGGGCTTCTCCATCGCCCGCAGTTCATAGTCGACGCCCGCCGCCTTCAGGCGTGGAAGCAGTGCCTGCGACGCCATGATCAGGTCGATGCGCAGGCCACGCTTGGGTTCGTCCTCGAAACCGCGGCTGCGGTAGTCGAACCAGCTGAAGCGGTCCGCTACCTCCGGGTGCAGGTGACGGAAGCTGTCCACCAGGCCCCAGCCTTTGAGGCGCTCCATCCATTCACGTTCTTCGGGCAGGAAGCTGCATTTGCCGGTCTTGAGCCAGCGCTTGGCGTTATCGGCACCGATGCCGATGTCGCAGTCCTGGGGCGAGATGTTCACATCGCCCATCACCACCAATGGCTGGTCATTGCGGAACTGACCTTCGAGCAGGGTCTGCAGGTCGCTGTAGAAGCGTTGCTTGGCCGGGAACTTGGTGGGGTGGTCGCGGCTTTCGCCCTGGGGGAAGTAGCCGTTCATGATGGTGATCGGGGTGCCGTCGGCATCGGCGAAGGTGCCCCAGATGAAGCGGCGTTGAGCGTCCTCTTCATCGGTGCTGAAGCCCTTGACCAGCGACAATGGCGCCTGGCGCGAGAGCAGGGCAACCCCGTAGTGGCCCTTCTGGCCATGGAAATGCACGTGATAGCCCAATGCTTGTACTTCGGCCAGCGGGAACTGATCGTCACTGACCTTGGTTTCCTGCAGGCCGATGACGTCTGGCTGGTGCTTCTCGATCAGCGCAGCCAGCTGGTGCGGGCGGGCGCGCAGGCCATTGATGTTGAACGAGACGATCTTCATGGAAAGACGATCCTGGTAAAAGCCTCGGATGCTAGCCGACATCGGCCGTCATCACCAGCGTGGCAGCGTCGCTGGGGCGCTGCTAACGTGCTGGAGGGGGAACGATGTGCGACACGACGCCTCCAAGGCTCTGCTACGTACATTCCAGGAGGATCATCGCAATGTCCGACGCCCCGGCGCATATCAGCCTGCTCGACGATGGCTACAGCCGCGAAGTGCGTTCGCTGCTCTACCATGCGTATCGCCACGAGCCGACCTTCGCCTATCTGTTCGATGCACAGCGGCGGGGTTATGAGCGGCGCCTGCGGGTGATGGTGCGCGAATGGGTGCGCCAGCACTTCTACCTGCAGTTGCCGGCAATCGGTGTGCTGGTCAACGACCGCCTGGTCGGTGCCGCGCTGATCGTGCCGCCGCAACGTCGCCTTGGCGTGGCCGACAGTTGGGCCTGGCGCCTGCGCATGCTGCTGGGGACAGGCCGGCGCTGCACGCGTCGATACCTCGAGTATCAAGCGGCACTGGCGGCGTGCCTGCCCAGTCAGCAAGTCCATGTGTTGCCTCTGCTGGGGGTGCACCCGCAGTTTCAGGGGCAACACTATGGTGAGCAATTGTTACAGGCGGTGCACGACTGGTGCGCCGACGATCCTGATACCCAAGGCGTGATCCTCGACACCGGCAATGCCCATTACCTGGCCTTCTACGAGCGCCAGGGCTATCAGGAGATTGGTGAGGTCGCGGTCGGGCCAATCCGAGAGAGAGTGTTCTTTCATCCGAATCCGCTGTCCTCCAACCCGGCAATTGCTTGATCGCAACCTCCTGCGGCTTACGCTGCCGCTTCGCTCTGGTAGCATGCCCCGCATGACGTATTCAGGAAGACTTGGTTGGGGCGTGCTGTTGCTCGCCGCCAGCTGCACAGCATGGGGCCAGAGCGAACTGTTGGTACGGGTCAAACCGTCCAACAAGACGTTGCAGGCCAATATCGAAGGCTACATCGGCAGCCTGGGTGATCGCGACGAGGAGGCCTTGCTGCGGTTCAGCCGCGGGGCTGAGGAGCAGGCGCGCAAGGCGGCCCAGGCGCTGGGCTACTACCAGGCGCAGATCGATACCGAGGTCAAAGCGCCGAGCAAGGCCGATCAACCCGTACAACTGATCATTCGGGTCGACCCGGGCGAGCCGGTGCGCCTGCGCAATGTGACCGTGCGCATCGAAGGCCCGGCGAGCGAGATGAAGGCCTTTCGCATTCCGGACAGCAAGGCATTGCGCCCAGGCGAGCAGCTCAATCATGGCGTCTACGAGGACGCCAAGCGGCTGATCCAGAACCAGGCTTCGCGCTATGGCTTCTTCGACGGGCGCTTTTCCCGTCAGCGCCTTGCGGTAGACCCGCAAGCAGGCGTTGCGGATATCGAACTGGTGTACCAGAGTGGCCCGCGTTATCGCCTGGGCAAGGTGACCTTCGGCGGCGACGCACCGCTGGACGACGACCTGCTGCAACGCATGGTCGGCTTCAAGCCGGGAACACCCTACGATTCCGAACTGGTGGCCGAACTCAATAACGACCTGCAGTCCAGTGGCTATTTCGAAGGAGTACGTGTCGATGCGGCGCCGACGGCGGCGGTCGATGACGTGGTGCCGGTGGACGTGCGCCTGGATACCCGTAAACCGCGAACGCTTGGGCTGGGCCTGGGGTTTTCGACCGACGTGGGGCCACGGGGCAAGGCCAACTGGACACGGCACTGGGTCAATCCCCAGGGCCACAGTTATGGCTGGGAGACCGAGCTCTCGGCGCCCCGGCAGAACGTCGGCCTGTGGTATGACATCCCGCTGGACCCTCCACTGACCGACAAGCTGCGCTTTGCCGGTGGTTACCAGAACGAAGAGATCGCCGGCACCGACACCCTCAGCAAGCTGCTGACTGTCGGCCCCGAATGGCACAGCAAACTGCCCAGCGGCTGGCAGCGGGTGATCTCGCTGAAGTACCAGCGCGAGGAATACCGCCTGGGCGACGACTCCGGGCTGAGCAACCTGCTGATGCCTGGGGTGAGCTTTTCCTATTTGCGCAGTGACAACCGCATCGACCCGCACAATGGCTATCGCCTGCAGTTCGACCTGCAGGCGGCCAAGGAAGGGCTGGGCTCCGACACCAACCTGGTGCATGGCAATGTCCTGCTCAAGGGCCTCACCACCCTGGGGCAGAACCATCGCTTCCTCGGGCGCGTGCAGTTCGGTGGCAGCGCTACCAACGGCTACCAGCAGAACGTCCCGCCCTCACTACGCTTCTTCGCCGGTGGCGACCAGAGCGTAAGGGGCTATGACTACCAGACGCTGTCGCCGAAGAACAACAAGGGCGACCGTATCGGTGGCCGCTACCTGGTGGCCGGCAGTGCCGAGTACCAATATTCGGTCACGGAGAAATGGCGCGTGGCGACCTTCATCGACCAGGGCAATTCGTTCAATTCGCTGGAACTGCCCAGCCTCAAGACCGGGGTCGGCATCGGCGTGCGCTGGGTCTCGCCAGTCGGGCCGCTGCGTCTGGACCTGGCGCGCGCGCTGGACGACGACGGTGGTATCCGGCTGCATTTCTCCATGGGGCCTGAACTGTGATGCGCCTGCTCAAACCTGTGTTGTCGATCGTATTGGGCTTGCTGGTGCTGGTGGGACTTTGCGCAACTTTGGTACTGGGAACGCAAGCGGGCAGCCGCTGGGCCCTGAGCCGGGTGCCGGGGCTTGAGGTCGAAGACTTCCAAGGCCATCTGGGAGGCCAATGGCAGGCCGCCCGTGTGGTCTGGGCCCAGGATGGCAGCCGGGTCGAGCTGCAGGCACCGCAACTGCAATGGTCACCATCGTGCCTGTTGCGCGCCACGCTGTGCGTGCAGCGGTTGCAAGCCGAGCGCATCGACATGGCGTTCGCTGCGAGTGAGTCGCAGCCAGAAACTGGGCCGTTGCAACTGCCCGAACTGCGTTTGCCGATCGCAATCGAGCTGGGTGAGGTCAAGATCGGTCAGTTACGCCTGGATGGCAGTGACCTGCTCGGCGACCTGCAACTGGCCGCCCACTGGACCACCGAGGGCCTCCGTATCGACGCCCTGCAATTGCAGCGTGACGACCTGCACCTGAGCCTGCAGGGCAATCTGCAGCCCCAGGGGGATTGGCCGCTTCAGGCCGATGCCACCCTACAACTGCCGGCAGTGGATGGGCAGGCCTGGCAATTGGTGCTCAATGCCAAGGGCGACCTGCAGAAGACCTTGGCCCTCGAGGGCACCAGCACGGGTTATCTCGAGGCGAAGCTCAAGGGTGAGCTGCAAGCGCTGGCCGATCACCTGCCCGCGACATTGCAGATCCGCGCCGAGACGTTCCGGCCCTCTGCCTCGTTACCCGACCCACTGCAACTGAATCAGCTCAACCTTCAGGCCAAGGGTGACTTGCTCAAGGGATACCTGCTCAAGGGTACGGCCAGCCTTCCGGCCGAGCAGGGGCCAGTGGCCCTGGCCCTGAATGGCAAGGTCGATGCCAAGGGAGCCCGGCTCGAGACACTGGACCTCAGCGCCAGTGAGACCCAGCGCCTCACGTTGCAGGCCAGTGCCGACTGGCAGCAAGGGCTGACGGCCGATGCCCGGATCGACTGGCTCGATTTTCCCTGGCTGCGTCTGTACCCGATGGACGAAGCACCGCAAGTCACGCTCAAACGCTTCAACGCCCAGGTGCACTATCGCGACGGTACCTACACCGGTGATTTCAAAGGAGACCTCGATGGCCCGGCCGGTGCGTTCAGCCTGGCCAGCCCGTTCGATGGCGACCTGACCCAGGTGCGCCTGCCACAGTTGGTACTCGTGGCCGGGCAGGGCAGCGCATCGGGTGCCGTGGCGCTGGGCTTTGCTGACGCGATTACCTGGGATGTCGATCTGCAACTGTCGGCGCTCGACCCCGCCTATTGGCTGGCGGAGCTGCCGGGCACCCTGGCAGGGCCGCTGCGCAGCAAGGGTGAATTGAAGAACGAGCGTCTGCAGCTCGATGCCCAACTTGACCTCAAAGGGCGCCTGCGTGGTCAGCCGGCGGTGCTCAAGGCGGATGCCAAGGGTGCAGGTGAGGCCTGGACGCTCGGTGCGCTGGCGATCCAGTTGGGTGACAACCGGATCAATGGCAGTGGCAGCCTTCAGCAGCGCCTTGCCGGTCGCCTCGATCTCGACTTGCCGCGCCTTGGCCAGCTCTGGCCGCGCTTGCAGGGGCAGGTCAAAGGTCGCCTCGATCTGGCTGGCACGCTAGCTGCGCCGCAGGGTGCCTTTAGTCTTCAGGGGCAACAGCTGGCCCAGGCCGACAACCGCATACAGCGCCTGGATCTCGACGCACGCCTGGACAGCGCCCAGCGTGGACTGATCACCCTCAAGGCCGGCAATATCCGCCTGGGCGAAACGGCCTTGGGCAATCTTGATGCCACGGGCAAAGGTGATATCCGTCAGCAGGCGCTGACAGTGGCGCTGAATGGCCCCCAGCTCAAGCTCGACCTTGCATTGGACGGCACGCTCGGCAAGGGTGATTGGCGTGGCCGCCTGGCCAGCGGGCGCATCCAGGCGGGCGGTCAGGACTGGCAATTGCAAGCCCCCGCCCGCCTGCAGCGCCTGGCCAACGGCCAGCTCGACTTCGGTGCACATTGCTGGCGCTCCGGCGCTGCCAGCCTGTGTGGCGAGGATCAGCGCCTGGCGCCGGATCCACGTTTGCGCTACCACCTCAAGCAGTTCCCCATCGACAGTCTGGCCCAGTGGCTGCCGAAGGATTTCGCCTGGCAAGGCATGCTCAATGCCGACATCAACCTGGATATGCCGGCCAGCGGCCCCAAAGGCACGGTGCGCATCGATGCCAGCGGCGGCACGCTGCGGGTCCGCGATAACGGGCGCTGGATCGACTTCCCCTACCAGACGCTCCGCCTGGACAGTACCTTGGCACCGCGGCGGGTAGACACGTCGCTGGCGTTTCGTGGCGACCGGTTGGGAGAGTTGAACCTGTCGACACGCATCGATCCCCTGGGCCGGGACAAACCGCTTTCCGGTGAATTTCGCCTTTCCGGGCTGGACCTGTCGATCGCCCGGCCTTTCGTGCCGATGGTCGAGCGCCTGGCCGGGCAGCTCAACGGCGACGGGCGTTTGTCGGGTACCTTGCTGACGCCCCGGGTCAACGGCAACCTGACGCTTAGCGGCGGGCATGTCAGTGGCGCCGAGTTGCCGGTCAGCCTGGAAGACTTGTCGTTGCGAGCGCTCGTCGCCGGGGAGCAGATCCGGATCAGCGGTGACTGGCGAAGTGGCGAGGCCGGTCGCGGGCAATTGGCCGGCGAGCTGGCTTGGGGGCAGGCGTTGGCTGTCGACTTGCGTTTGCAAGGCCAGCAGCTTCCAGTGAACGTCGAGCCCTATGCCGCGCTGGAGGTCGCGCCGGATCTCAATATCCGCCTGTCCGGCGACAAGCTGGCGGTGACGGGCAAAGTTCAGGTACCCAAGGGCAAGATCACCGTGCGCGAGCTGCCGCCTTCGACGGTGAAGGTCTCCGACGACACGGTGATTGTCGGCCACCAAACCGAAGAGGGTACGCCGCCGATGGCGGTCGCGATGGACATCGATGTCGAAGTCGGTCGTGACAAGTTGTCCTTCAGCGGCTTTGGCCTGACCGCCAATCTGCTGGGTCATGTGCACATAGGTGACAACCTGGACACGCGTGGTGAGTTGAGCCTGGCTGACGGTCGTTATCGAGCCTACGGCCAGCGCCTGACCATCCGTCGTGCGCGGCTGTTGTTCGCAGGCCCCCTCGACCAGCCATACCTGGATATCGAAGCGATCCGCAAGGTCGATGACGTGATTGCGGGTATTCGCCTGAGCGGCAGTGCCGAGCAGCCGACTACCCAAGTGTTCTCGGAGCCGGCCATGAGCCAGGAGCAGGCGTTGTCGTATCTCGTGTTGGGACGTCCCCTGGGCAATTCTGGCGAGGATAACAACATGCTGGCTGAAGCGGCCTTGGGCCTGGGCCTTGCCGGTAGCGCCGGGATTACCGGGAGCCTGGCCTCGAGCCTGGGAATCGATGATTTTCAGCTCGACACCGAAGGTTCGGGCAACAAGACCAACGTGGTGGCCAGCGGCAACCTGACCGAACGCCTCAGCCTGCGTTATGGGGTCGGTGTGTTCGAGCCAGCCAACACCATTGCCTTGCGCTACAAACTGAGCAAGAAGGTCTATCTGGAGGCCGCCAGCGGGCTGGCGAGCTCGCTGGACATCTTCTACAAACGCGACTTCTGATCTGATCGGCGGACAGTGGCGGCTTCGATGAACTCGTTGCCGTCTGCGCCTGGCTCCGGGGCGGGCATGGGCGGTGTGCGCACAGGCATGATCAGGTTGGTGTACTCCTCGATCAGCCGGTTGATCGCTTCGGGCGGCTCGCAGGCCTGGAACTGCATGCGGATCTGTACTTCGTCGGGGTCGCGTCCTTCGCCACGGCGCGTTTGGGCGCCGACGGTGACCTTGAAGTGCGAGCACGAGGTGGTGTCGTTGGCCTGCTGCAGCAAATCCTGTCGGGCCTGAGCGTTCTTCACGTGAACCGACAGGTCGACCTGCATGCGCTCCAGGGCCAGGCCCTTGGTGGACACCAGGGCAATCAGCGGGATGCGCAAGGTGTGCGTGTCGTCCATCGCCACTTCTACCATCTTGGCGCGCATCGGCATGCCGGGCTGCTCGGCGTCCACGTCGAAGAACTGATCGAAGAGTCTCAGGTATTGCTGGGCAATCAGGGTATTGGTTGCCGCGGCGGCTTCCTGGAGCCCGCGTGTGATGTCGCGCAGGTCGGTGGATGTCATGGGCGTTGGTTGAGCGTGTTCGCAGGGCTGATCCAATCAACGGTCTCCGGTGCGGATGCCGCAGGTGCCCGGGTGGAGACCTGCGGCAGGTGGGCGCGAGCTAGGCTATAGCGCATCAAGGTGTTGCTGTGGATTTTTCGGCGGCGGGCAGGGTGTCCTCATTCGAGATGCTGTCGCTGCTGCGCAGCTGTTCACTGGCGAGCACGGTAGGTTTGGTTGCGGCATCAGTGAGGAAATCCATCACGCGCATGAGGGCTTCCGGTGGTTGCTGACGGCGCACGGTAGTGTTGAAGGCGTAGCGCGCGCGGGTATCGGTCTTGCGGGTCTGTTCCGACTTGTGGCTTACACTGCCTTTCACATTCAGCTTGAAAGGTCCCCAGCCGAGCGAGGCCTCCATGCTGCCTTCCGCCTCCTTGGAGGATCGGTCCTCGGCCATCTGGTTGATGGTCATCTCGAACTCGATCTTGCCTTCGTCGATGGCAATGTTCGGGTGGGTGATGGCCGCCAGCAGTGGCACCTTCATGCTCTTGGCGACGATACCTTTGTATTCGCCATCCTCACCGACGATGGTCTCGTCGTAGTCGAACTGGATGGCGACTGCCTTGCCGTCCTGGATGCAGACATTCATGAGGAAGTCGGCGTACGACTTGCTCGCGGTGACCTGCGCCTGGACCATGGCCTGCAAGGGGCCGGCAATCATTCGGTCCATGGGTAGAGAGTTGATGACGGAACCGATCAGGCTGTTGTCAATGGACATGGGTGATACTCCTTCGGGGGCGGTGAAAGCTCAGGCCCGGTTTTCAGTGGGGGTGGTTGTCCTGGCGCCGGATGTTGCCGATCTGACGCAGGCTCAGTCCGTACTTGTCCGCGAGCAGGCTGCGCGACAGCCCGCTGGCACTTTCTTTCTGGATTTGCAGGTTGCGCAACTGGCGCTGGAAGTGGTCGGCCTTGGGAATCTCCAGGGCAATGCCGGCATAGCGCTTGATCAGTGCGTCCAGCGCGTCGGCTGGCAGAAGATCGGCCAGCCGTGTGCGGTCACGGTGTTTGGGGATGTACTTGGGGCGGCCGCCGTAGGCGCAGGTCAGCCGGTACGCATTTTCAAGGCCGATGCACTCGATCAGCGATTGCAGTGAATGAGGTAGCTGGGCGACATCGATTGCAGTCAGATCTGGCAGTTCCATATTCGATTTCCCTGTGTCTTAGAGGCCAGCACGATGGGTGCCCAGGGATTCTCAGTCACCTCTCCCGATCATTCCTAGGCGCCAAGTGGCCCATGCTCTGTAGTTCCTGTAGAGCGTTTGTTGCAGGCAGACGAGAGCTCTTGCGTAGGAAGTTGAACCGTGATTTTGCAGCAGGTCTTGTTCTTTATCGGTCGACTTCTTAGGTGTGTTCCAAGGGTGTCGGTACCCATTTCAATCGCAGGGGTAGGCTTTGCGCAGGCTTGCCAAGCCTAGGTAGCTTTGAGGGCTGGACACCGCTGCGGCGGGCAATGCGCGCCAGTCCACGTCCACGCACAGTGCTTCGAGCGCTTGGCTACCGCGATAGCCGATGACTTGCGGGCTGAATACCCGGCGGTAGCGCGCGTGGGTAATGGAGAAGGGTTCTACATGCTGCGCCTGTGCCAGGGTCAATCTGACCATGGCCGGCAGTTTCGAGGGGGGAGGGACGAAGCGCAACTGGCCTGGCTGGGCCTGTAACAAGCCGTTGCCACGAACCTGTTGCCACAACTGCTGCCATTGGTTGCTGCCGCTGGAGGCTTCGAGGCGGGTGCCGAGCTCGAGCAGTTGTTCGCGGGGCAGGGTGCTGGTATCGATGGCGTGGGCGCAGGTGAGCGGGAGAAACAGCAAGGTGCAAAGCACGAGGGGTTTTGGCATGGTCGCTCCGGGGCACGAGTCGGGCGTCCATGTTTTCAATCTTGAGCGGCGAAGCTCAGCAGGAAATGCATCGCGTGTGGATCTGGCCATGTATCATGTGGCCGGCTCGTGACGAGCTTCTTTTGTCCCTGATGCTCCAAGGAATTGCCGATGACACACATGCAGCGCTTCAAATATTCGATCCTCATCATCGTGGTGATGATGGGTGTGATGTTCGGCCTGAGCTACCTGCAGAAACAGGGCACGATCAGCGAGCAGACCTTCCAGTACCTGGCCATCGGTATCGCCGTGGTCGTCGTGGTGATCAACGGCATCCTGCGGCGCAAGGTCAAGTCCTGACGCAGGCCAGCCGGCCATCCTGGCCGGCCGGGGAATCAGCGCAGGGCGTTCTGCTCCAGTACGGCGCGGGCTGCGGGCTGAAGGCTGTAGCACTTGTCATCGCCCAGGCTGATGACGCCCTCGGTGCAGAGTCGCTTGAGCACTTCGCGCACGCTCAGGAATGACAGCGGGATGTCCAGTTGCTCCAGCTGCGCATGCACGCCGCGTACGCCGATGCTACGGCCACTGCGATCGGCCGAATGCAGCGCATCGATGACTTTCAGGCGAATCAGGCTGGTGCGCAGACCGTAGGCGCGCAACAGTTCGCGGATCTGTTCGTTGCCGATCCGTTCCTGCGCGCCAGTGCTGTCTTGCGGCGATGTGCGCTCAGCGGTGCGCTGGTGCTGCGCCTGCAGTTGCGGGTTGTACATGTGAATGCTCCTTTTCGTGGACTGTCCCGAAATCATGAGTGCCTAACTATTAGGACGAATGAGCGCGGGAAAACTGCAGTTCTGACTGAAAAAAAACTGCCACGTCCTTTTCAAGACGTTCCCGCGTAGCGCAATACGTAAAATTTTCATCCGGCCGCTCGTCTGATCGGGATGACCTCTCATACCCCAGGAGTGCCCGTGATCCCACTATCGCGACCCTTATCCTGCCTTGGCCTGGCCATCGTGCTTGCCACCGTTGCTGCCGGCGCGCAGGCGCTGGAAGCCGCCGGCGATGCTTCGGCGCAGATTCGCCGTACCAGCTTCGGTGTGCCGCACATCCTGGCCAGCAATGAGCGTGGCCTGGGCTATGGCATCGGCTACGCCTATGCCCAGGACAACCTGTGCCTGCTGGCTGACGAAGTGCTCACGGTCAATGGTGAGCGGTCGAAATATTTGGGTGCCGAAGGCAAGACGGTCGAGCAGCGCGACAACCTCGACAGCGATCTGTTCTTTACCTGGCTGAACGACAATGCGGCAGTCAACGGATTCCTCCAGGCGCAGTCGGCACCCATTCGCGATCGCCTGGAGGGCTACGCTGCCGGCTACAACCGAGCGCTTGCCGAACGCAAGGCCCAGGGGCTGCCGGTGGAGTGCGGGGCGGGCGACTGGGTCCGGCCAGTCACCAGCCTGGACCTGGTGAAGCTGACCCGCCGACTGCTGGCTGAAGGGGGCATCGGCCAGTTCGCCGAAGCGGTGGTCGCAGCGACGCCACCGGGGCTGGCCATGCACAGGCCAAAGGCCGACTACAGCGTGGCCCTGGCACGCCAGCAGGCGTTCGCCAGCGAGCGTGGCAGCAACGCCGTGGCCGTCGGTGCGCAGCGCTCGGCCAATGGGCGTGGTTTGTTGCTCGCCAACCCGCACTTCCCCTGGATTGGCGGTCTGCGGTTCTATCAGATGCAGTTGACCATTCCCGGGCAACTGGATGTGATGGGGGCGGCGCTGCCGGGGTTGCCAGTGATCAACATCGGTTTCAACCGTGATCTGGCCTGGACCCATACCGTCGACACCTCCAAGCACTTCACCCTGTACCGTCTGCAGCTCGACCCGAAGGATCCCACCCGTTACCTGCTGGATGGCCAGTCGCTGCCGCTCCAACAGCAGGCAATCACTGTTGCGGTGAAGGGGGCAGACGGAACGCTCAGCCAGGTGCAGCGCCAGATCCACGTCTCCAGGTTCGGCCCTGTGGTGCAGTGGCCGGGGCGTCTGGACTGGGATGGCAAATATGCCTACAGCCTGCGCGATGCCAATCTCGACAACACGCGAGTGCTTGAGCAGTGGTACGGGATCAATCGCGCCAAGGACATCGATGCTGTCAAGACCTCGGTGGCCAAGCTTCAGGGCATTCCTTGGGTCAACACCCTGGCGGTGGATGCCGGTGGCCGCGCGCTGTACCTGAATCAGTCGGTGGTGCCGTATGTCGACAAGGCCATGCTTGCCCAGTGCAGCGATCCATCGCTGGTCGGGCCGTTGGTCGTACTGGACGGTTCGCGCAGCGCCTGCCAGTGGAAGGTCGACCCCGACGCTGCGCAACCTGGAATCTTCCCCGCGCGCCTGCAGCCAAGCCTTGAGCGTGCGGACTTCGTGCAGAACTCCAATGACTCGGCCTGGCAGGTCAACCCGGCCCAGCCGCTGACAGGCTTCTCGCCGCTGATCAGCCGTGAAGACCAACCCTTGGGGATGCGTACCCGCTTTGCCTTGCAGCGCCTGCAAGGTCGCGCCAAGCTCGGCGTAGCTGAGCTGCAGCACATGGTGCTGGACGACGAGGTGTATCTGGCCAGCCAACTGCTGCCAGAGCTGCTGGACTGGTGCAAAGGCACCGAACGCGATCTGCAGGCTGTTTGCGCCAGCCTCGAGGCCTGGAACGGCAAGGCCGGCACCGACAGCGGCATGGGGCTTGTGCATTTTGCCAACATCATGGAAGCGCTGGGCGACCAGCCGCAAATCTGGCGTGTGGCGTTCGATCCGGCAGATCCGCAGCACACGCCGCGTGGTCTTGCAGTAGAGCAAGCAGCAGTACGCGCGCTGCTGCGTGAGGCGGCGCTGGCTTCTTTGGCGCAGGTGCAGGAAGGCGGCATGGCGCAAGAACAGCAGTGGGGGCAGGTACAGCAAGCGCTGGACGGCACGCCGGTGCCGGGTGGCCCGCAGGAGTTGGGGGTCTACAACGCCATGGTCAGTGTGCCCAATGGGGCAGGGAAGCGTCTGGTAGTCAGCGGTACCAGCTACCTGCAGTTGGTCAGCTTCACCGAGCAGGGGCCTCAGGCCAAGGGGTTGCTGGCGTTTTCACTGTCCAGCGAGTCGGCCTCGGTACACGCATTTGACCAGACGCGTGCCTTTGCGGTCGGACAATTGGCGCCCATTCCGTTTACCGAAGCGCAGATCACCTCCGATCCTCAGTATCGCCAGTATGTGGTGAGCGAGCGGGATAAGCAGCCACTGGTCAGCGCGGGGAAATAGTCGAAATCAGTGGCCCTGTGGTGGCACGAGCCACCTCAGGGCCTGCGCGTCAGGAAAATTCGAACGGCGCCAGGTGCATGCCCTGGTCGTCCACCTGCAGCGCCCAGCCTCGGCGATCCCAGTCCCCCAGTACGATGCGCCGAGCCGGCTGGCCCTCGACCACCAGCTTGTGCAGGGCAGGGCGGTGAGTATGGCCATGGATCAGCGTGCGCACACTGTGCTCGCTCATCACCTTGGGCACTTCGTCGGGGGTGACATCGACGATTTCAGTGTTCTTCATCCGCACCTGCGCCTGGCTTTCACTGCGCAGCTTGCGCGCCAGTTTCTGGCGCGTGGATCGCGGCAAGTGACGCAGAATCCAGAGGCTCAGCGGGTTGCGCAGGTAGCGGCGCAGCTTCATGTAGGCCACGTCGCGGGTGCACAGGGTGTCGCCATGCATCAGCAGTACCGGCTCGCCACCCAGCTCAACCACGCTAGGGTCGGTCAGCAGGGTGCAGCCAGCGGCCTTGCAGAAGTCCTGGCCGATGAGAAAGTCGCGGTTGCCGTGCATCAGGTAGATCGCCGTGCCGCTGTCGGACAGCGTGCGCAACGCCTGGCAGATCGATTGCTGGAACGGCGTCATGGCATCGTCGCCGATCCAGGCATCGAAGAAGTCGCCAAGAATGTACAGCGCCTTGGCGTGTCGCGCCCGCCCATCGAGCAGATCAAGAAACGCCCGGGTAATGTCCGGGCGTTCTTCTTGCAGGTGCAGATCGGAGATCAGCAGGATCACTCAATGATCTCGGCTTTCTCGATGATCACGTCGTCCTTCGGCACGTCCTGGTGGCCAGCCTTGGAACCGGTGGCGACTTTCTCGATGGCATCGACCACTTCACGGCCTTCGGTCACTTCGCCGAATACCGCGTAGCCCCAGCCCTGCACGTTCTTGCCGCTGTGGTTGAGGAAGTCGTTGTCGGAAGCGTTGATGAAGAACTGCGCCGAGGCGGAGTGCGGCTCCATGGTGCGGGCCATGGCGATGCTGTACTTGGTGTTCTTCAGGCCGTTGTCGGCTTCGTTCTGGATGCTGGCGCGGGTTTTCTTCTGGTTCATGCCAGGCTCGAAGCCGCCGCCCTGGATCATGAAGCCCTTGATCACACGGTGGAACACGGTGCCGTCGAAGTGGCCGTCCTTGACGTATTGAACGAAGTTCTCGACGGTTTGCGGGGCTTTTTCGGCGTTCAGTTGCAGAACGATGTCGCCGTGGTTGGTGCTCAGTTTGACTTTGGACATGCTGAAATTCGCTCTTTCAAGGCATTCGGAAATAGGGTGCACAGGTCGCGTACTGTACCTGACGCAGGATCTGGCGGCGGCGACACAAGGCGCGCGGCGGCCATTTTGCCAGCTGGCGACAAAACGCTGCGAGAAATCGCGCCAGTTTGTCGGTGCCCGGCTGTCAGCAGCTTGACTGCTTCGGCTATGATAGGCCCTTTGATTCAATCGGCCTACCCGGACCGGACATCTGCATTCAAGGATCCTATGAGCAAGCCCACCGACAACGCGACCAACGCCGCTGCCAAAGGCGCCCCCGCCGTCCCTGCGAACTTCCTGCGACCGATCGTCCAGGCTGACCTGGACTCGGGCAAGCACAGCAGTATCGTCACCCGCTTCCCGCCGGAACCGAACGGTTATCTGCACATCGGCCACGCCAAGTCGATCTGCGTCAACTTCGGTCTGGCCCAGGAGTTCGGTGGCGCCTGCCACTTGCGTTTCGACGACACCAACCCGGCCAAGGAGGACCAGGAGTACATCGACGCCATCCAGCGTGATGTCAAGTGGCTGGGCTTCGAGTGGACCGGTCCGGTGCGCTTTGCTTCCGATTATTTCGACCAGTTGCACGACTGGGCGGTCGAGCTGATCAAGCGCGGCAAGGCCTACGTCTGCGACCTGACCCCCGAGCAGGCCAAGGAGTATCGCGGCACCCTGACCCAGCCCGGCAAGAACAGCCCGTTCCGCGAGCGCAGCGTCGAGGAGAACCTCGACCTGTTCGCCCGCATGAAGGCTGGCGAGTTCAAGGACGGTGAGCGTGTGCTGCGTGCCAAGATCGACATGGCTTCGCCCAACATGAACCTGCGCGACCCCATTCTTTACCGCATCCGCCATGCCCACCACCACCAGACCGGTGACAAGTGGTGCATCTACCCCAACTACGACTTCACCCACGGCCAGTCGGACGCCATCGAGGGCATTACCCACTCGATCTGCACCCTGGAGTTCGAGGGCCATCGTCCACTGTACGACTGGTTCCTCGACAACCTGCCGGTCCCGGCGCATCCGCGCCAGTACGAGTTCAGCCGCCTGAACCTGAACTACACCATCACCTCCAAGCGCAAGCTCAAGCAGTTGGTGGACGAGCAGCACGTCGAGGGCTGGGACGATCCGCGCATGTCCACGCTCTCGGGCTACCGCCGTCGTGGCTACACCCCGGCCTCGATCCGCAACTTCTGCGACATGGTCGGCACCAACCGCTCCGATGGCGTGGTCGACATGTCGATGCTCGAGTTCAGCATTCGGGACGACCTCGACCGCACCGCGCCGCGCGCCATGTGCGTACTGCGTCCGCTGAAGGTGGTGATCACCAACTACCCTGAAGGCCAGGTCGAGCAGCTCGAACTGCCGCGCCACCCGAAGGAAGACATGGGCGTGCGCGTCCTGCCGTTCGCCCGTGAGCTGTACATCGACCGCGATGACTTCATGGAAGAGCCGCCCAAGGGATACAAGCGCCTGGAGCCAGCCGGTGAAGTGCGCCTGCGCGGCAGCTATGTAATTCGTGCCGACGAGGCGATCAAGGATGCCGAGGGCAATATCGTCGAGCTGCGCTGCTCGTACGATCCGGACACGCTGGGCAAGAACCCCGAGGGTCGCAAGGTCAAGGGCGTGATCCACTGGGTGCCGGCCGCCGCCAGCATCGAGTGCGAGGTGCGCCTGTACGACCGCCTGTTCCGCTCGCCCAATCCGGAGAAAACCGATGAGGGCGGCAGCTTCCTTGAAAATATCAATCCGCAATCGCTGCAGGTGCTGACGGGTTGTCGTGCCGAACCTTCGCTGGGCCAGGCCCAGCCAGAAGATCGCTTCCAGTTCGAGCGTGAAGGCTACTTCTGCGCCGACCTGAAAGACAGCCAGCCGGGTCGCCCGGTGTTCAACCGCACCGTGACCCTGCGCGATTCGTGGGGCAGCTAAGGAATCCTCGTGCTTAACATCTACAACACCCTGAGCAAGACCAAGGAAGTCTTCAAACCCCTGGATGGCAACAACGTGCGCATGTACGTCTGCGGCATGACCGTGTACGACTACTGCCACCTGGGCCATGGTCGCAGCATGGTGGCGTTCGACCTGATCACCCGTTGGCTGCGCAAGAGTGGCTACGCGCTCACGTACGTGCGCAACATCACCGACATCGACGACAAGATCATCAACCGCGCCAACGAAAACGGCGAGCGCTTCGATGAGCTGACTGCGCGCATGATCGATGCCATGCATGAGGATGAGCGTCGTCTCAACATCCTCAAGCCGGACCTGGAACCGCGCGCCACCGATCACATCCCCGGCATGCACGCGATGATCCAGACCCTGATCGACAAGGGCTATGCCTACGCGCCGGGCAATGGCGACGTGTACTACCGCGTCGGCAAGTTCGTCGGCTACGGCAAGCTGTCGCGACGCAAGATCGAAGACCTGCGTATCGGCGCGCGGATCGAGGTCGACGAGGCCAAGCAGGATCCGCTGGACTTCGTCCTGTGGAAGGGCGCCAAGCCGGGCGAGCCGAGCTGGGATTCGCCCTGGGGCCCAGGTCGTCCGGGCTGGCACATCGAGTGCTCGGTGATGTCCACCTGCTGCCTGGGCGAGAGCTTCGACATCCACGGTGGTGGCAGCGACCTCGAGTTCCCGCACCACGAGAACGAGATCGCCCAGAGCGAGGCAGCCACCGGCAAGCCTTATGCGGCGGCCTGGATGCACTGCGGCATGATCCGTATCAATGGCGAGAAGATGTCGAAGTCGCTGAACAACTTCTTCACCATTCGCGACGTGCTCGAGAAGTACCACCCGGAGGTGGTGCGTTATCTGCTGGTGGCCAGCCACTACCGCAGCGCCATCAATTACTCCGAAGACAGCTTGCGCGATGCCAAGGGCGCCCTGGAGCGTTTCTATCACGCACTGCGTGGCCTGCCGCGCGTCGCCGCCAAGGGTGGCGAGGCGTTCGTCGAACGGTTCAGCGTGGCGATGAACGACGACTTCGGCACCCCTGAAGCCTGCGCCGTGCTGTTCGACCTGGTCCGCGAGATCAACCGCCTGCGCGACAGCGACGCTGACGCAGCGGCAGGCCTTGCCGGTCGCCTGCGTGAGCTGGGTGATGTGCTGGGTGTGCTGCAGCTTGATGCCGACGACTTTTTGCGTGCCGGTGCTGAAGGCAAGGTCGATGCTGCCGAGGTCGAAGCCTTGATCCAGGCGCGCTTGCAGGCGCGTACGGACAAGAACTGGGCAGAGTCCGATCGCATTCGCGATCAACTGGCTGCCATGGGCGTGGTGCTTGAAGACAGCAAAGGCACCACCACCTGGCGTCTGGCTGACTGATACGACTCGAGGGCTGCCCAGCAGCCCTATTGCGGGACAAGTCGGGGTGCCGAACCGACTAGGCTCTGTCTGAAAAGCCTTGATACTCGGTGATGCTGCGTTGAAAACAGCCTCGGAATGCTCATTTACAAGCCGTAAACTCCGCTTCCTCGGCTGTTTTCGCCTTGCCTGACCTTCGTCTCAAGACTTTTCAGACAGAGCCTAGTCCCGTGATGCTTTTCAGGCCGTCGAGCAGTGCAGCACCAGCTTCGCTCCACCCAGCTCGCTACTGCCCACTTCCAGTCTGAACCCATGCAGGTCGACGATCGCTGCGACGATCGACAAGCCTAGCCCGAACCCTGGGTGACGATGTCCTTCCTCGCTGCGATAGAAGCGCTTGAGCACCGCAGCACGCTCCTGTTCAGGAATCCCCGGTCCGCTGTCCTCGATGGCGATATGCACGCCATCGTCGTCGTGCAGTGCCTGGATCCGTACCTGCCCACCCTCCGGGGTGAACTTGATGCCGTTGCCGACCAGGTTGGCCAAAGCCTCGAATAGCAGTTCGCGGTCGCCGTGCAGCGCGGGCAGCTGCGCAGGCTGCTCCAGTTGCAGGCGAATGCTGCCATCCTCTGCGAGCGGCAGGTAGAAGTCGTGCAACTCCACCAGCAAATTGTGCGGATCAAGCTCGACAAATCCTGCGCGGCGTTGGCGGTCTTCCAGCTCGCTGATGCGCAGCAGGCCGCGGAAACGTGCCATCAGGGTGTCGGTCTCGCTAATGGCTTGATCCAGCGCTTCGGCTTCCGGCGAGTTCGCTCCGCTCTGCTGGCGAATGCGGTAGAGCTGGGCGCGCAGGCGGGTCAGCGGTGTACGCAGGTCGTGGGCAATGTTGTCGCAGACACCCTTGACCTCGTGCATCAGCCGTTCGATGCGGTCGAGCATGGCGTTGACGATCGCGGCCAGCATGTCCAGCTCGTCTCGTCGTGCCGACAGCGGCAAGCGGTGGGTGAGATCGCCGGCAACGATCAGCTCGGCGCTCGCCTGTACGGCGCGGATACGCTTGAGCGGGCGCCTGCGTAGCAGGTACCAGCCGGCGAAACCGGGAATCAGCGTCAGCGAAATGCCCCAGAGCAGCGCGTGCAGAATGATTCGGGTCACCACGAACAGCGAGCCGTTGTCGCGCACCAGCACCAGCCAGCGCCCATCGGGGATGCGGATCGCCACCGCATCACAGCTGTCGCGCGGCAGGTGCGGATCGTCGGCATCCAGGCAACGCTTGAGTTCGTGAACCTTGCCGTCAAGGCCCAATTCCGACGGAATCGAGCGGATACGACCGCCGATAGGGTTGAGTTGCGGGTCGAACAGGCCGTAGGCGTCGAAGCTGCGTTCCTCGAAGGCTTGGCTGGCGATCAACGCATCATCCAGCTGCTTGCCGGTCATGTGCGCGAAGAGGTGCTGACGTTGCAGCATGGAGTGGCGGGTCAGCTTGTTGAGGTAGCTGGTGACCTCGAAGTACAGCACCCCCATGAGGATGCTGCTCCAGGCCACGAACAGGAAGCTGTACAGCGCCAGCAGGCGGCTGGTCGAGGAGCTCCAGCCCTTAGATGGGTTCAGCAATGGCATAACCGGAGCCCCGTACGGTTCGGATCAGCGGTGTCTGGCCGGGTGGGTCGATCTTCTTGCGCAGACGACCGATGTGGACGTCGATCAGGTTGGTGCCGGGATCGAAGTGATAACCCCACACTTCCTCGAAGATCATCATGCGAGTGATGACCTGCCCGGAGTGACGCATCAGGTATTCGAGCAGTTTGTATTCGGTTGGCAGCAGGTTCAGGCTGCTCTCGCCGCGTCGGGCCTCATGGCTGATCAAGTCCAGCTCCAGGTCGGCGACCTGGAGGCGGGTCTGGGTCATGGGCACGCTGTTGCGCCGCAGCAGCACCTCGACGCGGGCCGCCATCTCGTCGGAGGCGAAAGGCTTGGTGAGGTAGTCGTCGCCGCCTGCACGCAGACCGCGCACGCGCTCGTCGACATCCGACAGGGCACTGATCATCAGGATGGGCGTGGCGATCTTCAGACTGCGCAGGGTGGTGACGATGGTCAGGCCGTCGACTTCCGGGAGCATCCGGTCCACGGTGATCAGGTCGTAGCCGCCGGCAATGGCCTTGGCCAGGCCTTCGCGGCCATTGTCTGCCCAGTCGACCTCCAGCCCGTGGCTGGAAAGTTCGGCGACGATTTCCTGGGCGGTGACGGCGTCGTCTTCGATAGTCAGTACGCGGGGCATGCTAATACCTGGGCGGCGATTGGATGGCTGATTGTGCCAAAGAATAGACAAACGGCGATTTAAGAAAAATTCATCTATCAGAGGCAGGGTGCCAGTATCGGTGTTTTCACGCGTTTGGCGTTCAGCGCGACTCCGTTCGGGAGCAGGCTCGCCTGCAAAGAAACCGGCCCTGACAGCAATGAAAACGGGGCGTGCCATTGCTGGCACGCCCCGTTTTCATTGCAAGGCGATGCCTCAGGCGACCTTGATGATCCAGCCCGCCGGTGCTTCGACGTCACCGCTCTGGATGCCGGTCAGCTCGTTGTAGAGCTTCTGGGTGACCGGGCCGACCTTTTCCAGGTCGTGGAACACGTGCAGTTTGCCGTTGTACTCGATGCCGCCGATCGGGGTGATCACTGCGGCGGTACCGCAAGCGCCCGCTTCGATGAAGCGGTCAAGCTTGCTGATTTCGACGTCGCCTTCGATCACGGTCAGGCCCAGGCGCGATTGCGCCAGTTCCATCAGCGACAGGCGAGTGATACCGGGCAGGACCGAGGCCGATTTCGGCGTGACGAACTCGTTGTTGGCGGTAATACCGAAGAAGTTCGCCGACCCGACCTCCTCGATCTTGGTGTGGGTCAGCGGATCCAGGTAGATGGCGTCGGCGAAGTTGGCTTTCTTCGCTTCGGAACCCGGTTGCAGGCTGGCGGCATAGTTGCCCCCGACCTTGGCTGCACCGGTGCCCTGCGGGGCGGCGCGGTCGAAGCTGGAGATCTGGAAGTTGTGCGGCTTCATGCCGCCCTTGAAGTACGAGCCAACCGGGATAGCGAACACCGAGAAGATGAACTCTGGCGCGGTGCGCACGCCGATGTTGTCACCGGTGCCGATCACGAACGGACGCAGGTACAGGGCACCCTTGCCATGCGGCGGGACGAACTTCTCGTTGGCCTTGACCACCTGCTTGCACGCCTCGATGAACACATCGGTCGGCACGTGCGGCATCAGCAGGCGGGCGCAGCTGCGCTGCATGCGTGCGGCGTTCTGGTCCGGGCGGAACAGGTTGATCGAGCCGTCCTTGCAGCGATAGGCCTTCAGGCCCTCGAAGCATTGCTGGCCGTAGTGCAGGGCAGTCGAGCCTTCGCTGATGTGCAGCACGTTGTCGTCGGTCAGGGTGCCTTTGTCCCACTCGCCGTTGCGCCACACGGACAGGTAGCGCTTGTCGGTCTTGATGTAGTCGAAGCCCAGCTTGTCCCAGTTGATCTCGTTGCTCATGACACCCTCTATTGTCTTGCAGAGGCCCGATCGCTCGGGCTGCTTTTAAATGCGCACCTCGCCACGATAATACATCCGCAGAGGATGGGGAACGGCCAGTCATGAATTGGTTGACTGGCTGTCGGATGATCTGCAGTACAGTGCTGGTGGGGGCTCTGGTCGGGTGTGAGGTATTTTGCGTAGCCGTGTGGCCTGTCCGCAACGCTCGCTATGTGCCGCTGCGCTCCGAGCCCTTTCCCTGATCGGCATCGGAACAATGTTTCGTCTGATTGGCAAGCAAGTGGATTCCTGTGGCGGCCAGAAATATCGGCCATAGGAAATTTGGGGTGCCCAACAATGTTCCATGTCCAAGAAAGAAAAGACTTGCAATGGCACATGACATTAGCGCGATGCCCGTCCACTTGCGCATGTTTGGGTGACGAAGGATTCGGTCTGCTAAGAACGCAATCAGTGACAAGCAGGCGATGCTGGTCAGGTCGTTCATCATGCTGCTCGGCTGTTGATGATCAGGCTCTTGATGGTGCGCTCGTGATGACTGACGACTCGATATCTACTTGTAACCTGCAAGCGAAGTTCCTTATTGGTGTCGAATCCATTTCAGGTTCGCGCACAATGCAGAACTTTCGCTGCTGAGCCTATTCACTTGCTTCTAAGTAGTGTGTAGGAGATTTCAGTAATGCTATGCATCTCCTATCTGCTGACAAAACCGCAGCAAATTGCCGAACGGATCACGGATCTGCATTTGCAGCCCCCAGTCCACCCGCTCGGCTTCGGGGCGTGAATAACCGTACTTTTTGGCCTGCAGTTCGCTTTCGAGCGCCTTCAGATCTTCGACTCGGGCAAACACGGTAGAGCCTGGCGTGGCGTCGCCATAGTGTTCGGACAGGTGCAGGATCAGCCCGTCGCGGTGAATCTGCGCATACAGCGGCAGGTCCGGGGCGAAGCGGTGTTCCCAGTCGAGGCTGAAGCCCAGGAAGTCGAGGTAGAACTCCTTGGCCTTGTCGACCGAGAAGATGCGCAGCACGGGAATGGCGGGGGCGAATTGCATGGAGGCATCCTTACCGGGTGAGAGGTCGCCACTCTAGCGCATCGCGGTGGGCCATGGCGATTGGCTGGCTCACAGCCCCACGCTGGCGCGAACCATGGCATAGGCCTGGCGCACCAGCGGGTTGACCGTGTTGGCCCGCACCCACAGGTGGTAGGTGACGTCCGGCAGTGGCGGCAGGCCGTCGCTCTGGCCGAGCACGCGCATGTCCGGGCCGACCATCTCCTGGCTGCGCGCAGTGATGCCCAATCCTGCGCGGACTGCAGCCTTGATGCCGATCAGGTTGGACGCCAGGTAGGCCTGGCGCCACGGGATGCCGGCCTGTTCCAGGGCGTCCAGGGCCAGTCGGCGGTACAGGCTGGGTTCGTCCACCAGCACCAACGGTAGCGGTTCGCCGGGGATGTGCTGGTACTGCGCGGCACAGATCCACCACACCGGCGAGGTGCGCAAGGCGAAACCCTCCACGCCGGGGGCGGTGACGGTGGAAATGACCATGTCGACCTTGCCACGCTGCAG
This sequence comes from Pseudomonas sp. MNR3A, assembly GCF_009650575.1. Classification (NCBI taxonomy): domain Bacteria; kingdom Pseudomonadati; phylum Pseudomonadota; class Gammaproteobacteria; order Pseudomonadales; family Pseudomonadaceae; genus Pseudomonas; species Pseudomonas sp. MNR3A. Next base: position 34,259 of record NZ_VZZS01000005.1, on the reverse strand, counting down.
GTCGTCCATCAGGAACGGGCTGCGGCCGACGTTTATCTCCAGGCGCAGGTTCGGCGCCGAACGGGCGATATGGCCGAGCAGAGGTGGCAGGATGGTGTCGGCGATGTCATGCGGCGAACCGATCCGCAGCACGCCGCTCAGGCCGTCCTGACGCAGGCCGGCGAGGGCTTCGTCATTGAGTGCGAGCATCTGCCGGGCATGGCGCAACAACTGGCGTCCGGCATCGGTGAGGGCTTTGTGTCGGCCCTGCTTGCGCAGCAGCGCCACGCCCACCTGCTGTTCCAGCCGTTGCATGTGCTGGGTGACCGAGGCCTGGGTGCGGGCCAGGTGGCGACCGGCTTCGGCGAAGCTTGTGTGATCGACGATGGCGACGAAGGTGCGTAGCAGATCGAGGTCCAGGGCGGGTGCGGTCATCGGCGGGCCTGCGGTTGGAGTGGGGGAGGCGGATCGCCCGTTTTTACATTACTGTCAGTCAATAAACGATAAAGAAACATTATGTTTTGTTGGCCTGGATTTGCAACGCCTTGATGCAAAACCCATAGTTTACGCTGCTTATGCCAAATCAAGCTCCTACTCATTCGATCCAAGTTATAACGATAGTCAATATTTGCATTTCCCCTGATCCCACCAAGTTTCTAGGATGCGCCCTCATTGGCCGGGTGTTCCGGCTGCCGGGATGAGGAGCCCCACCATGTCGCTGTCCACCGTTGCCCGTCGCGGCCTGTTTGCCGCGTTGCTCGCCACCACCGGCCTTGCCGCCAGCGGCCTTGCCCAGGCCGATGCCACCCTGGACAAGATCCAGCAGCGCCACAAGCTGGCGGTGGGGGTGGTGCTTTCCGGCGGCCCCTTCGGTGCTATCGACCCGAACACCCGCGAGCCGATCGGTTTCAGCGTCGATCTGGCCCGCGACCTGGCGCGCCAGTTGGGTGTCGAGGTCGATCTGGTCGCGGTACAGCCGGCCAACCGCGTGCAGTTTTTGCAGCAAGGCAAGGTCGATCTGCTGATCGCCAACATGGAATGGACACCTGAGCGCGACAAGCTGCTGGGCCATGTGCCCACGCCGTTCTACCGGGTTGGCGGCACCGCCGCGCTGGCCAAGGACAGCCCGGTCAAGACCTGGGCCGACCTCAAGGGCCAGCCGGTGTGCACCTCCCAGGGCAGCAGCTACACCCAGGCACTGATCGACCTGGGCGCCGACCTCAAGGCCTTCAAGACCTCCGCCGAATCCCTGCTGGCCCTGCGCGGTAACAACTGCGTGGCCGCCGTGCATGACGCCACGCTGATCAATCCGCTGTTGGCCAAGGGGGGAGAGTGGAGCGGCTATCGTGCCCTGACCCCGGAGCTGAACCCCGCGCCCTCGGTGATCTGGACCCGCCTGGGCGAAACCGACACCCAGCAGCGCCTGGACCCCTTCGTCAAGCAATGGCACCGCAGTGGCTGGCTGATCGAACGTGAGCAGGCCAACCACATCACCCCGGCCTCGCCGGCGCTGGTGGAGTTGCGTGCCAAGCTGCAGGGCGAAGGCGCCTGATGAGCGACAGCCTGCACTGGCTGGTGGGGCAGCTTGCCCATCTCGGCCTGAACTATGCGTTCCTGCTCGACGCCTACGCCAGCGGCAAGCTGCTCGACGGTGCGCTGACCACGCTCGGTCTGTGCCTGTTCAGCATCCTCGGCAGCTTGCTGGTGGGTGTGCTGCTGGCTGCTGCGGTCACGTCCGGGCAGCGCTGGCTGGCCTGGCCGGCGCGGGCCTTCATCGAGGTGACGCGTAACACGCCGACCCTGGTGCAGCTGTACTGCGCCTTCCTGGTGTTGAACATGCTGATCAACCAGAGCCTGGGCAGTGCCAACCCCATGACCCCCTTCGCCTGGGTGGTGCTGGTGATCTCCCTGCACAAGGGCGCCTTTCACGCCGAAGCCCTGCGCGCAGGGATCGAGGCGGTGCCGGCAGTGACCCTCGAAGCGGCCAGCTCGCTGGCCTTCAGCCGTCGCCAGCAACTGCTGCAGGTGCAGTTGCCACTGGCCGTGCGCTTCGCCTTGCCGGCGCTGGTCAACAACCTGATCGACCTGGTGAAGATGACCGCCGTGGCCTCGGCCATCGCCGTCAACGACATTACCTATGCATCGATCATGATCTGGACCCAGGGCGACAACGTCATCGAACTGATGCTGCTGATCCTGGCCTTTTTCGGACTGCTCAGCTTTGCAGTCAACTGTATCGGCCGCGCCCTGGAAGCGCGCCTGAGGATGCCCGGTTATGGCCATTGAGCATTTCGCCACGCTCTGGCAGTGGTCGCCCACCCTGGGCGCGGGCCTGTTGCAGAACATCCAGATCAGCGTCGGAGCCATCGCCCTGGGTACGCTGCTGGGCCTGTTGGTGGGGATTCTGCTGCTGTCGCCGCTGCGCCCCCTGCGCGGCGTGGCGCGGTTGTGGGTGCAGGTGTTTCGTAATGCGCCCTGGTTGGTGCTGATCTACTTTACCTCCTATGTATTCCCGTTCGATGTGCAGATTGCCGGTACCTGGGTGGCCTTTCCCGACTGGCTCAAGGTCACTGTGGGCCTTGCACTGCCAGCCAGCGCCAACGTTGCCGAGATCTTCCGCGGCGCGGTCGCTTCGATTCCGGCGACTCAGTGGGAGGCTGCGCGTTCGCTGGCCTTCAGCCGTGGTCAGATTTTCTGCTCGATCATTCTGCCGCAGTGCCTGCGGCGCATGTTGCCGCCGTGGATGAACCTGTACGCGGTGGTGACCATGGGCACCGCACTGGCTTCGCTGGTGGGCGTGCACGACCTGATCGACAGCGCGCAAATCGCTGCCAACACCGTCAACCGTAGCGGTTTCACGGTGCTGGTGTATTTCAGTGTGCTGGCGCTGTTCTTCGTCTACTGCTACCCGATTGCCCGCCTGACCCAACGCCTGGAGCGTCGCTATGCCTTCTGAACCTTTGATCCAGCTTCGCGATGTGCACCTGGCCTTTGGCGACAATCCGGTGCTGCGCGGTATCGACCTGGACGTGCAGGCCGGGCAGGCGGTGTCGATCATCGGCCCGTCCGGCTCAGGCAAATCGACCATCCTGCGTTGCATGACCGGGCTGTTGCGCCCGCAGCGCGGCAGCATCCGCATAGGCGATACCGCGGTGGAGCAACTGCAGGGCGAAGCCGGGCTGATCGCCCTGCGCAAGCAGGTCGGTTTCGTCTTCCAGCAGTACAACCTGTTTCCCCACCTGAGTGTGCTCGACAACCTGCTGATCGCCCCGACCAAGGTCCTTGGCCGCCCGCGTCAGGAGGTCCGTGACGAGGCCCTGGCACTGCTCGACAAGGTTCGCCTGGGCCACAAGGCCACGGCATTTCCCGGTGAGCTCTCCGGCGGCCAGCAGCAGCGCGTGGCGATTGCCCGAGCCCTGGCCATGCGGCCCAAGCTGATCCTGTTCGATGAGGTGACCTCGGCGCTCGACCCCGAGATGGTCGGCGAGGTGCTGGCGGTGATCCGCGAGTTGACCGAGGAGGGCATGACCTGCGTGCTGGTCACCCACGAGATGCGCTTTGCCGAAGAGATCAGCGACCAGGTGTACTTCACCGAGCATGGCCGCATCGTCGAGCACGGCAGCGCCGAGCAGGTGTTCCGTGCCCCGACCCATGCACGCACCCAGGCCTTCCTCCAGCACGCGCTGGGCGAGGGCAGTCAGCGCCCGAGCCGCCCGGCGCCCGATGTATTGACCAACCTGGGGCGCTACAGCCTCAGCGTGTGATTTCAGCCTCCAGCCAAGAGAGACCGACCATGTCCCGTGATTCCGTGATCCAGCCGTTCCTTGCGCAAGTGCGCGCCATCCATGCGCGCGGCGTCGACCGTGCAGCTCTGCAGCAGATCGTCAAGCTGCTCGAGGGCCTGGCCGAGCGCCGCGAATTGTTCAACTTCGAGCGTTTTCCGGCCCCGGATGCCGCCACCGGCGAAACCCAGTTTCGCTATCGCCTGAATGACGACGGCGAGTCGCCGACCCTGTACGTCAATTCGCTGTTGCCGGGCAAGGCGACCCTGCCGCACAACCATGAGACCTGGGCGATCATCGTCGCCGTCGAGGGCCAGGAGCTCAACCGCGTGTACCGCCGCGAAGACGACGGCAGCGATCCGGCCCGTGCCACCCTGGCGCTGGAGCGCGAGATCGTGGTGCAGCCGGGAACCTCGGTGGCCTTCCTGGGCGAGGACCTGCATGGCATCCGCGTCGAGGGCGATAGCCCGACGCTGCACTTCCACCTCTATGGCCGCCCGCTGGAGTCTCTGGAACACCGCTACGGCGTCAAGGATGACGGCAGCGTGGTGAACTACAACAAATCACAGATGGCGCCTTCGATCGAGGCTTACGGGCTTTGAGATCGGTGTCGCGCTTTTCGCGGGCAAGCCCGCTCCTACATCCTGAATGCCCAGTAAGGCACCTGTAGGAGCGGGCTTGCCCGCAAACAGCGCGACACGATCTGCCAGCCCTGCACCCCACCAACGACCACGGACTGCGTCCCATGATCCCCAGCATCACCCCCGAGCTCCTGCACACCTGGCTGTTCGACGGCCAGGAAATCGCCCTGTTCGACCTGCGCGAGCACGGTCAATACGGCGAGGCCCACCTGTTCTACGCCGTCAATCTGCCCTACAGCCGCCTTGAGCTCGAAGCGCAGCGCCTGGCGCCCAATCCTGCGGTACGCGTGGTGGTCTACGACGAGGACGGCGGTGCGTTGGCCCAACGCGGGGCCCAGCGTCTGCAAGCGTTGGGCTACACCTGCGTGCAGTGCCTGGAGGGCGGCAGCCTGGGCTGGCAGCGCGCCGGTTTCGAGCTGTTCGCCGGTGTGCACTTGCCCTCGAAGGCCTTCGGCGAGCTGGTCGAGCATGCCTGCCACACCCCGCGCATCAGTGCCCAGGAGCTGGCCGAGTGGCAGCGCCAAGGCAAGCCGTTGGTGCTGCTCGATGGTCGCCCGCTGGAGGAGTTCGCCAAGATGAGCATCCCCGGCGCCACCTGCTGCCCGAATGGCGAGCTGGGCTATCGTCTGGAAGACCTGGTGAGCGACCCGCACACCCCCGTGGTGATCAATTGCGCCGGCCGCACCCGCAGCATCATCGGTGCGCAGACGCTGATCAACCTGGGCATAGACAACCCGGTCTATGCCTTGGAGAACGGCACCCAAGGCTGGTACCTGGTGGACCTGCCGCTGGATCACGGCAGCCAGCGCGGGTATCCCGAACACAGCGGCGCCGCACTGGCCAGACAGCGTGCGCGAGCGCGGCAGCTGGCCCAGCAGGCGGGGGTTGCCTGGGTGGACGCACAGCAGGTCCGGCAGTGGGCCGCCGACGCCGGGCGCAGCCTGTTTCTCTGCGACGTGCGCACCCCTGAAGAATTCGCCGCCGGCAGCCTGCCGGGCGCACAGCATTGCCCAGGCGGCCAGCTGATTCAGGGTACCGACCTGTATATCGGTGTGCGCAAGGCCCGCGTGGTGCTGTTCGACACCGATGGCGTGCGTGCGCCGGTGGTCGCCAGTTGGCTGCGCCAGATGGGCCACGAGGCCCATGTGCTCGAAGGCGGCCTGGACAGCGGCCTGGCTCTGGACGTTGCTGCGCCATTGCCGGTGACCCTCGCCGAAGCCCGCGCCGATGAGCTTGCAGAGGCGTTGCTGATCGACCTGCGCTCGAGCACCGCCTACCGCAAGCGCCACCTGCAAGGCGCCCGGTGGTCGATCCGTCCGCAGTTGGCGCAGCAGGTGGGCGGGGCTGGGCAGCGCCTGGTGTTCATCGCCGACGATCCGCGCGTGGCACAGTTGGCGCTCGCCGAGCTGACACCTGCCCAGCAACAGGCTGCGCGGCTGTTCCCCCGTGCATCGCTGGACGACTGGCCGCAGGTGGACAACGACCTGTCGTTGCCGGATGCGGACTGTATCGATTTCCTGTTCTTCGTCCATGACCGGCACAGCGGCAACAAGGACGCGGCGCGCCAGTACCTGGCCTGGGAAACCGGCCTGATTGCCCAGATGAACGAGGCCGAAACCCGCAGCTTCAGCCCATTGACCGCTGTCGACCCGGTGGCCACGCGCCTGGTGCACGGTGGGCGAGGCGAGCAGGGCGTGGGTGCCCATGGCGTCAATCCGCCGGTCAGTCGCCTGAGCACGGTGTTGTTCGACAGCGTCGCCGACATGCGCCAGGCCCGCAGCCGTCGCGACCAGGAGCGTGTGCTCAGCTACGGTGCCCGTGGCAACCCCACGGCCTTTGCCCTGGAAGACCTGGTCAGCGAGCTGGAAGGTGGGTATCGCACCCGGCTGTTTGCCACCGGCCTGCAGGCAATCGCCCAGACGTTCCTGGCCTACTTGCGTCCGGGAGATCATCTGCTGATCAGCGATGGTGTCTACGATCCGGTGCGGCGCCTGGCGCGTGAGCTGCTCGAACCCTTCGGCGTGCAGGTGCAGTACTTCGCCGCCGACGGTCGTGACCTGGAGCAGGCGCTGCGCGCCGAAACACGCATGGTCTACAGCGAAAGCCCCAGCTCGTTGCTCTACGAGCTCAACGACCTGCCGGCCATGGCTGCCCTGTGCAAGGCCCGCGGCGTGCTGCTGGCCGTTGATAACACCTGGGGCTCGGGCTACCTGCACCGGCCGCTGACCTTGGGCGCCGACATTTCGGTCATGGCCTTGACCAAGTATCTGGGCGGACACAGCGACGTGATGATGGGCAGTGTCTGCACCACTCGCGAAGCCTTTGCCGCGCTCTCGCGCATGAGCGACAACTGCGGCTGCACCGTAAGCCCCGACGATGCCTGGCTGGTGTTGCGTGGTGCGCGCAGCCTGGCCAGCCGCATGGCCGTGCACGAGCGTCAGGGGTTGGACATCGCGCGCTGGTTGCAACAGCGCGAGGACGTGGCGCAGGTGTTCCATCCAGCCTTGCCGGAGCACCCTGGGCACGCCTTGTGGCAGCGCGATTTCAGCGGTAGCAATGGCTTGCTCAGTTTCACCCTGGCGAATCCATCGCTGGCGAGTGCCGAGGCCTTTGTCAATGGCCTGCGCCTGTTCGGGATCGGTGCATCCTGGGGCGGCTACGAAAGCCTGGTGACCTTGGCCGGCACACGCGAGCGCCAGTTTGCGCCGACCCTGGGCGGGCCCCTGGTGCGCCTGCACGTGGGGCTGGAGGACGTGCGTTCGTTGCAACGCGATCTGGACCAGGCCCTGCGCCAGGCGTATTGAGTCAGAGCGTCGGCGGTCCCTCACGCCGACGCTGCGCCCACAGGCATGCCGCAGCACACAACCCGCCGCCGCAGGCGGCGGTGACCATCAGCGCGATGAACATGCTGCCGGGCATGCCTGTTCCCAGCAGGTAGCCGCACAGTACCGGGCTCAGTGCGCCGCCGACTGCCGCCAGGTTCTGGAATCCGTAGTAACTGCCCTTGAGGTGTTCAGGGGCAATGCTGTCGATGAACAGGAATTCGCTGGGCAGCAGGATCATCTCGCCCAGGGTGAAGACGAACATTGCCAGGCACCAGCTGATCAGGTTGTCGGCATACAGGAACCCCGCCAGCCCGCCGATGAACAGCACCGCACCGATGCTCATCCAGCGCCCCAGGTTGTCACGGCTGAGCAATCGGCCGAACTGGAATTGCAGCACGATCACCACCAGGGCGTTGCAGGCCAGCAGCGCCGAGAGGGTGGTCATGGCCTGCGCGGGTGGGTATTTCACCAGCAGGTATTGCGACAGGTAGATGGTGAAGCGCCCGTGCACCAGTGCGTTGAGCAAGCTGCCCGCGGTAAACAGCAACAGGATGCGGTCGGTGCGCACAGCCGCCAGTACCGCCATGAAGCGGGTTGGCGGCTGCGCGGACGGGGCGCTGCTCGCCGTGCTCGCGGGAACCGCGCTCATCACCCACAGGCTCAGCAGTGCCACCGCACTGGCGGTCCAGAAGGGCGCCAGCGGGTGCACCCCGACCAGCACCACGCCGAGCATCGGGCCGGTCGCATAGCCGATGTTGGTGAGGGTGTAGCGCAAGGAGAAGGCCTTGGCGCGCTGCTCGACGGCCAGGTACTCGCCGAGCATGGCTTTGGAACCGATAACGAACAGCGCCGAGGCCGATTCGGTCAGCACCAGGGTCAGCACGGCCTGCCAGGCGTCCTGGGCGAAGGTCAGCAGGAGGAAACCGATCGCGGTCGAAAGCATCGCCAGGCCCAGCAGGCGACGCTTGTCGAAGCGGTCGATCACGTAGCCGCCGTAGAGGCCGAACACCGTGCCCGACAGTGCGGCGACACTGATCAGCAAGCCGACGTCATGCTGGGCCATGCCCAGTTGTGTCGTGAGGAACAAGGCCAACAGGGGGCTGGTGAGCGAGCGGCTGATCACCAGGGTCAGCGAGCTCAGCATCAGGCGGCGGATGACGGGGGAGTAGGTGGCCACAGTCCATTCTCGGGCATTGGGAAATGTCGGTATGGGCCTTTTCGCGGTTTCACCCGCGAAAAGTACGCCGCAATTTCAACCGGTCGAATCACTTCCCGCCGTTGATGGTGATCGGGTTCAGCACGCCATCGGCTGCGCCCCATTTCTCCAGGATCTTGCGGTAGCTGCCATCGTCGACCATCGCCTGCAGCTCGCTGCGAATCGCAGCCGACAGCGCAGCGTTATCCTTGGCCACGCCCAGCCCGGTGAGCTGGGTGGTCAGCGGCGTGCCAAGGCTCTTGAAGGTACCTTTCTCCAGGTCCTGGATATACGGCAGCGTTTCGCTGCCTTGCACGGCGGCATCAAGGCGCCCTTGGCGCAGTTGCGCACGCGCGTCGGCACTGCCTTCGGAGCCGAGCACGATCACTGCCGGCTTGCCGTTGGCCTCGCAGTTGGCCTTGCTCCAGGTAGCGACATCGTTGGGCCAGGTGGTGCGGCGGCTGGTGCCGACTTTCTTGCCGCACAGGTCGGTCATCTCGTTGATCTCGCCGCGGCTTTGCAGGGTGTAGAACTGCGGGCCGCTGGTGAAGTAGTCGACGAAGGTCACCACTTGCTGGCGTTCCTTGGTGTCGGTCATGCCCGAAAGGATGATGTCGACGCGCTTGGTGACCAGGGCGCTGATCATCTGCTCGAAGGCGGTCTCCTGCCACTTGATCTTCACCCCCAGGCGTTCGGCCAGGGCGTTGCCCAGGTCGACATCGACGCCGGTCAGCTGGTTGGTGGCCGGGTCCTTGAAATCCATCGGTGGGTAGTTGGGGACGATTGCCGCGACGATTTCGCCCTTGGCCTTGATCGAGGCCGGAAGTTCCGTGGCGGCCTGGGCGTTGAAGGCCAGGGCGGTCAGTACGCTGCACGCAAGAAGGGTTTTTTTCATGCCTAGGGTTCTCTTTATGGTTGTGGGCGGCAGTCAGGTACGAACCGCGGAAATGAAGTTCTGGGTCCGCGGGTTCTGGGGGGCCAGGAGCACCTCTTCGGGGCTTCCTGCTTCTACGATCTGTCCGGCGTCCATGAATACCACTCGATTGGACACCTCGCGGGCAAAGCCCAGCTCATGGGTGACCACGACCATGGTCATGCCGGACTTGGCCAGGTCACGCATGACCGACAGCACCTCGCCGACCAGCTCGGGGTCCAGCGCGGAGGTGGGTTCGTCGAACAGCATCAGTTTTGGGCGCATGGCCAGGGCGCGGGCGATGGCCACACGCTGTTGCTGGCCACCGGAAAGCTGGATCGGGTAATGGTCGCGCTTGTCGCTCAGGCCGACCCTGGCCAGCAGTTCGAGGGCATCCTCGGTGGCTTCCTTGGGCGAGCGGCGCAGCACCTGGCAGGGGCCTTCGATGATGTTCTGCAGCACCGTCAGGTGCGGGAACAGGTTGAAACGCTGGAACACCATGCCGGTGGCCAGGCGCTGGCGGGCGATCTGCGACTCGGTCAGTTCGTGCAGCTTGTTGCCGGCCATGCGGTAGCCGACCAGCTCGCCGTCAACCCACAGGCCGCCGCCATCGACTTTTTCCAGCTGGTTGATGCAGCGCAGGAAGGTGCTCTTGCCGGAGCCCGAAGGGCCGATCACGCAGAGCACTTCGCCTTGCTCGATTTCCAGGTTGATGTCGTTCAGCGCGTGGTAGTCGCCGTAGTATTTCTGCAGGCCGACGGCCTTGACGATGCTTCTCATGGGCATGTTCTCTCTATGGCCGATCAGGAGCGCTTGCCAGCGCCCTTGGCGAAGTGACGTTCCAGGCGGCTCTGGCCGAACGACAGCAGGGTGACCACTGCCAGGTACCAGATGCCGGCAACGATCAGCAGCTCCATCACTCGGGCGTTGGCGTAGTAGATGTTCTGCGCGTTGTGCAGCAGCTCCGAATACTGGATGACGCTGGCCAGGCTGGTCATCTTGACCATGCCGATGAACTCGTTGCCCACCGGCGGGATGATGATGCGCATGGCCTGGGGCAGGATGATCCGGCGCAGCGCCTGCAGGCGCGGCATGCCGATCGACTTGGCCGCTTCGTACTGGCCAGTGTCCACCGACAGCAAACCGGCACGCACCACTTCGGCGGTATAGGCGCCCTGGTTGATGCTCAGGCCCAGCAGCGCGGCAACGAAGGGGGTCATCAGCGTCACGGTGTCGAACTGGAACAGGCCGGGAATGCCGATGGTGGGGAAGATCAGCGCCAGGTTGAACCACAGCAACAGTTGCAGGATCAGCGGCGTACCCCGGAACAGCCAGGTGTAGGCCAGCGCCACGTACTGCAGGATCGGGTTCTGCGACATGCGCATCACCGCCGTGATGACGCCGAAGACGATGCCCAGGGCCATGGCGATCACCGACATGACGATGGTATTGCCCAGGCCCCAGAGGATCGCCTCGGAGGTCAGGAACTGGCCGACGAAGGCCCATTCGATCTTGCCATTGGCAAAGGCATTGGCCAGCCCCAGCAACAGCACGACGATCAGCGTGGCGAAGAACATGCGCCCGTAATAACGGCGCGGGACATGCTCGTAGCGGCTGATGTCGAACTCGTTTTCCTGTTGCCTGCGCTCATCGGCGAGGCGTTTGGCGTGTATCTGACTCATGGTGTGGCTCCGCAGTCGGCGCAGGGCGCCTGGGCGTGTCGATCGGTGGCGGGCAGCAGGTCCTTGCGAAACCGCAGCCCACAGGTCTTCAGGTGCGCGGCCCTTGGTAATGGGCAGCCCAGGCCTGCTGTGCTTCAAGGGCGACTTTCAGGCGCGCGATCTGCTCACGCACGCGTTGTGGGGCAGTACCTCCGTGGCCGCTGCGCATGGCGATGGCAGCTTCCAGGGTGAGGCTCTCGCGCACCTCGGGTGTCAGGCGCGGGTCGATGTCGGCGAGCATCGCCGGGCTCGCCTGCCACAGCTCCATGTCCTGCGCTTCACACGCGCGCACCAAGGCCCCGGTGATCTCGTGGGCTTCCTTGAACGGTACGCCGCGCATGGCCAGCCAGTCGGCGACCTCGGTGGCCAGGGTGAAGCCCAGCGGCGCCTGGCGGCGCAGTTCGTCCACGCGCACCTGCATGGTCCGCACCATGCCGGCCATGGCCGGGAGCACCAGGCCCAGCGTGTCGAGCGTGTCCATCACCTCGCTCTTGTCCTCGGCCAGGTCGCGGTTGTACGACAGCGGCAGGGCCTTGAGGGTGGACAGCAGGCCGGTCAGGTTGCCGATCAGGCGCCCGGCCTTGCCGCGAGTGAGCTCGGCGATGTCCGGGTTCTTCTTCTGCGGCATGATCGAACTGCCGGTGGCATAGGCATCGTCCAGCTCGACCCAGCGGAACTGGCGCGACGACCACAGGCAGAATTCCTCGGACAGGCGCGACAGGTTGATGCCGAGCATGCTGGCGATGAACAGGAACTCGGCGACATGGTCGCGGCTGGCCACGGCGTCGATGGAGTTCTCGCACGGGCCGCTGTAGCCCATCTCCAGCGCCGACTGCTGTGGCTGGCGGGCGATGGCCGAGCCCGCCATGGCCGCGGCGCCCAAGGGCGACAGGGCCGTGCGTGCATCCCAGTCGACCAGGCGTTGCACGTCACGCAGCATGGCTTGCGCATGGGCCAGCAACTGGTGGGCGAAGCTGATCGGCTGCGCCTGTTGCAGGTGGGTGAAGCCTGGGCACAGTGTGTCGACGTGCTGTTCGGCCTGGCTCACCAGGGCGTCCTGCAGGGCCAGCACCTGCTCGGCGAGCTTGCGTGCGTGATCGCGCAGGAACAGGCGCAGGTCGTTGGCCGCCTGGTCATTGCGCGAGCGCCCGGCGCGCAGCTTGCCGCCCAGCGCGCCAAGACGCTCGGTCAGCACGCGCTCGAGGAAGGTGTGCACGTCCTCGTCGTCCTCGATCGGCTGCACGCGGCCGGCACGAAAGTCGGCGTCGAGGGTGTCGATGGCGGCCAGCATGCGCGTGGTCTCGTCGCTGTCCAGCAGCCCTGCGCGCTGCAGCTCACGGGTATGGGCACGGGAGCCTGCGAGGTCGTACGGTGCCATCTGGAAATAGCGTTGCGGCGAGCGCGACAGGGCGGCGAGGGCGGCTGCAGGGCCTGAGGCGAAGCGGGCGCCCCAGAGGCGATCGGTGGGCTGAGTCATTGTTGTCGTTCCTCGAAGGAGAATCTTCTGTCAGCAGGTTCGGGCCGTCATGAGGCCTGCGAAAGCAGGTTTCACATAGCTTGGGGCAGGGTATAAAAATGAATTAAATCAATCGCTTGCGACTGAAATAGGGATTTCGGAGAGTCTTGCAATATGCCGTTGCATAAGGTCATGATGGCGAGGCCGGCTGATTTCTTGTTGTGCTATCCAGCCTGTTGAAAGCCGAGCGCGAGGTAAATACTTACAATGGAAACCTCACTTTCCACTGCGGGAAACCTGCCGGAAAAAACCCGCATTCGTGCGCCACTGGCCTTGAGTGGCCAGGACTTCAAACTGCTCAAGGTGTTCAAGGCAGTGGTCGAGGCAGGAGGCTTCAGCGCGGCGCAGAACGAATTGAACGTGGGCCTGGCAGCCATCAGCAAGCAGATTTCCGATTTGGAAATCCGTATCGGCATGCGGTTGTGCAGCCGCGGACGCGAAGGTTTCAGCCTGACCGAAGAAGGGCAGGTGGTGTACCAGGCTTCGATCGAGCTGTTCAACTCGGTCGACAACTTCCGCGACCGCATCAGCAGTGCCCAGAACGAGCTGATTGGCGAACTGGGCGTAGGCGCCATCGACAACACCCTGTCCGATCGCGGCTCGCCGCTGATCGCTGCGATCCGGCAAATTTCCAGCGATCACCCGAAGGTGCGTGTCCGCCTGAACGTGGCACAGCTGGACGAGGTGGAGCGCGGCGTCATCGAAGGTCGGTTCATCGCCGGCATTGTCCCGCTGTACCAGCGCCGGGAAGAGTTCGACTACTTCGAGATGTACCAGGAAGCCTCGGCGTTGTATTGCGGCGAAGGCCATCCATTGTTCGCCCGAAGCGATGCGGACATCCCCCTCGACAGCCTGCGCGAACACAACTTCGTGCACCATCGCTATGCCATGCACACGGCCAAATGGCAGTTCTTCGACCAGGAGAACAACCAGACGTCGGCCACCCAGGTCGAGGCGGTGGCCATGCTGCTGCTCACGGGCAACTTCATCGGTTTTCTGCCCTGTCACTTTGCGCAATCGCTGGTCAGCCAGGGCCGCTTGCGTGCGATCCATCCCGAGATGGTGCGTTTCCATACACCGTTCTGCCTGATCCTGCGGCACAACACCCCACGCAGCCCACTGGTGAAAACCTTCGCCCAGGCCATGGGAGTGGACCTGCGTTTGCCCGGCACTTGAGACATAGCTACCACGTGCGCTTCTGCACTCGCTGGCTTCATGCGCGTTTTCAATGCGATGGAGCAGTATCATGTCGACCCAACCCCTTCCCTATGAAACGATCGATACACTGATCGCCAGCCGTCTGCCCGATTGGTTGAGCGCAGCCAAGCCCGAACAACTGGATGGACTGCATCGGGCGTTGCGCGCCCAGCAACGTACGCAGCATGAGGTGCGCGCCTTGCTTGGGCAGATCCAGCCGCTGGACGAATTCGCCGCGCCCCTGCTGAGCGAAGCGTTGGACAAACGGGTGCAACCCTCGCTGGATGTGCGTCGCAGCATGCTGCGGCGCGAAGTCCAGATCCGCTTCCCGTCAGGCGTCGGCTGGGTCCCGGATGGCATCGTCACTCGCAGTTTCGAAAACAGCCTGCTGGCCTCGGCACTGCATAATTTCGACCGTGCCGAAACATCGAAGGTCGCCTGGCAGGCAGCGTCGGCAGTGGTCGATGCGCAAGGCAACACGCTTGCCCTACAGCCCCGGGCCTTTGCGGGCCTGTGTCGCTCCCTGGATCTGGGGGGGCTTTACCAGCAGCATCTCAAGGCCGTGCTGTTTGGCAACGATGCTCTACGCCGAAACAATGAAGCCTTGCTTGAGCGGGGCTGGCGAGAGGGGCTGGAGGCTGCAGCGTGGCTGGCGAGGCTCAAGGGCGATATCGACGAGCACATGCTGGCGGAGCTGCAAAAGGTCTGCGCTGCGACGCCCCAGCCAGCCTCGTTGACGGCACTGGACATGCGCCTGCTGGGCCGCAAGATCCAGGGGGTGGTGGTGTTCCAGGTGCCCGCAAAAGAGGGCGCAGATGCTCAGCTTGCGCAGTTGATTGCCTGGATACCGGATGATCCGCAGGGCGTACTGAGTGTCCACCGCTCCTGGTCCGAGCTGTTCAAAGCGTTGGGCAAGCGTTTTCGTAAGGCTGATTACTGGTCGTTCTTCCAGCGCTTCGTCAGCGTAAAGGACCGCGTGCATTTTGCTCAGGTGCTGAAACGGTTGCTGGCCGAAGGCGGCCCGCTGGATACCATCGAGCTGGATGGTCGGTGGCAGTCTGTCGGCGGCGCGCTGTTCGCCCACCTGCGCCAGGTGCAGGTCGATACCCTGCTGGACGATGCAAAGGTGTTGGCCGTACCGACCAGCCTGGTCGACAGCGTCGAGCGTGATCGTCGCCTGCACTGGCTCAAGGGCCTGGGTCTCGACATTCTGGGCATTGCCAGCTTCTTCGTTCCAGAACTTGGCTTGCCACTGCTGGCGATCACCGCTGAGCAGCTGACCGAAGAAGTGTATGAGGGCTACCGTGACTGGGCGCTCGGTGATCGCGAGGCTGCGCTTGGCCATCTGGTGGCCGTGGCGCAGAACGTCGCGATGCTCGGCCTCACGGTCGGCGCCAGCAAGGTGCTTGAGCGCGTAGCGCAGGTCGACGAGCTGGCACCCATACAGCGTGCCGATGGTGAACTGCGCCTGGCGCGTGCCGATCTTCCGGGTTATGCCACGCAAGAGTTGGCGCTGGCGCCCGGTGAGCGTGCAATCCACGAAGGACACGCGTATCAAGGGGTCGAGGAGATGACCTACCGGTTGGGCGACGACCCGGATGTAGCCGCAGTGGCGCATCCGAACCGGCCCGAGGCGCCGACCATCGCACTTGAGGACAACGGCGCCGGTGGCGTGCGCCATGCCCTGGAGTCTGCCCGACAATGGCAGGGGGAAGGCATGCTGATACGCCGCCTGGGCAGAGGGTTGCGTCAGGTGAGTGACGACATCGCCGGCCCGCTGCTGCGCAGCATTGGCATGGATGAGTCGCAGCTACGGCGCCTGCACCTTGAAAATGCACCTGCGCCAGCGCGCCTGTACGATGCGGCGCAGCGTTATCAGCTGCACGCCAGCTTCCCCAAATTGCGTGGCGCCGCCTTCGAAGCTCACGTCCAGGAGCAGCAGGCCACACCCGTCCCGGCGGCGCAGCCCTTGCACCGTGATTTTCCCTCCCTCACGACGCGTGCAGGCCAGGAGCTGCTGGACCAGGCCAATGCTGACCAGCTCCAGCAACTGCTGGAGCAAGGGCGGGTGCCACTGGGGGTGGCCGAGCGTGCGCGATGGCAGTTGCGTGACGCCCGTCTTGATCGGGCCTGTGCAGGTTTCGAGCAGGCCGCCGCGGTGGTTCAGGATACCGAACAACTGGCGTTGGGACTGTTGCAGGCTTGGTCGCCCTGGGACAGCTCTGTACGTATCGAGGTGCGTGACGGACAGTTCGACGGCCAGGTGCTGGCACAGGTAGGCGATTCGCTTGCCAGCCAGACGCGTCGAATGATCAAGACCGCGAAAGGCTATCTGGCAGTCGATGCTCAAGGGACGCCCATGCCGGGTGCCTACGCCACGGACGATCTGTTCCAGGCCCTGCTATGGCATCTGGATGCCCCACAACGGTTGCAGCTGGGCGAGGCGACCCGTTCTGCCCGGCACCTGGCCAGTGCCCTGGCCGAGCGCGCCTTTGCCCAGCGCGAGCAAGCGGCCCGCCTCATTGGCATGGCGCCGATCGGTACAGGGCTGCGCCCTCCACAACGGTTGGGCGACGGACGCATCGGTTACCCGTTGAGCGGCCGGCCCGAAGGGTCACGTCTTGCGCTGCTGCGGGGCTACCAGCAAGTCTTTCCGACCCTGTCGGACGTCGAGGTGGAAGCCTACCTGGAGACTGTGCGTCAACGCGGCGAGGGCCTGTGGGATCACCTGCGCAACCTGCAACAGCTAATGACTCGCCTCAACCAAAGCCTGGGCACCTGGCGTCGCGAGGCAACCCGCGTGCCCATGCTCGAGCGGCGTCGCCTGGTAGCCCGGCGCATCCGCCATTGCTGGCGGCGCAAGCGTGCCGAGCAGGATGGCCAATACCGGCTGATCATCGACAGCGAACGGCTCGACAGCCTGCCCATACTCCCCGAGGGCGTGACGTTCGAGCATGTCACCCAACTGACGTTGCGCCGCTTGAACCTGGCGACAATCGGCGCAGATTTTCTCTCGCGCTTTGCCAACCTGCGCAGCCTCGATCTGCGTGACAACCTGATCAACAGTATTCCTGACGGGCTGCAGGTGCTGACGCAGCTCACCGAACTGCGCCTGGCCGGCAACCAGATCGTCATCGACGAAGCCGGCATGGCCAGGCTGAGCGTGTTGACGCAGCTGCGTACCCTGGACCTTGCGCACAATCCCATCGGTCGACTGCCGCCGCTTGGCCCCCTGGAGAACCTGCAGCGTCTGTCATTGCGTGGTACTGGTCTGGCCGAGCTGCCTGTCGAGGTGTACATGCATCCGCAGCTCGAGGATATCGACCTGCGCGACAACAATATCAACGAAATGAGCCCGTCCCTTGCCCGTTCGCGTCGTCGCCTGGCAGGCCTGAGCCTGCATGACAATCCGTTGCCGGAAGCAACGCAGGCCGCACTGCGTACCACGATGGGAGAGGATGCTGCGGTGGCCTTGCCCCTGCGTCGACATGTCCCGGGAGGGCAGGAGTCGCTCGAACTCTGGCTGGCAGGCTCCACCGATGTGGAGAGAACGGTACGAGAGGTCCAATGGACTGGACTGGTGCATGAACCGGGCAGCAGTGACCTGATGCGCTTTCTTCATGATCTTGGCCGTTCCCGTGACTACGCACTGCAAGGATTGGACCTGCGGCGCAGGGTCTGGCAGGTGATCGACGCCTGCGTACAGAACAGCGAGGTTCGCGAGGCGATCTTCCAGCAGGCTTCCGGGCCACGAACCTGCTCGGACCAGATGCTGCTGATTCTCAGCCTGCTGGAAGTCCGCGCGCTGGTCGCCACACGCACTGCCGGGCTGGCCCCCGCTGCGGTCGGCCCCGCATTGACGCAATTGGGCCGCGAGCTGTATCGGCTGGACGAGGTCGACAGAATCGCCGCCCAGCACATTCAACAGGCGCGTGCCACCAACCCCTATGGTTTGCTCGATGAGGTAGAGGTGCATCTCGCATACCGGGCCGGGCTGGTCAGGCCGCTCGGGCTGCCGGCCCAGTCACGCTACATGTACCACCGGATGTTCTCGGATGTAGGGGACACGCAACTGCGTGCGGCGAGCACGGCGATCCTGCAGGCGGAAACGGATGCCCGCATTGCCGCATCGTTGATACAGCGCAGCTTCTGGCAGGACTATCTGCGCAACACGCAGCCCGACGCATTCGAAACGCTCAACCAGCCCTACCATGATCGCCTCGAAGCACTGATGGCCGAGGTCGAGTCCGCGCCAGAGCAGAGTGTGCTGGATGATATCGAGGCGTTGGCCGAGGAGCGCAGTGCTGCCGAGCACGAGTTGGTCCTGGCGTTCACCCTGAGCATGCTGGACGCGCATCCGTGGGTTGGAGGCTAAAGGTTCAATGCGCCATGAGCTGCTCGAGCAGCCGCTGTTTCAGGATCTGCAGGGCAGGATGGGTGCGCTCGCGTGGATGTGCCAGGTCGATAGGCAGGTCTTCGCGAATGCGCCCCGGGTGGGCATCCATCACGATCACGCGGTCACCCAGGTACAGCGCTTCTTCGATGTCATGGGTGACCATCACCACGGTGCAGCGCTCGCGCTCGCGGATGCGCTGCAGCTCCTGCTGCAGGCGTACCCGGGTCAAGGCATCGAGCGCGCCCAGGGGTTCGTCGAGCAGCAGCACCTTGGGTTTGTTCACCAACGCCCGGGCAATCGCCGCACGCTGGGCCATGCCGCCGGACAACTGGTGTGGATAGGCCTGCTCGAAACCGTGCAGGCCAACCAGCTCGATATGCTCGGCAACCAGGCGCTGCTTTTCATCGGCAGGCAGCGCGTGGTTCTTCAGGGCCAGGGCGATGTTTTGCTGCAGGGTCATCCAGGGAAACAGGCGGTGGTCCTGGAACACGATGCCGCGCTCAAGGCCCGGGCCGCGTACCGGTTGGCCGTCGAGCACGATCGTGCCCTGGTGATCGGTGTCCAGGCCGACGATCAGCCGCAGCAGGGTCGATTTGCCGCAGCCGCTGGCACCGAGGATGCTGATGAACTCGCCGGGGCGAATGTCCAGGTCGATGTCCTGCAGTACCTGGAGGGTCTGGCCCTTGAGCCGATAGGCCTTGCTCAGGCGGCGGATCTGCAGGGCGCCAGCCTGCACGGCAGGCGGGTGGGGATGGGCGATGGCATTCATGGTCGCGGCCTTCAATCAGTGGTGCGCCAGCGCAGCAGGCGCCGGCAGAAACGGGTGCACAGCCAGGTCATCAGGTAGCCGCACAGGCCGATGCACAGTACACAGACGATGATCACTTCCATCCGTGCGCCGGCTTCGGCGTTCATCATCAGGTTGCCAAGGCCGGCGCCAGAGGCGAGGAACAGCTCGCTGCCAACGGCCGTGACCCAGGCGAAGGCCAGGGCCTGCAGCACGCCAGTGGCGATGCTTGGCAAGGCACCGGGCAGCAGGATCAGGCGCAGTTGCTGCCAGCGATCGAGCATCAGCACCTGGCCGACCTCACGCTGGCGGACGTCGACCTGGCGCAGGCCTTCGTAGGTGTTGAGCACCATCGGATAGAACGCCGCCACACTCACGATCAGCAACTTGGCCGGCTCGCCATTGCCGAACCACAGGGCGATCAGCGGAATCCAGCCGAGCATCGGGACCTGGCGCAGGGCATGGAACAGCGGTGCAGTCAGGCGGTTGGCCAGCGGCGACAAGGCCATCAGTGCGCCGAGGCCGATGCCGGCCAGCATGCCCAGGGCGAGGCCGCTGCTGGTGCGCGCCAGGCTCGCCAGCAGGTTGATCAGCAGCTCGCCGTTGCCAAGCAGCTCGAGCAGTGCCGAGCCGACCTTGGACAAGGACACGAAGGCATAGGCGCCGGCTGCATCCTGGCGCGAGGCATACTCCCAGGCCGCGAGCAGCAGCAGCGGCAGTAACAGGCCACGCAAGTGTCGGACAGTCATCATTCGCTCCTCAACTGCGCTGCCAGGCAGACAGGCGCCGCTCCACACGTCGCAGCGAACAGTCCAGGGTGAAACCGATCACCCCGGTGATCACCACGCCGACCATCACCACATCGATGCGCAACATCTGGCGCCCCATTTCGATCATCTGCCCCAGGCCGCTGTCGGCGGCGAGCAGTTCGCAGGCCACCAGCACCACCCAGGCGCGGGTCAGCGCCACGCGTACGCCGGTGACGATGGCCGGTACGGCGGCGGGCAGGGCGATGCGTGCGACCAGGGTCGGCCAACCCAGGCGATAGACCGCCGCCACCTCGAAATGGCTGCGCGGGATGGCACGGATACCGTCGCCGGTGGCCAGGGCCACGGGGAAGAACGCGGTCTTGGCGACGATGACGATCTTGAAGGTCTCGTCGATACCGAACAGCAACACGAACATCGGGATCAAGGCGATGCTGGGGACCTGGCGCAGGGTATGGAACAGCGGTGCGCAATAGGCCTCGACAGTTTTCGACAGGGCCATGGCCGTGCCCAGGGCCAGGCCCGACAGAGCGCCGAAGGCAAAGCCAAGCCCCAGCCGCGAGAGGCTGCCGGCCAGGTGCTCCTGAAGCTCCCCGGTGTCCAGCAGCTCCTGGAAGCTGCGCCAGACCTCCAGCGGCGATACCAGCAGGTTGGCCGGAAACACCCCGGCAGCGGCCACCGAGGCCCACAACGCGAGCAGGGCCAGGGGCGAGGTCAACCAGGAAAGAGGAACGAGCAGGGCGCGCATGGAAGGCCTTGAGTGATCGGTGATACGGGGATATCGCAAGACCTGTGCCAGTGTGCCGAGCCCCGTGTTTTCGGGGCTCGGCCATGGGCGCTGATGATGACGCAGCAGTACGCTGCTGCTGGGGCAGCAGTCGATCAGCAGTGGGGCGCGCGCCGATTCAGAAGTCGTAACTCAGGCTGGTGTAGTAGAACGCCCCCTGTGCGCCCTCGGGGCTGGTGATCGAATACTTCGGCACACCATACAGCTGCGCGCCTTCGAGCTTGTCCGGGTGGCTGTCGAACAGATTGATCGCACCGACCGACAGGGTCAGCCCCAGGTCAAGGCGGTACGACACGTCCAGGTCGGTCACCCACTGCGGGCTGAACGTCTGGTCCAGCGTCGGGTTGCTGGCGTTCAGGCTCTTCCATTCACCATAGCGACGCTGGGCCAGGGTGATGCTCCAGCCGTCGTACAGCCAGTTGGCGCTCAGGGTCAGCTTGTCCTTGGGCGTGCCGTCTTCGATCAGGCCCTGGGTGTTGCGACCGATGATCTGGTTGCCGGGAATGCCGCCGACACTGTCCAGCCCGGTGATGCGGGTATTGTTGCGCGCATAGCCACCGTTGAGGTTGACCCGGCCCCAGGCACCCAGGTCCAGGTCGTAGTGCCCGGCCAGCTCGATGCCATCGGTGCGGGTGTCGGCGATGTTGCTGTAGAACGCAGCGCTCTGGATATTGGCGTAGGGCGTACCGGCGAAGATCGGCGAGACCACCGAGGCCGGCAACTGGTCCGACAGGGTGATGCGGTTGTCGATGTCGATGCGGTAGGCATCGAGGGTCAGCGAGGCGTTGGGCAGCGGGCGCCAGACCAGCCCCACGGAGAAGTTGGTCGACTCCTCGGGCTTGAGCGCCTTGCCCCCGAGCAGCTGTGCCTCGGGGCTGTCGGCACGCAGGGTGCGTTGCTGCACCTCGACCCAGTTGCCGCTGCCAGGCGGCTGTTCGACGACTTGTACGCTGAACGACGACAGCCCGCTCTGCACCAGGGACGGTGCTCGATAACCGGTGCTGGCGCTGGCCCGCGCGGCGATCTGCGGCGTGAAGTCATAGCGTAGCGACAGCTTGCCGTTGGTGGTGTCACCGAAGTCCGAATAATGCTCGCTGCGCACGGCCAGTCCGGCCTGGAATTTCTCGGTGATCTGCCCTTCGAGGTCGAAGTAGGCGCCGATCACCCGACGATCCAGCGAAGCGGCATCGACCTGGGTGATCCCCGAGTAGTAGCCCGGCAGGCGGCGGCCGGTGATCGGGTCGAGGGTGTTGAACAGCGGGCCGTTGGACCAGCCGGCGGCGTCGCCTGCAGTGAGCTCGTAGTTCTCCTTGCGCCAGGCCAGGCCTGCAGAGACCGTCAGCGGCTTGAACAGCAGGTCCGTGGCGAAATCGCGGGTCCAGTCCAGGGTCAGGTTGGTCTGGTCGGCTTCACGTCGGCCGGTATAGATGGTCGACGGGCTGGCCGCGCCCCAGCTGGGGTTGATGGCGTCGCGGTCGGTGGAGTCGAGGCGGTTGTTGCCGTAGTTCAAGGCCAGGTCGAAGTTGCCCAGGGTGGCGTCTTCGAAGCGCAGGCCACCGGTGGCCGCGTAGTCCTCCAGGCCGTAGCGAGTGATCGGCAGGCGACCATCGGGGTAGCGGGCCAGGGCTGTGCTGCCGTAGTTGTTGCGCAAAGTGGTGGGCGGGTCGAAGAAACCCTCGGCATCGGTGTTCTTGTGCGCGTAGCTGGCAAAGCCGTAGGCCGTCAGCCCGGCGCCGAGGCCGGTCTCGGCGTTGGCCGTGAAATTGTACTGATCGGACACATTGCCTGAGCCCCAACGCCAGTTACGGTAGCGGTTGTTCTGCTCGCGCGGCGTGTTGATGCTGGTGTCGCCGGGGTAGAAGATCCGGTTGTCATCGCGGGTGTCGCTGGCCGGGTCCTGGCTGCCGGCATCGAAGGCCAGGGTGAGGAAACCATCGTTGGGCAGGGCAAAGCCTTTCCAGCCGCTGAGCTTGCGCTGCAGGCCGTCGCCCTTGTCGTAACCGCCGAAGCGATAGCCGATGTTGCCGCCGTCGTCGCGTTCCTTGAGCACGATGTTGATCACCCCGGCGATGGCGTCCGAGCCGTACTGGGCGGCGGCGCCATCGCGCAGGATCTCGACCCGCTCGATAGCGCTCAGCGGGATCAGGCTCAGGTCCACGGCGGCGGCGCCACGGCCATTGACCAGGCCCTGGCGGGTGACGTTGGCGCTGGTATGGCGGCGTTTGCCGTTGACCAGCACCAGCACCTGGTCGGAGGCCAGCCCGCGCAGCGAGGCGCCTTGGGCGATGGAGCCGGCGAAGGCACCCTGGGGCGATTGCGGGAAGCTGAACGACGGCGACAACGCGGTCAGCGCGCCAGACAGGTCGCTGGCGCCGGTCTCGCGCAGTTTCTCGCCGCTGAGCACGTCGACCGGGGCGGCGCTTTGCAGGGCGGTCACATCGCTTCTATGGGTGCCGACCACGACCACGGTGTCGAGTCGGTCGTTGGGTTCGGCAGCGAAAGCGGGCACGGCGAAGCCGGCGATGGCCACGGCGATGGCGCGTGCCAAGGGGGTGTGGTGGGGCATCTGGGGTTCCTGCTGGAAGTGTGTGTTGGTTGTGCTGACCCTATCGCTTGTGGGAGCGGGCTTGCCCGCGATAGGGCCCGCAAGAGCGACCTAGAACCGGCTGGTGACACTAAGCCCAACGGTGCGCGGATCGCCGTAGGTGATCACGTACTGCCCGGCGGTGCCGTTGGGCCGGCCGTGCACCTGGTAGCGGCGGTCGGTGAGGTTGTTGACGAAGCCGGTGACGCTGAGCTTGTCGTCGGCGCTGAACCAGCTCAGGCGCGCGTTGGCCAGGGTGTAGTGGGGCTGGCTGAGGGTTTCGTCGGCGCCGCTGCTCTGGCGGTCGGCCAGGAAATATTCCTTGTCGCGAAAGCTCACGTCGCCGCCGGCCACCACGCGCCCTGGCACATCCAGGGGCAGGGTGTAATCGGCGCCCAGCGAGACCACGTTGCGTGGCGAACGCACGAAGCTGTTGCCGCTGTAGTCGGCGGTCACCGCGCCAGTGGCGGGGTTGACGTTCTTGAAGTCGGTGTACTCGGTGTCCAGGAACGACAGCGCTGCGCGCAGGTGCAGGCGTTCGGTGGGCTGGCCCTCGATCTCCAGCTCCGCACCCTTGACCTTGCCCTTGGCGCCGTTGGTCAAGGCGGTGGTCAGCACGCCGTTGTTGACCGTCAGCAGGTTCACCTGGATATCCGAGTAGTCGTAGTAAAAGACGTTGGCGTTGACCGTCAGGCGCCGGTCGAACCACTCGGATTTCAGGCCCAGCTCGTAGGCGTCGAGCTCCTCCGGATCCACCGTGGTCAACTGCGCCAGGCTGGTGGACAGCCCGGTGTTGAAGCCACCAGAGCGGAAGCCATGGGCATAGCGGAAGAACACCCGCAGGTTGTCGTTGATGCGGTACTCGGGCGTGAGGTCGTAGGTCCAGGCTTCCCAGGTCTTGTCCTGCTGGCGATTGCCATTGCTGCCAGCGCCGGCGATGGGGATCAGCGGGCCATTGGCGGTGGCGCGGGTCAGTTGCACCAGGTCCAGGTCGATATCCTTTTTCTCCTGGGTCCAGCGCAGGCCGCCGGTCAGGCTGAAGGCATCGGTGAAGTCATAGGTGACGTTGCCGAACAGCGCATAGCTGTCGGTGCGGTGGTCGAAGTCCTGGTTGCGATAGGCGGTGCTGCCGACCTGGTTGGAGCCGGTGCCGTTGGGCGTCGGGCCAGGCGCGACGATACGCTGGGCCGAGCTGTCGAGGTTCTCGTGGAAATAATGCGCGCCGGCCAGCCAGTGCAGGGGACGGTCCTGCGGCGAGGCCAGGCGCAGCTCCTGCGACCACTGGCGATAGGCGTTGTCGGTGATCGAGGCACCGTTGACTTCATAGGGGGTGTAGTCGGCGTCGGTGGTGGAGCGGTTGCGGATGTAGTCGTAGGCGCTGATCGAGGTCAGGGTGTAGTCGCCCAGGTACCAGTTGAAGGTCAGCGAGGCGCCATCGTGGTCGAGGCGATAGTCCTCGTTGACGTTGAGCGAAATGTCGCGGCCATTGGGGCGCTGGTAGCCGACGTTGTAGTAACGGCCCACTGGCAGCGAGCCGTTGCTGCCATCGCCCTTGAACTGGCGACTGTGCAGCTTCAGCAGGGCATCCAGATCGGGGTTGAGCTGGGCGAGGAACTGCAGGCGAATGGCCTTCTTGTTCACGTCGCCATAGGTATTGCCATCGAAGTCGTTCTTCTGGAAGCCGTCGCGCTCCTCGGAATACAGCGACACCCGGCCGGCGAGCTTTTCATCCACCAGGGTGCCGCCCAGTGCACCGTTGAGGATGCGCTCGTTCTTGCTGCCGAAACCGACGGTGCCGTAGCCGTCGGTGTCGAAGGTCGGCTTCTTGGAAATGACGTTCACGGCGCCGGCCGTGGTGTTCTTGCCGTACAGCGTGCCCTGTGGCCCGCGCAGGATCTCGATGCGTTCCAGGTCGAACAGCGGCCCGCCGCCAGCAATGGGCGCGTTGAGGTAGACGTCGTCGGCATAGATGCCCACTGGATAGACCGTCGCCGCACCGGTGTCGCCGGTGCCCAGGCCACGGATGTACCAGCGTGGGCGGCCGTCGCCATCGGGGTTCTTGGCCGAGGCGTTGGGCACGAAGGTGGTGATGTCGCCCATCGAGCGAACGCCGTCGGCGGTGAGCTGGGTGCCCTTGATCGCCGAGACCGCGACGGGCACTTCCTGCAGCGTCTGTTCGCGGTGCTGGGCAGTGACGGTGACGGTTTCGAGGGCGGGTTCGGTTTTCTTTTCTTCGCTGGTTTCGGTGGCGGCGTAGGCCTGGTTGCCGGCACCGGCCAGCAGCAGGGCCAGGCCTATCTGGCGGGCCAGAGGATTGAGCTGGTGCATGTGGTTCTCCCCGTGTTTCAAGTGTTGTTGGGGAGGGGTAGAGCAGGGACTGTGCCAGTATCTGCAAGTGATTGTTTTATATTGATTTTCTTTGATTGAAAGAACGCTTTTCGGCGCGGTTGCGGGCGGGGCAGCAAGGGGCTGTTTGCGGGGTGCTGCTGGGGCAGCAATGGGGCGGGGGGATGTTGCTTGGGCAGCAGGTCGGCGTGGCCCTGGTAGGAGCGGGCTTGTCCCGCGAACACGGGCGTAGCCCGTGCCAGGCAGCGCGGTGTCTTTTTCGCGGGCAAGCCCGCTCCCACAGAGGGTGGGCTGGCCTTTAGATTTTGAACAAGACAGGCACAGCCCCCGGTGCTCAGGGCCGTTACGCCCTATGTGGACCTACGCTCAGACCGCCAGCCGCGACGTCGAGCCGATCACCTTCTCCAGCACACTGAAATCGATCCACTCGCGCACGTCGAAGCGCTGCGGGATGAACCCCCAGCGGTGGAGGAATTCGGTGAAGTCCTGCAGCGCCTCGATCGAGCGATTGTCCAGGGTGGTGCGCAATCGCCGGTGGGCATCCTCGCCATAGGCGGCTGCCACCCAGTACTCGCTGGTGTTCAGCTCACGGGCCAGAAAACGCCGGGTCTCCTCGGGGTTGGCCCAGGCCCATTGCTCGGTGCGCAGCACCGTATCGACCAGGGTCACGCTGGCGTCGAAATGCTCGTGCAGCAAGTGCGTATCGACCGTCAGGGTCCGCGCCGTGCCGTTGTTGCTGCGAATCAGCGGATCGGGATGGCTGCCAGTATCGACCACCACGCGCAGGCCGAACTCGTGGGCCAGGCTGACCGCGTGCGCACCCTTGAGGAAGATGGCGTCGATATCGCCGCGCAGCAGGCCGATCAGTTCGTTGTTGCGCCGACTGAAGCGGCTGGTGCCCAGGCTGACGGCGGAGCCGTGCAGGTGGTGTTTGGGGTCGTCGCTGTAGGTGCCGCCGTAGGGATAGTCGACCAGCTCGACATCGGCCACCGACAGGCCTTCGAGCTTGAGTGCGTTTTCCAGGCCGCGCAGGGCCTGGGCGCGGGTGAAGTCGATCTGCACGTTGGCCCATTTCGGCAGGCCGAAGCGGCGATTCTTCAGGTCGCGGATTGTGCGCACGCTGCTTTCTTCGGTGGTGAGAATCAGCTGGACCTCGTCGATCCACGACAGCCCCAACACCCGGGTCTGGACGCCGCTGGCATAGGCCCAGATCGCCGGGATGCTACCGCCGTGGCGCACCGAGTTCTGCAGGTGATGGTCGTAGTGGGCTTCGCGCACCTCCCGTTCGCTGGACTCGCGCAGTGATTGGATATTGGTGCCGAACGGTTGAAACGCCTGGGCCAGGCGTCCGGACTGCACGGCGATGCCGAGCCCGGTGGGCACCGGGCTGTGGGTGTACCAGAGGGTTTCCAGTGGCTTGCTCATAGGGCGACGGAGGTCCTTTCCATGGCAGGGGTGTTGGCCAGCAACGCGTCCAGTGGGCCGCGGTCGATCCAGTCGCTGACCGTGAAACTGGCGGGGATGAAGCGCCAGCGCTTGAGGAAGTGGACGAAGTCCTGCAGGGCGGCGAGGGCCTGCTCGTCCAGGGCTGTACGCAGGCGCAGGTGGGCATCGTTGCCATAGGCGACGCTGACCCAGTACTCGCTGCTGTTGGTTTCGCGGGCCAGGTAGCGGCGGGTTTCGTCAGGGTGTCGCTGGGCCCAGTCTTCGGCGCGCAACACGGCGGCGAGGATCGTACGGGCGACCTGCGGATGCTGGGCGAGCAGGTGGCTGTCCACCGCCAGGGTGCGCGGGGTGCCGTTATTGCTGCGCACCAGCGGGTCGGGATGGGCACCGGTGTCGATCACCGTGTGCAGGCCAAAGGCATGGGCCAACTGTACGGCGCTGGCACCCTTGAGGAAGATCGCGTCGACCTCGCCACGCAGTAGCCCGGCCAACTCCAGATTGCGTCCGGCCGTCTGGGTGGTGGAGACCGGCGTGCCGGCCACGTTACGCACCGGGCGGTCGCTGAAGGTGCCGTCGTAGCGGTAGTTGACCAACTGCACATCCCCCACCTGCAGGCCCTCGAGGCGCAAGGCGTTTTCCAGCCCGCGCAGGGCCTGGGCGCGGGTGAAGTCGATCTGTGCCGCGGCCCAGTCGGGCAGGCCGAAGCGCCGCCCGGCAAGGTCCTTGACCGTGCGGATGCCACTGCCCGGAAGGCTCAGGATCAACTGCGCCTCGTCTGCCCACGACAGGCCGATCACGCGGGTTTCGCGACCTTGGGCGCGGGCCCAGATCGCTGGGATGCTGCCGCCATGGCGCACCGAGTTGCGCAGGCTGTGGTCGAAGTGCGATTCGCGCACGGCCTGGTCGTCGGCTTCGCGCAGCGACTGGACCTGGGTGCCGAGGGCAGACAGGTCGGCCTGCAGCCAGCCTTGCTGGACGGCGATGCCAAGCCCGGTGGGAACCGGACAGCGGGTGTACCAGAGGGTGTCGAGGGGATGGCTCATGGTGGGGTCTCTGCAAGGATTCAGGCGCGGGCCTTGAAAGGGGTGGAGGCCGGTTGCTGCACCAGCGGCAGCACTTCCTGGCCGATGCGCAGCGCCTCTTCAAGGTGCGGGTTGGCGGCCAGGATGAAGGTGGAGAAACCGGCATCGCGGTATTCGGCCAGGCGTTCTGCAATGTTCTGGTGGCTGCCGACCAGGCCTACGGTCGGGCCGGGCTTGGCCTTGGCGAAACCGGCCCAGAGGTTGCGGGCCAGGATCAACTCGTCGAAGCCTTCCAGGTGCTGGTGATAAGCGGCCTGGCGTGCGCCGCCGACAGAATCGGAGCCGGTGATGAAGCGTTTCGCCGTGCTGCTGGCCGTGCCCTCCAGGCGCTCGAACTGCTGGCGCAGCTCGCGCCAGGCCTGGTCTTCGGTCTCGCGGGCGAACAGGTCGACACGCAGGCCGAAGCGCACACTGCGCCCTTGCTTGTCGGCCAGTTCGCGAACCCGCTCAAGGTGCGGCTTGAGCTTGTCGATCGGCTCGGCCCAGTTCAGGTACACGTCGGCGTGACGCGCGGCGACCTCCAGTGCCGCGTCGGAGAACCCGGAGAAATACACCCCCGGCTTGCGCTCGTGCTGCAGGCCCGGTGGCAGGCTGCCGTGCTCCAGGCGGTAGATGTCACCCTGGTAGGAGAAGCTGTCGTTGGCCCACAGGCCCTGGATCACGTCGAGGAATTCGCCAGTGCGCTTGTAGCGCAGGTCGTGCTCGAGGAAGTCGCCATTGGCGCGCTGGCTGGCGGGATTGCCGCCGGTGATGATGTTCCAGTCCAGCCGCCCACCGCTGAGGTTCTGCAGGATCGCAGCCTGTTGCGCAGCGTAGGCGGGCAGGGTCCAGGTGGCCTGGAAGGCGATCAGGAAGCGAATGCGTCGGGTCTCGCGCGCCAATGCCGCCGCCGCGATCCACGGCTCCGGCCCCGTGGGCAGCAGCGCCCCTTCGAAACCGGCCAGTTCGGCGGCCTTGGCCACCTGGGCGATGTAGTCGATGTAGCTGAAACCGTCGGCCTCGCCACTGTGCAGGCGCCCCGGCGCGATGTTGCCGGGGCGGTGCCGGGGGGCGCCACGGTTGTGGCGGTCGGTGGACAACTGCGGGCCGTCGGTGCCCAGCGGCAGGCGCCAGAAGAATTCGGTGGACATGGGGGCTCCTGTGAGCAATGAGCGAATGGATGCAGCGGTGCAACGGCTGTGCCATTGCCGCGGCGCACCCCGGGGGGCGCGGGCTCTGGCGATGCGAGGGGCGCGGGGTGCGTCTGTGGCAACACCCCGCCAGCAATGGTTGCTGGGGGAGCAGCAGGGCGCTGCGGTGCGCCGTTGCCATCCCCCGAGGGTCCTGCACGTGCGACTTCAGGGTTGCGAGGTTGTTTCGAGCGCTGCGGCGCTGCGCATGTAGGCGTCATGCAGCGCTGTATAAGCGCCATCCAGGGCCAGCAACTGCCCGTGCGATCCGTGCTCCACAACCCGTCCATGGCGCACCACGGCAATCCGGTCGGCATCGCGGATGGTCGCCAGGCGGTGGGCGATGACGATCGCCGTACGCCCTTCGCACAGGCGTCGTAGCGCTCGCTGGATGCGCCGCTCGGTATGTACATCCACCGCCGAAGTGGCTTCGTCCAGCACCAGTACTGCTGGGTCCGCCAGGTAGGCCCGCACCAGGCACACCAGTTGGCGCTGGCCATGGCTCAGGTGTGAGCCCAATGCGCCGACTTCGGTGTGGTATTGCTGCGCCAGGCGCTCCAGCACCTCGTCAGCGCCCAGCTCGCGCGCCGCAGCAATCAGCTGGGCGTCATCAGCCTGCGGTGCGGCCAGGCGCAGGTTGTCGAGAATGCTGCCGCTGAACAGTACGTTGTCCTGCAGCACCACCCCGACATTGCGCCGCAGGTCGTGCTGCGACAGGTGGCGCAGGTCGATGCCGTCCAGCTTCACCGCGCCAGCGTGCACGTCGTAGAAGCGCGTCAGCAACTGCACCAGGGTGCTCTTGCCATGCCCGGAGGGGCCGACGATGGCCAGCACCTGGCCTGCGGGCACGTGCAGGTCCAGGCGGTCGATCACCGGCCTTGTGGCCTGGGGGTGATAGGCGAATTCGACCTGCTCGAAATCCACTTGCCCGCGCGCGCGGCCCAGCGCCCGAGGGCGCTGCGGGTCGAGCAGTTGCGGGCGGGTGTCGAGCAGCAGAAAGATTCGCTGGGCCGAGGCGGAGCCTGTGGCGTAGCGTTCGAACAGATCCGACAGCTCCTGCAGCGGGCCGAGGAACAGGAACACATAGAACAGACTCTCGGCGACCTGGCCGACGCTGACCGTGCCTTGCGCCAGGCCATGGGCGCCGACCAGCAACAGCACGGCCATGCCGGCGGTGCTGAGCAGCGCGGTGAAGGGGGCGAACCAGCCTGCGCGCAAACTGCCGCGGATCAGCGCCTGGTTGAAGTCCTCCAGCAGGCGCCGGTAACGCTGTGCATTGGCCGTTTCCTGGCCGCACTGCTGGATCAGCCGCACGCCGTTGACGCTCTCGACCAGGTGCGCCGTGAAGCGGCTTCGTTGCTCGGCAACCCTTGCCCAGTTGCGCTGGGAGATGCGCTTGAAGCGCCAGGTCGCCAGCACCAGCAACGGCACCGTACCTGCCAGGCTGAAGAAGAAGCTTGGCTCGATGCGCCACAGCATCACCGAGGCCAGGCCGCAGCGCAGCAGGGCGCCGAGCAGCTCCGGCGGACCTTGTACCAGCAACGGTTCCAGGGCATCCACGTCACGGTCGGCGCGGGAGATGATGCGCCCGGCGCGGGTCTGGTCGAAGTAGCTCACCGACAGTGCCTGGACATGGCTGAACACCTTCACCCGCAGATCGTTCAGCACGCGGATCGCCGCGGAGCCTGCGATGAACTGCGACACCCCCGCGAGCAGGAAACGCACCAGCCAGCTGGCCGCCAGGGCCAGGCCCAGCCACAGCACCAGGCGTTCGTCCAGCAGCCAGTGGTCGCCGTCGTGGATCAGCCCACGGTCGAGCAGCTCGCGCACGAACCATGGCCGCAGAAACACGGTGAACACCAGCAGCAGCTCGATACCGATCACGGTCAGGATCGCGCTGCGGATCGGCCGCATCAGCGGCAGCAGGCGGTGCAGCATGCCGCGGTCCAGGGCCTGGCGGGCGAGGGTCTGTTCGATCTCGAGGTCGCTCGGGGTCTTGCGTGGCTCAGTCATGCTCGATCCCCAGCAGGTCGCGGTAATGGGCGTTGTGCGCGCTGAGTTCGGCGTGGCTGCCGCTGGCGGCGATACGGCCGTTGTCCAGCACCAGCACGCGGTCGGCGAGCAGCAGGGTGGAGAGGCGGCTGGTGATCAGCAGCAGGGTGGGGGCGTGGCCCTGATCGCCGCGCAGGCGGCGGATGTTGTCCAGTACCCGGCGCTCGGCGTGGGCGTCGAGGGCGCTGGTGGCGTCGTCCAGGCACAGGATATCCGGGGTGCCGAGCAGCGAGCGGGCCAGGCACAGGCGCTGGCGCTGGCCGCCGGAGAGCGTTACACCACGGTCGCCCAGCGGTGTATCCAGGCCATGGGGCAGACGCTCCAGGATGTCCTCTGCCGCAGCCAGTCGCAGGCCCTCGCGCAGTTGCTGGTCGCTGGCGTGGGGGGCTGCCAGTCGCAGGTTGGCCGCCAGGCTGTCGGAGAACAGGAAGCTTTCCTGGGGCAGCACCTGCACGCGACGACGCAGTTCTGCCAGGTCCAACCCACGCACATCCTGCCAGCCGTGGTGCTCGGAGCCGATCAGCACGGCACCGCCCTGAACATCGGCCAGGCGTGGCAACAGGCTCGCCAGCAGGCTTTTGCCGGTGCCGGTGGCGCCCACCAGCGCGACCACTTCGCCGGGCTGAAGGGTGAGCGAGCAGTCGTGCAGGATGTCACGTCCGCCGTTCGGCGCGCCGACCCGTACCTTCTCGAACTTCAGGCCCAACGGCCCTCGGGGCAAGGCCTGAGGGCCGCTGCTGATCGCTGGCGGTTCGTCGAGCAGTTGCCAGATGCGCTCGGCGCTGGCACGGGCGTCGGCAAAGGTCTGCATGACCCGGCCGATGCCCTCGATGCGAAATACCAAGGTCGTGGCCAGCAGCAGCGAGGTCACCAGCTCGCCGATTCCCAGCCGCCCGTTCGCCACCAGGTGAGCGCCATGGATTAACACCCAGGCGTGCCCCAGCGCCACCACCGCCTGCGGCAGGGGAATGCGCGAGGCGGCGTAGGCGAGGGCGGCACGGGCATGCCCGGAGAACACCGCCACCTGCGCGGCAAAGCGTTCGATGCGTGTCTGTTCCAGGCCGAAGGCCTTGATCACCCGCACGCCGCCGATACCTTCGGCGAGGTCCTGGCTGACCTGGTCATAGGCGGCACCTACGGCGCGGTCGAGGGTGACCAGGCGCTCGGTCTGTACCACGAACAACCACAGGCCGACACCGGTCAGCAGCAGCGGTACCAGGCCCAGCAGCGGGTCATACCAGGCCAGCAGGCCGACCACCGCCAGCACCACCAGGGGTGTTTCGACGATCTGCCGCCAGAAGGTGATCAGCGCATCGCGGACCTTGTCGGCATCGCGGGTGGTACGGGTCACCAGTTCGCCCATGCCGTGCTGCCAGTGGTAGCCCAGGTGCAGGGCCTGTACCTGTTCGAGGATGCGTTCGCGCAGGCGAGTGAGCAGCGCCTGGCTGAGCACCAGCGACAGTACGGCAGCCGCGTACTGCAGCAGGCCACGGCCGAGGGCGATGGCCAGCAACAGGCATAGCCAGTACCAGGCGACACTGGCGTCGAGGCTGCCGTCGGCCTGGCGAACCACGGCCTGACCGGCGCTGACGTCGTTGACGGCATGGCCGATCAGCCATTGCTGCCAGACCAGGCCGAGGTTGCCGGCGATGTAGAGCAGGGCGACCAGAAGAAAGCGCCAGGGCATCTCGCGGTAGATGGCCAGGGCGCGCAGCAGAGGGTGGGGCATACAGGTGTCCGAAGGGAGTGGATGTGCCGGCCACGGCACGGGCTTGCCCAGCGACGTGGCCGCTGCGGATTCAGCGGCGCGTCGCGCCCTGGGCCTCCTTGGCATTGAGAATGGCGGTGTACTCGCCGGGATCCGTGCCATTGAGGTAGTAATTGCCGACGTTGTGCAGGCGCCAGCGGATCGGATCGTGAGTGGTGTGCACCCGCGCGTTGCGCCAGAAGCGATCGAGGTTCCACTTGCTCAGGCTGGCGCTGGCACCCAGCAGCGAGAACAGGTCGCTGGCGATTTTCAGCGAGGCGCTGTCGGCATGGGCGCGGGCGGTGGCCACCGAGAGGATCAGTTCGTCCTGCAACGCCTTGTTCTCCGGGTCGCGCTCGTGTTCGTCGAACACTCGTGCAGCATCGCGCAGCACCGACTCTGCCCCGCGCAGGGCCACGGCGTATTCGCCAATCTGGCGGATCACATGGGGCTCGTCACTGGCCCGTTCGACGCCGCTTTCAACCCAGGCCCGGGCATGCTCGCGCAGGTAGGCGGTGGCCGCCTGCAGGGCGCCGGCGGCGATGCCGGTGTCGATGGCCGCGTGGAGGATCTGCGGGAAGGTCAGGCCGGTGCGCTTCATCGGCCCGTTACGGCGCGAGAGATAGCGCTCGTCGAGGACGATGTCTTCGAAGTTGACGGTGCCGCTGACCGAGTTCTGCTGACCGAAGGCGTCCCAATCGTCGATCAGTGTCAGGCCTGGCGTATCGCGCTGCAGCAGCACGCCGACGCCGCCGTCGTCGCTGGCGGCGGTCAGCGAGATCCACTCGGCCAGGTAGGCGCCGGTGGAGTAGAACTTGCTGCCGTTGAGCACCAGCTTGCCGTCCGCGCGGCGCTCGACGCGGGTCTTGAGGGCGAACTTGTTCTTGCCGCCGACCTCGGCCAGGGCATTGCCCAGGCGCTTTCCAGCCAGCAGGTCGGCGACCAGGCGATCGCGTACTTCATCCGGATAGCCACTGACGACGCCGCGCAGCATGACGTTGTGAATCTGCAGCAATTGGCCCACGCCACCGTCGGCGACCGAGATCAGGCGTACGGTTTCGACAAGGGTGGCGACGGAGGCACCGAGCCCGCCGAGTGCCGCAGGCACGCCGATGGCGGTGAGGCCGCTGCTGGACAGCAGCTCAGCCTGGCGGCGAGGGAGTTGGCCGTTGTTGCGTGGGTCGGCAGCGATGGCGGCGATTTCCTCGGCGACCTGGCGGGCGACTTCGATGGCCTCGGTTTCGCTGGTGAGGCGGCGGTGGGTGGGCGTTGTCATGGGGTTTCCTCGATGGGGGTCTGGGGGCCGCTGCGCAGCCCATCGCGGGAC